>CACWLH010000009.1 GCA_902761625.1 uncultured Erysipelotrichaceae bacterium
CAACCCTTGAACCGCTTGGTCTGAAGTTCGGCTTCTTCGAATATGCGATTGTCGGTCTGCCGATCCTGGCTGCCGGAATTCTGTTCTACGCAACCATCGGTTTCCGTTTCCTGCCCAATCACGAAACAACCGACGACGGTGACAGCGTATTTGATCAGGCCCGTGACTTCTCGGATGTGCCGCAATGGAAAAAGACACTGTCCCTTGTCATTCTTGTCGCAACACTGCTCGGTATGATCTTTGAGGATCAGATCGGAATCAAGCTCTGCGTAACCGGATGTATCGGTGCAATCCTGCTGATTCTCACAGGTGTCATTTCTGAAAAAGAAGCTCTGAAATCCATAGACCTTAAAACGATCTTCCTCTTTGGCGGAACATTGTCACTGGCTTCTGCTCTGCAGAACACAGGCGCAGGTGAAATGATCGCAAACACTGTCATCGGCATGCTGGGAGCGAATCCTTCTCCCTACATCCTGACATTCGTCGTGTTCATCCTCTGCTGCATCCTGACAAACTTCATGTCCAACACTGCAACAACTGCTCTCATGGCTCCGATCTGTCTGTCCATTGCCCAGGGCATGGGCGCTGATCCAAGAGCCGTACTCATGGCATGCGTCATCGGCGGATCCTGCGCATACGCAACCCCGATCGGTATGCCGGCCAATACGATGGTAGTCGGTGCCGGCAATTATAAATTCAATGATTATGTCAAAGCCGGTCTGCCTCTCATTCTCATCGCAACGATCATCAGTATGATCATCCTGCCGATCGCATTCCCGTTCTTCCCGGGTTAATCAGAAGAATAAAGAACATCAAAGAAAAAGGAGAAAACTATTATGTCTAATGAACAGGTCAGAAAAATGACAGACATCATGTCTCAGTTTGTCGGCTTCACCGCAAAGAAACTTCCCGATGACGTCATTGCCAAGCTCGAGGAGCTTCGCAGCAGAGAAGACAGCCCAATGGCAAAGGTCATCTACGATACCATGTTCCGCAATCAGGATCTTGCGGTTAAACTGAACCGCCCTTCCTGCCAGGACACAGGCGTTCTTCAGTTCTGGGTCAAATGCGGCACTAAGTTCCCGCTGATTGACGATCTCGAAGCATTGCTGAAAGAGGCTGTCATTGATTCCACAATCAAGACACCGCTGCGCCATAACTCCGTTGAAACATTTGATGAATACAACACCGGCAAAAACGTCGGCAAGGGAACACCGACTGTCTGGTGGGATATTGTTCCGAATTCTGATCAGTGCGAAATCTACACATACATGGCCGGCGGCGGATGCACACTGCCCGGAAATGCAACAGTACTGATGCCGGGCGAAGGCTATGAAGGAATTACAAAGTTTGTTCTCGACCGCATGACTTCCTATGGTCTGAATGCATGCCCTCCGCTGCTTGTGGGCGTCGGTGTCGGCACATCTGTTGAAACAGCTGCCCTCAATTCAAAAAAAGCATTGATGCGTCCGATCGGAAGCCACAGCGATAATGCAAATGCGGCAAAGATGGAAAAACTGCTTGAAGACGGAATCAATGCGATTGGTCTGGGTCCTCAGGGAATGGGCGGCAAATACTCCGTCATGGGCGTCAACATTGAAAACACAGCCCGTCATCCGTCCGCGATCGGTGTCGCCGTCAATGTCGGCTGCTGGAGCCACCGCAGAGGACACATCGTCTTTGACAAGGATCTGAACTTCACGGTTGATACACATACCGGTTTTGAATACAAAGAGAACTGAGAAAGGAGCGCACTCATGTCAGTAGAACTTAAAGATGGAAAGAAAATTCTTCACAATCCGATTTCAAGAGAAGATCTGAAAGATATCCATATCGGTGACATAATCTATCTCACCGGTGACATTACCACATGCCGCGATGTTGCACACAGACGTGTCGTTGAAGAAGGCAGACCCCTTCCGGTTGATGTCCGGGATGCGGCGATTCTGCATGCAGGACCGATCATCAGACCCCTTGGCGATGACAAATTCGAAATGGTTTCGGTTGGTCCGACCACATCCATGAGAATGGAAAAATTCGAATATGAATTCACAAAGGAAACAGGTGTCCGCGTGATTGTCGGCAAAGGCGGCATGAAAGAAAACACCGAACGTGCCTGTAAGGAATTCGGTGCAATCCATTGTGTATTCCCTGCCGGCAACGCAGTGGTGGCAGCGGTTGAGGTCAAGGAAATCGTCGAAGCGCAATGGCGTGATCTGGGCATGCCGGAAACACTCTGGCATTGCCATGTTGAGGAATTCGGACCTCTGATCGTCTCCATTGATTCCTATGGCAGAAACTACTTCGAAGAAAAGAAAGTCGAATACAACAAGAAAAAGGATGAACAGATTGAACTGATCTCAAAGCAGGTCGGCTTCATCAAATAATATTGCTTCATCCGGAAAAAAAAAACAGGAGAATCCGATGATTCGGATTCTCCTGAATGGCATTAACCTGCAATCAGGCTGATGCTTTTTTTATTTGATGATTGATTCGAGCCAGTTCGGATCCGGTTCATAGCCGAGCAGTTTAACAACTGTGGCAGCCACATTGGCAAGACCGAAGCCGTCGCCTTCCTTGACTTCTGTGCCTTCCGGTCCGTTGTATACGGCAAACGGAACGACTGCGAGTGTATGGCTTGTCTTTGCCTTCGGTGTGCCGTCCTCGTTGAAGCCCTTGTCATACATCTGGTCGGAGTTGCCGTGGTCAGCAGTGACAATGAGTGCATAGTCCATCTTCTTGCATGCGTCCATGATTCTCTTCAGCATGAGGTCAACGGATTCAACACCGATCAGGGTAGCTTCATAGTTTCCGGTATGGCCGACCATGTCGCCGTTCGGATAATTGCAGCGCAGGAACTGATATTTGCCGGATTCAATTGCTTCAACCATATGATCTGTGATCTCGGTTGCCTTCATCCACGGCTTCAGTTCGAACGGGATGACATCGGAAGGAATCTCTTCCCATGTCTCGAGTTCATCAGAGAACTTCTCGGATCTGTTTCCGTTCCAGAAGTATGTGACATGTCCGTACTTCTGTGTTTCGGAACATGCATAGCTGCGGACGCCTCTGTTGACGAGGAATTCGCTGAGTGTGTGCTCAATGTGCGGCGGTTCAACCAGGAAGTGCTCAGGGAGCTTGAGGTCTCCATCGTACTGCAGCATGCCTGCATAGTACACATTGGGCTTCTTGACCTGATCGAAGGAATCAAAGCCTCTGTTCATGTAATCGAATGCCTTGGAGATTTCAACTGCGCGGTCGCCTCTGAAGTTGAAGAGGATCACGGAGTCGCCGTCATCGATTGTGCCGACCGGTGTGTCGCCGTCCGCAACCACGAAGCCGGGCAGGAACTGGTCAGTTCCGCCGCTTTCCGCATAGAGCGCTTCGATCGCTTCTTTTGCGGAAGGGAACTTTCTGCCGTCACCCATCACATGGATGTGCCAGCCTCTTTCAACCATGGACCAGTCAGCTTCATAACGGTCCATAGTGATGACCATACGGCCGCCGCCGGAAGCGATGCGGGCATTGAATGTGTCATCGTTGAGTTCAGCCATGAGTTCTTCAACCTGGTCAACATACTTCGGAGCGGATCCTTCCGGAACATCACGTCCGTCGAGCAGAACATGAACTCTGACTTCCTTGAGACCTTCAACCTTGCACTGTTTCAGCATGGCGAGAAGATGAGAGATGTTGGAATGAACATTTCCGTCGGAAAGCAGGCCGAGGAAATGCATTTTGCCATCGTGTTCCTTGGCGAAGGAAACAGCGTCCTTCCAGGCAGCGGATTCATAGATCTGTCCGCTTTCGATGGACTCGTTGACAAGCTTAGCACCCTGGGAGTAGATCTGTCCGCAGCCGAGCGCATTATGTCCGACTTCGGAGTTTCCCATATCCGCATCGGAAGGCAGACCAACTGCTGTTCCGTGTGCCTTGATTGTGGTATGCGGCCACTTTGTCATCAATTCTTCAATCTGAGGTTTGTAAGCGTGGAGAACGGCGTTGCCCATGTCCTTTTCAGTCCAGCCGACACCGTCCATAACAACCAATACTACCGGTTTTGCCATTGTTTTAATTTCACTCCTTTTTTATGTCCTTATTTTACACCAAGCATTCATGCTTAACTATGCATAAAGTTATATTTTGCCATCTGTGCATAAAGAAAACGGCGGATGATCCGCCGCTCGCGTTTCTGATCAGTTGCCGGAATTGCTTTCCGGGAGATAGAAAATCTGTTCGCCGTCCTTGGAAAGGATATAGTTTCCGCGGGCATAGCTCTGAACATAATCAGGATCTTTGAGCTTTTCCTTTTCCTTGTTCAGACGCTCATTTTCAGCCTGCACCTTCTGAAGTTTTTCCTCAACTTCCGCAAGCTGTCTGCGCAGTTCGATGGTTGTCATGACTTCTCTGCCGACTGAGTAAAGAAGCCATACCGAAACACCGATCAGCACCACACAGATCAGTTTTGTGACCGGGGTCAGACGGCGGTTTTTCTTCTTTTTGGTTTTCTTTTTGTTCGTCTGTGTCATGGTTATCTCCTGAGCACTTACATTATATATCAGCACTGCTTTGAATTCTTTTATTTTTGTTTAATATGCAGGATCTTCAATCCTGGTTTCGCTTACGATTTCGTAAAGATCCGCCGCTTCCTGTTTCTTTTTGACTTCCTGCACAGAAAGCACACGGACTTCCAGTTTCCGGTTGCCGAATGTGATGCCGACAACATCGTTCACATTCACCTCATGACTGGGTTTGACAATCCTTCCGTTGATTTCAATCCGTTCATTGACAGCCAGTTCCTTGGAAACCGCCCTTCTTTTCAATATGCGTGATACTTTCAGCCACTTGTCAATTCTCATTTTTCCTCGCCTTTTTCGCCTCATCAATGACATTGATTGTCAGTCTGAGACTGTCTTTCATATTCGGTATGGTGGCGATGATCATGCCGCCTTTGTAGCTTAACGCGATATCCTTTGATAACTTCGTGAAGCTTTCAAACAGCCGCACACCGTCCACATGCTGGGAAAACAATGTTGAGAAGGTGATTTCCGTCTGACCTTTGATTTCCCTGTAGCTCTGCACAATCGGCAGTTCCAGTCTGAGATCGAGCTCTTTCTTTTCAAACAGAGCGTTGACCTCCTTGGGCAGTTTGCCGTACTGGTCAATAATATCAGCTTTATATGTATCCAGTTCCTCGGAGGATGAAATCCTGTCAATTTCCTGATACATATCCAGCTTGTCAAAATCATTGGATGTGAAACTGGCCGGAATATAGCTGGTTTTGTTCACATTGGCACGGCTGGTGACTGTTTGCTCCTCAACCGGTCTGCCGTTTTTCTTTGCCTCAATGGCGGATTCCAGCATATCGATATACATGTCGATACCGACCGTGTCGATGAATCCGGACTGATCCGGGCCGAGCAGATCGCCGGCGCCGCGGATGGTTAGATCTCTCATCGCGATTTTATATCCGGAACCGAGCCGTGCGAATTCCTTGACCGCCTGCAGACGCTTGGAAGCCACTTCGGAAAGCTGTTTCCTGGGCGGCACCAGCAGATATGCATAAGCGATGCGGTCGCTTCTGCCCACCCTTCCCTTGATCTGATAAATCTGGGAAAGGCCGAAATCCTGGGCATTTTCAATCAGGATGGTATTGACGTTGGGAATATCAATTCCATTTTCAACGATGGTCGTGCAGACCATGACATCCAGCTCATGATCGCTGAATCTCATCATCGCATCCTCGATTTCCTCGCGGTCCATTTTTCCATGCACAATCCCGATCCGCGCCGAAGGCAGAATATGTCTGAGCGTGCGGGCCGCATTGTACATCTTGTCAATGTCATTGTAAAGGTAGAATACCTGACCGTCCCTGGCAAGTTCCTTTTCAATTGCCTCTCTGACGATATCCTGATTCTTTTCCACGACATAAGTCTGGACACTGTATCTGTTCAGAGGCGGTGTTTCCAGCTGGGAGAGCGAACGGATACCGATCAGTGACATCTGAAGTGTTCTTGGAATCGGAGTGGCGCTGAGGGTCAGCACATCCACATTGTTTTTCAGTTCCTTGATCTTTTCCTTGTGTTCCACGCCGAAACGCTGTTCCTCATCGACAACCAGCAGACCGAGATCTTTGAATACCACGTCTTTTGACAGCAGACGGTGTGTGCCGATCAAAATATCAATTTTTCCTTCTTTCAGATCCGCCAGCACTTTTTTCTGTTCAGAAGGCGGCACAAAACGGTTCAGCACGCGGATCTCCACCGGGAAATCACGGTAGCGTTCCGTAAATGTGCGGAAGTGCTGCTGGGAAAGAATGGTGGTCGGACACAATACCGCGACCTGCTTGGAATCACAGACCGCCTTGAACGATGCCCGCACGGCCACTTCCGTCTTGCCGAAGCCGACATCTCCGCAGACCAGACGGTCCATCGGTTTGTCACTTTCCATATCCTTCTTGATATCATCAACCGCCTTTTTCTGATCCGGGGTCAGTTCATGCAGGAAGGCATTCTCAAATTTGATCGTCTCTTCGTTATCCTTTGAGAAAGCAAAACCGATGTGCTGTTCACGCGACGCATAAAGAGAAAGCAGTCTGTCCGCGATGTTCTCGACATTTTCCTGGAGTTTCTTTCTGGTCTTTTCCCATTCATTGGTGCCCAGTTTGTTGAGTCTTGGCACAACCCCTTCGCGGGAGATGAATTTTCGCACCAGTCTGAACTGTTCCAGGGGCACAAGCAGTTCCGCGTTGCCGCGGTATACGATTTTCAGAAAATCACGTTTGACATCACGGATTTCCCTTGTTTCAATGCCGAGATACTGGCCGACGCCGTATTGGGCATGGACAATGTAATCCCCGGGCTGAAGGTCATCATAATGCTGGATGACTTCCGCATTGCGGAATTTGTTTTCATATCTTCCCCGGCGGTGATGAATCTCAAACAGTTCCGAGGAGGAATAGACAGTCAGATCGCTTTGGACAAGATGAAAACCCTGCGGCAGTTCAAACAATGCGATGTTGATGCCATCCCTGATTTCCTCATCATCACCGAGAATGGAATAGCGGATGCCGTATTCATTGCATAATTCGACGGCTCTGCGGATTTCCTTTTCGCCAAGCGCGATGACGGATCTGTCCTTCTCATTGATCAGTCTGAGTCTTGTCTCAATGATCTCATTGGGCAGGTGCACTTCCTCAATGCCGGCGATATTGTTTTCAAAGGGATCTTCAATGACTTCGCTGCTGTCAGGGGCGATTCTGGAAATATCATGGTACATCGTGAATTTCGGAACCATCTTGCCTTCCTGCACCATTTCCTGCACATAGGCAATGGTTTCCGTATTCAGTTTCTTTGCGGACTCCATGATCAGATCCTTGTCCGACCAGATCAGAAGCGGATGATCCATATAATCCCAGAGTCCCGCCGCCTCATCCAGAAGCGACATATACGGATAGAAACGGCGGTCGAAGACATGTTCCTCCATGGCAATCAGATCCGATTCCACGGATGAAGGGAACTGTTCCATTTTTTCCGCAAGTTCACGGGCTTTGCGATGAATGGTCTCAATCTGCGTATCGGTGAAAATAACATCGGATGCCGGAACAATCTCCACCTCATTGACGGTTTCAATTGTTTTCTGGGTGACGACATCGAAGAAACGGATGGAGTCGATTTCCGTATCAAAGAATTCAATACGGATGGGATTTTCATAGTTGATCGAGAACACATCGATGATGCCGCCGCGGGATGCATAGCACAAAGGCTGATCAATATGGGCGCTTTGCTGATAGCCGCCGGCCATGAGTCTGCGTTTGAGCTCATTCATATTCATCTCATCGCCTGTTTTCAGATGAACGCATCCGTCTCTGAAATCAGACGGGAACGGCAGCTGTCTGAGCAGTCCGGACGGACATGTGATCACCACCTGGTTTGGATTCTTCAGCAATGAGGCCAGTGTTTCCGTTTTTACGGCGGTCATTTCCGGTGAAGATGCGATCGCCTCAACACGCAAAGACTCGTCCGCGCCAAAAAGCGCACATTCATCTTCATTCAGGAAGGATGAAATCCTGTCATAAAGACGCTGTGCGTGATAGAGATTCTGTTTTACAACGATCATGCCCCGCGGTTTTTTCATGTATGCGGATGAGATGACAAGGGCTTCCTCAATCAATGAAGTCAAAGGAATATTCTTTCCTTTGTTCAGAGCCAGGGATGCCGGATTGTCTTTCATCTTCTCATACAGCCACTGCGGCATGCGGTATCTTTCTGATGAAATGATCACTCCTCCTCTTTGGTTTTGCTGACTTTGATGTTGTATTCGGACATTACCTTATCCATATCTTTATATACCCACGCGTAAGCCGCGTCGGCGGATGCCTGAATAGCAGTCTCAAACACCTCACGTTCAGCCTTGGGCACCGGTGAAAGAACCCAGTCGGGAACAATCTTATGATCCCCTCTTGCACTGTGTCCGACCCCGATCCTGATCCGCGCGATGTTGTCCGTATTCAGGCAGCTGATGATGGATTTCATTCCCTTCTGGCCGCCGGCGGAACCCTTTTTGCGGATTCTCACCGATCCCACGGGAAGATCCATATCATCATGAATCACCAGAATATCTTCCGGTTCGATTTTGTAATAACTGACGGCCTGGGAAACGGCGCTGCCTGATTCATTCATATAGGTCAGCGGTTTCATGAGCAGAACAGGTTCTCCTTCGATTCTGACCAGCGCTGTCAGCGCATTCCACTTGTTTGTTGTGATGGAAGTCCCGAGTTTATCAGCCAGCCTGTCAATGGCCATGAATCCGCTGTTGTGGCGGGTATTCTGATATTCCTTGCCGGGATTGCCGAGTCCTGCGATCAGCTTCATTCGGCTTCTTCCTTCTTTTCTGTTTCAGATGCTTCTTCTGTGACTTCCGTCACTTCAGGCTGTGCAGGCTCTGCCGGTTCAGCTGCTTCAATATCAATGGCCTCAGTCACTTCCGCCTCTGTCTGCTCAACAGGCTCAGATTCTTCAACATCAATGACTTCAGGCTCTTCCTTCTGCTCTGTTTCCTCAGAAGTTTCTTCCGCTGTTTCTGTTTCTTCACCGGGAGCCTTGATATCAAGACCGAGCGCCTTGATCCATCTTTCGCCGATACCCGTCGCAGCGAAATTCTGGGCATAGACTTCGAATTTGGAATAGTCTTCATTTCTGTCCGCAAGGATTCTGCATAACATGGTGTCGCAGATATTCTTGTAAATACCGATCAGCTGCTTTGAATAGCGGAATCCCGGATATTCACCCGCATCGATGTTGCGGAAGAAGGTTTCGCCGAGATCGTCTTCCTTTTTATAGTATTTCACGCAGTTTTCAGCGACCGCCATGCACATCTGACTGTTCAGCTTATCACTGTATGCGCTGACTTTTTCCATAACCTTATCAATCATTTCTGTCTGGCCGTGACCGTAAAGCATGTTGGGAATACCGAGAAGAAGATAGAAGAAGGAATCCTCATCCCCTTCAATTGAAATGATTCCCTTCTTTTCAACAAACAGCGGACTGATATCGAGTTCATTGAGCTGATCCTCAAAGTTACTCATTCTGTCATGGTAAACAAGTCCCCAGAGACGGATGATTTTTGTCTTTGCCTGGATCACCGGATCAGCTTCACTCTGAAGCAGTTCATCCGCTGCTTCAAAGAAAGCCTGCTCATCCGCGATCTGTTTTAGCACGTTGATGACCTTTCTGCGTCTGTTGACAATTCTGTTTGTGGTAATCATTCTGAAGATCATAAAGATCATAAGGGCATATAATAATACGTTGAAAATCATATTGAATCCTCCTGCTGACGAAAAGTATTATAACCGATTCTGTTAAAATCCCATGTCAATCACATTATTTTTGTTTATTATAGTGTGTATACTCCGGTAAAGGTGATCTATGAGTGAAGAAAACAAGGAAATCAATGAAGTTCCTCAGACTGAGAAAACTTCCAGCACACAGAAGATAGTAACAAAGGGATTGTCTGATCTCTCCCCGATCAGGATTGTCAGATATGTTCTGATTTTCCTTTGCGTTCTTCTGGCAGTCGGCGTCTGGTTCAGAATCAAGCCAGCCTCTCCTGACGCAAAACCGGAAGAGGAAGAATCAGCAGAACCATCCGCAGAGCCTACTCCGCTGCCCAATGAATTGACTGATCCGGCCAGCGTGACCGTTCTGGTCAATAAAACCCATGCTCTGCCTGCGGACTATGTGCCAGCCAGTCTGGTCACACCGTATGTTCTGAGTATCTCCGATGTCATTCAGGTCAATGAACTGGCGGCTGATCAGCTCAAAGCGATGGTCAACGCGGCCAATGAGAGCGGCGTCACCCTGTATCTGACTTCCGGATATATTTCCTATGAAACCCAGGATGACTATTTCAATGACCGTGCAAGCATGGTCGGTGAGGCCGAAGCCAACAAAGTCATTGCCAAAGCCGGATTCAGCGAACACCAGACAGGTCTCGCATTTGATTTCAGTGACAATGCGTCCGGCACCGCCACGACCGTTGCCTTCGCTGAAACAGATGCAGGCAGATGGCTGATCGAACATGCATGGGAATATGGCTTTGTGATGCGTTATCCGGAAGGAAAGGAAGCCGTGACCGGCTATTCCTATCAGCCATGGCATTACCGCTATCTGGGAACCGATGTCGCCAAGGCAATGCATGACATTGCCCCAGATCTGACCATGGAGGAATATTATCAGGTAAATTAACAGGAGAAATCCTGTTTTTTTTACGGATTCAAAAATAAATGGCCTAAAATCTCCGGTTTTTTCCTGTTCTGATTGACTTTTCAATCATTAAACCGTAATATATTTACGCGTTGTTTTCTACATGTATAAAGACTGGAGGTGGCATGTATTATGAAGAGAACATACCAGCCAAGCAAGAGAAAAACCAAAGCTAACCACGGCTTCAGAGCCCGTATGGCTACACCCGGCGGACGTAAGGTCCTTGCAAGACGCCGTGCAAAGGGCAGAAAGGTATTATCTGCTTAACAGCCACCTTATGGTGGTTTTTTTTAACCGGAAATCCATATATGAAAAAGAAGAACAGAGTTAAAAAACATGAAGAGTTCCAGAAAGTGATTCACGATGGTAAAAAAAGCACAAATCACTCTTTTGTTCTTTATGTGACAGAGAAAAAGGAAAAGGAGGCGAGAATCGGCATCACACTTTCAAAAAAGATGGGAAATGCCGTCAAACGCAATCTGATCAAACGGCAGGTCAGGATGATGTGCCAGGATCTGATTTCCTTTGAAGACTGTCCGTTTGACGCTGTATTGATCGTCCGTTTCGGTTATCTTTCCAATGACTTTGAACATAATAAAAAGAGCTTGGAAAAACTCTTTTCAAAGGCTACAATGTAGGAGTTATACGTTAATAAGGAGAAAATATGAAGCTTACCCCCAGAAGGAAGAAGATATTCATGGTGGCAGCTCTGGTGTTCGCCGCGGTATTGCTGACAGGCTGCGCCATCCCGCGTGATGCGGACAACAACATTATCTATATCTGGAATGAACAGGTTGCCGGATATACTGTCCGTACATCTTTCGCGGATGTCATGAAAAATGAGAACTGGTTCAATGCGATCTTTGTTTATCCGCTTTCCGCTATTATCAACAAACTGGCACCGGTACTCAGTGTCGGCGGCGCCATTGTCGTAGTCACTGTCATCGTCAATGCGGTTCTCGCAGCTGCGACAATCAAATCATCCATCGCTTCCCAGCAGATGCAGATGATTCAGCCTGAGCTGGAAAGAATTCAGAGAAAGTATGAAGGCAGAGATGACCAGGCATCCAAGATGCGTCAGGCACAGGAGATGCAGGCTCTCTATCATAAATATCAGATCAATCCCGCATCCGTGATGCTGGTAACATTCATCCAGCTGCCTGTCATCATGGCAATGTATATGTCCGTTCAGCGTTCATTCGCAGTCGCTACCGGAACATTCCTCGGCATGGATCTCCAGCAGACACCGATGGAAGGATTCAAAGCACTGTTCGCCGGTGATATGAGCGGTCTGCCACTTGCACTGTTATGGGTCGTCATGGGTCTGTGTCAGTTCCTCTCCATGAGAATTCCGATGATTCTTCAGAAGAAGAGAGCGGAAGAGGAAGCTGCCAAGCATCACCGCAAAGTGGAAGCTCCCAAGGGCCAGAACATGGTCATGCAGATTTATATGATGGGTATGATCTGTGTATTCGGTCTCATGTGGCCGGCTGCCATGTCCCTTTACTGGGCGATCAGCTCCACCGTCAATATCGTCAAAACATTGATTGTTCAGCAAATCATTGATAAAAAGAATGCAGCGAGGGGAGGTGCCCGCAGATGAAAGTTTACACAGCAAAAACATTAGAGGATCTGCTCGCTGCCGCAGCTGAAGAAAAGGGCTGTGCGGTTGAAGATCTTCATTACACAGTCACCGAAGAAAAGAAAGGCCTTCTCGGCATCGGCAATTCCGTCAGTGCGGAAGTATTCAATATGGATGACGTCAAGGAATTCCTCTTTGACTATCTCGGAGATTTCTTCACCAACATTGATCAGGATATCGAAGTTGCCATCGAAGAGCGCACAGACGGATTCATCGTCAACCTCAACGCTGACAACAATGCGGTTCTGATCGGTAAAATGGGCAAGACACTCGCTGCCTTCAATACAGTGGTCAGAGCAGCTGTCAATTCCGAATTCAAGAAGAGAATCGACATTCTGATTGATATCAATCACTACAAAGAGGAACGTTATGCAAAGCTTCGTTCCATGGCAAAGAGAATTGCCAAGCAGGTACAGAGATCCAAGATCGACGTTGCCCTGGATCCGATGCCCAATGATGAAAGAAAGATCATTCACAAGACACTGAATGACTGGAGAAACATCAGAACCGAATCCGAAGGTGAAGCAAGTGCACGTCATGTCTGCATCCGTTATGTGGACAACACTGAACCGGCACACTCACCTGAAACCGAAGAAGAATAAGTATCCGAAAACATCTGTGATCACACAGGTGTTTTTTTTTACTCATGATGGTTCATATCATTCGAATGAAGAATATCTTTTTCTGATCCGGTCAACGGTTTCATCTTATATAGTTTTCCACTTATTTCACCATCTGAAAACATGATGTTTACTGCATATATACTGTTTTCAAATCACATATTATCCACACTCTGTTCACATGTGTTTAAAAACAGTTTTCCACAATTGTTGAAAACTGTTGATAATAAAAAAAAGTATTTATTTTATTGACATTTTCAGCTGTTGATAAATGTGTATTTCATTTTTTCATTCCGGAGTTTTCAACATTTTTCAGAGTTATTCACAATGTGGACTATTTATCCACTTATTGTCCACTTTCTGAAATTTGTGGAAAATTGTGGAAAACTCTTTTATGCACAATATATAAAGGTTTTTTATACTTTTTTGAGATTGTGGATAAATTTTTTTTCAACAATTTTCATATAGATTTTACATATCCGTGTGTCTAAAATTGATAATGCATCATAGTGCAACAACCGGGGAGCAACTATATATTTTTATGAGTATTAACAGGGATCAGTATCTGGCGGATCTTTGGAAGAATCTGCTGGATTATATTATTACAAACAGAATACTGGAACCTGAGATCATCACCAATTTCTATGAGCCATGCTCGCTTTATGAGCTGACTGATGAAAAGGCGATTATCCTGGCTTCAAATATAGTATCAAAGCAGATTCTCAAAAGTCAGTCTGATATTATAGGCAATTCGCTGACAGAGCTTCTGAATCTTGATCATTCTTTGATCGTGGAAATTTATCAGAAGTCCGAGCTTCCGTCCCATTCGGAACTGACCAAACCGATTCCGCTTTATGATGAGAGTGACTTTCTGTCCATGCCGATTCAGAAGGACAGAACCTTCGACAACTTTGTCGTCGGCGACTGCAATAAAGAAAGCCACGCAGCCGCGCTGGCATGTGCGATCAATCCGGGTAAATTCTTCAATCCGCTGTTCATTTACGGCAATTCAGGACTCGGTAAAACCCATCTTCTGATGGCAATTGCCAATCATGTCCTCAATGCGGATCCGAACAAGAAGGTTTATTATACGGAATCACTCAAATTCGTTGAAACGGTCGTCAATGCAATCCGTGACAACAAGATCGATGCATTCAAGCAATACATGTACAGTGTGGATCTTCTGCTGGTCGATGATATTCAGTTTCTGGCCGGCAAGGAGAAATCCCATGAGGTCTTCTTCACGATTTACAACGAACTGGTCAATAACGGCAAGCAGATCTGCATTGCCTCAGACAGACAGCCCAAGGAAATCAAAGGCCTGGAAGACAGGCTGATCAGCCGTTTTTCAAGCGGACTTCCGGTCGGCATCGATTCACCTGAATTTGAAACCAGTCTTGCCATTCTGCAGATGAAGATCAAACAGAACGGTTACGGCATTGATGAGGTTGATCAGGAGGGACTTTCCTATATCGCCTCCAACTTCTCCGGCAATGTCAGAGATCTCGAAGGAGCCTGGAACCGTGTATTGTTCTATGCCATTCAATTCCAGCAGGACGGCGGTGCGATCCGTTTTGAAACGGTCATGAACGCTTTGAAAAACCAGGCTGTCGTATCTGATAAAACCGGTCTTTCACCGAAGAAGATCATCAAGGCTGTGGCTGATTATTATGGCCTGACAAGACAGCAGATCACTTCCAAGACCCGCACCAAGAACATTGCCAATGCCAGACACATCTCCATCTATCTCTGCCGGCAGCTGCTTGATATCTCCTATATCAAGATCGGCGACGAATTCGGCGGCCGTGATCATTCGACGATCATGAGCGCATGTTCCAAGGTTGAAAAGCAGATTATAGAGGATCAGGTGTTCGCAAACGCGGTCAATGAGATCAAGGCACAGATCATCAGCTGAGGTTTCCACAATTTTTACCCACTATTGTTCAACATCTGAAAATGATAAAATATTCAGGAAAATTCATGGTTTTTATGAGTTTTCCACAAAATCCACAGACTTAATAGGAATAACAGACAGAAAAAGAAATATTACATAAACAGGGAGGCATCGCCATATGAATTTTACAATCTCAAAAAATGAACTTCTCAATGCGCTGCAGGACACAGCCCATGCCATATCTCCGAATTCACCTCAGCCTTCGCTCAGAGGAATCAAGATCGACGCTTATTCAGACAGTCTCGTACTGACCGGAAGCGACGCAGATATCTCCATCAGAAGACTTGTTGAGAAAGATGAGAAAAACAATCTCAATGTGATTGAGACCGGAGCGATTCTGATTGAATCAAGATATCTTCTTGAAATTGTCAGAAAGATTGATTCAGAAGAGATCCAGATCGAAGTGATTGACGGTGCCCTGACCAAGTTCTCGGGCGGTTCCGCTGTCTTCAAGATCAACGGCATGAGAGCGGATGATTATCCTGACATTGACTTCACAAAACCTTCCGCATCCGTGAATCTCACTGCAGCCCAGCTTTCCTCAATCATTGAGCAGACCGCATTCGCCGCTTCCTCGAAAGACACAAGACCGGTGCTGACCGGTGTCAACTTCCGTCTTGAAAACGGTGTGCTCAGCTGCACGGCAACCGATTCCTACCGTCTTGCCAAAAAGAAGATCAATATTGATTCCACAGACACATTCAATCTGACCATCCCGGCGAAGAGCCTCAATGAGGTCAGAAATACAATGCTGCAGGATCTCAATGCGGAGATCGAGATCTCCCTCAGTGACAGAAAGGTTCAGTTCATCAATGAATCCATGACACTGCAGAGCAGACTTCTCGATGGCGGATATCCTGAAACAGACCGTCTGATCCCGAAGGAATTCAACTATGAGCTTTCTCTGAGCAGAAACGATCTGATTCATGCCATTGACAGAACAACCTTCATCAAGAATGACAATATGACAATCAACCGTCTGTCCATGAGCGAACATGAGGTGATCCTCTCCAACCGCAGCCAGGAGATCGGTGAATCAACCGAACATCTCGCAGGTTTGTACAAGGGCGAACCTCTGGATATCAGTTTTGCCGGAAATTATGTTCTGTCCGCAGCCAAGGCACTCAGAGGAAACAACATCAAAATCAGCTTCACAGCCGAGATGAAACCGTTCATTCTGACCGGCGAAGATGATGATTCCGTACTTCAGCTTGTCCTTCCTGTAAGAACATACAATTAAGCGTTTGAAAAGGCATGAAAATGCCTTTTTAAATAGGCAAAAAGTGGCTTGTACAAAGGGAAAAAGTGCCTTTTTATGATATAATAAGGAAGGCACTTTTTTTTAATGTGCCTTTCAGGGAGATTCCGATGGCTAAAATCACGACGGATTACATTACATTGCAGCAATTTCTGAAACTTGAAAATATTGCATCCTCAGGCGGTGAGGCAAAGATTCTTGTTTCACAGCTTGATATTGCCGTAAACGGAGAAAAAGAAAACCGCCGCGGCCGCAAACTGTATCCCGGCGATGAAATTGTGATTTCGGGTAAAAGGTATACGGTGGAAAGATGATCGTCAGAAGTCTGCGTCTGAGAAATTTCCGGAATTATGAGAACGCATATCTTGAATTTGACAAAGGCATGAATCTGATCACCGGAAGAAATGCGCAGGGCAAGACGAATCTTCTGGAAAGCCTGGTTTATCTTTCGCTGACCAGATCGCACCGGATCAATGATGAAAAACAGCTGATCCGTACGGATATGCCGTTTGCGGATATCCTGTGCCGGATGGAGGATGAAACTGATAAAGAGCTTCATGCGATTGTGCACAACCGCGGAAAAACGCTGATGATCAACGGTTCTCCGGTGAAAAAGAGCAGTGATTTCATCGGTAAGCTGAATGTGGTTCTGTTTGCGCCGGATGATCTTTACATTTTCAATGATCAGCCCCGCGAAAGACGGCGGATCATGAATCAGGAAATCACCAAGGTATCTCCGCAGTATCTGATCAGTCTGAATCAATATCAGCTTCTTCTGAAAGAGAGAAATATCATTCTCAAGCAGGAAAAGGCTGATGAACGATATCTGGATGTCATTGATGAGAAGATGGCGGATGCGGAAGCGCTGATCATATCCATGCGGGATGAATTTGTAAACGCCGTCAATGAACAGATGGGAGATCTTTACCGGGAGCTTTCATCCGACGATATCCGGGTTTCAATCAGATACCGCTGCTGTGTGGACGATAAAAGCGATTTGAGAGCAGCTCTGCTGGGAATGCATAAAGAATCAAGGCAGAAGGATATCGAGCGCAGAATGACTTTAAACGGCATTCACAGAGAGGATCTCATCTTTGAGATCAATGATATCAATCTGATCCGTACTGCTTCGCAGGGACAGAAACGAATGACCATGCTGGCATTCAAAATGGCATTGCTCAGATATATCCGCATGAAGACCGGAAGAAAGCCGGTTCTTCTGCTGGATGATGTGCTGAGCGAACTGGACGGATCAAGACAGAAAAAACTTCTGGAAATGGTCAGAGAGCCGTATCAGTGTCTGATCACGGCGACCGAGGTTCCGGAAGAAATCAGAAAAGGAAACTACCGTGAGTTCCGCATTGAAAACGGAACTGTGCGCGATGTTTCGGGAGGCAGGAAATGAGCGAAGAAAAAGAAATGACAGAACTGGAATCAAATGCTGTTCTTGATGAAGAAATCGATATCAAGGTGACTCATACATACGATGACTCTGATATCCAGGTTCTGGATGGTCTGGAGGCGGTCAGAAAGCGTCCCGGAATGTATATTGCGTCAACTTCTTCAAAGGGACTTCATCATCTCGTATGGGAAATTGTCGACAACGGCATCGATGAGGCGATGGCAGGCTATGCGTCCACAGTCACCGTCAATGTTGATCAGAACAATGTGATCACGGTTGAGGATGACGGCCGCGGCATGCCGACAGGTATGAATGAAAAAACCGGAAAGTCCACGATTGAGACAATCTATACCGTTCTTCATGCCGGCGGAAAGTTCGGCGGCGGTGCATACAAGGTGTCAGGCGGTCTGCATGGCGTCGGCGCATCTGTTGTCAATGCGCTTTCCGAATGGCTTGAAGTCTTTGTTTTCCATGCGGGAAATGTGTATTTCATCCGTTTTGAAAACGGCGGACATGCGGTTGAACCGCTGAAAATCGTGGGCGAATGCAGCCCCGAAAAACACGGTTCCAGAGTCAGATTCAAGGCTGATCCGACGATCTTCACCGAAACAACGGTCTATGATCATGACACATTGCGCGACAGACTCAGACAGCTCGCTTTCCTGAACAAGGGAATCCGTCTTGTTTTCAATGACGAAAGAGAAGAAGCACCTGAGAAGCGTCATCATGAATTCATGTTTGAAGGCGGTCTGAAGGAATATGTTGAATTCCTGAACAGAAACAGAACTGCTGTCCATCCGGATATCATCTATTCCGAAGGCCATGAAAAGGGCATTCAGGTTGAGGTTGCCTGCCAGTACAATGACGGATTCAATCCGAATGTATATACCTTCTGCAACAACATCAACACAGCTGAAGGCGGCACCCATGAGGAAGGCTTCCGCATGGCGCTCAACCGCATCATCAACAAATATGCAAGAGAGAACAACTTCCTCAAGGAAAAGGATGACAACCTGACTTCTGATGACTGCAAGGAAGGCATTACCGCCGTCATCAGCGTCAAGCATCCGGATCCCCAGTATGAAGGACAGACAAAGACCAAACTCGGCAACAGCGAGGTCAGAAAGATTGTCTCCGATATCTTCGGAACCCAGCTGGAACGTTTCCTGATGGAAAATCCCGATCAGGCCAAAGCGATCATGGACAAGGCAACCCTTGCCTCCCAGGCGAGAATGGCTGCGAAAAAGGCCAGAGAGCTGACCAGAAGAAAGAGTTCACTTGAAATCAGTTCACTGCCCGGCAAACTGTCCGACTGTTCCTCAAAAGACGCGTCCATCTGCGAAATCTATATCGTCGAGGGTGACTCCGCCGGCGGCTCTGCCAAGAACGGACGTGATTCCCATTACCAGGCGATTCTGCCTCTGAGAGGAAAGATTCTCAACGTTGAGAAAGCCAGACAGCACCGTGTATTTGAAAATGCGGAAATCAGATCCATGATCACCGCATTCGGATGCGGATTCATGGATGAGATTGACGTCTCAAAGCTGAGATACAACAAGATCGTCATCATGACCGATGCCGATGTTGACGGATCCCATATCAGAATTCTTCTTCTGACATTCTTCTACAGATATCTCAGACCGGTTGTTGAGCAGGGCCATATTTACATCGCCCAGCCGCCTCTGTACAAAGTGCAGAAAGGCAATACCATCCGCTATGCATATACAGAACAGCAGATGGAAAGACTCAGAGCTGAAATGGGAGACCGTCTGATGATTCAGAGATACAAAGGTCTTGGTGAAATGGATGCGGAACAGTTATGGGAAACCACCATGGATCCCAAGAGCAGAACTCTGATCAGAGTCAATATTGATGATGCCGAAAAGGCTGATCAGTACTTCTCAATCATGATGGGAGAAGAAGTCGAGCCGAGAAAGAACTTCATTATAGAAAATGCGAAGTTCGCCGAGCTTGACATCTAACAGGAGGTCTTTATGGCATTAGATGATTTTATGGAATTTGATGAGGAAAACTTTGATCCGGGTCATATTACCGAAACCAATCTGACCAGGGAAATGGAACGCGATTTCATTGACTATTCCATGTCGGTTATCGTTTCCAGAGCCCTTCCCGATGTCAGAGACGGACTGAAACCCGTTCAGAGAAGAATCCTCTATTCAATGAGTGAAATGAACAACGGACCGGACAAGCCGTACCGCAAATGCGCGCGTCTGGTCGGTGATACGATGGGTAAATTCCATCCCCATGGCGACAGCTCAATCTATGGCGCTCTGGTATACATGGCACAGCCGTGGAATATGAGAAAGACACTGGTCGACGGTCATGGAAACTTCGGTTCCATGGATGGCGACGGTGCCGCTGCGATGCGTTATACCGAAGCACGTATGGCCAAGATTGCCGTGGAAATGCTGAGGGACATTGACAAAGATACTGTCAATATGGTTCCCAACTATGACGGTGAGGAAGTGGAGCCTTCCGTTCTTCCCGCCCGTTTCCCCAACCTTGTGGTCAACGGCTCCACCGGTATTGCGGTCGGTATGGCAACCAACATTGCGCCTCACAATCTCGGTGAGACCATCGATGCGGTAATTGCCCTGATCGACAATCCGGATCTGACTGTCACGGAAATGATGGAATATCTGAAAGGTCCGGACTTCCCGACCGGCGGATATATTCTCGGCCGCTCCGGCATCAGAAAGGCGTTTGAAACCGGCCGCGGAACGATTATCATGCGTTCCAAGACCAGAATTGAGGATATGCCCAACGGCAAATCCAGAATTGTTGTCTATGAGATTCCTTACATGGTCAACAAGGCAAGTCTCGTGGAAAGAATCGCGGCGCTGGCAAGAGACAAACAGATCGAAGGCATCACCGATCTGCGTGATGAATCCAATATGAACGGCGTGCGCATCGTTATGGAACTGCGTAAGGATGTGCAGCCGGAAGTTCTTCTCAACCAGCTTTATAAACTCTCCCCGCTGCAGTCCAATTTCGGTGTCAACAATGTCGTTCTGTTCAATAACACACCGCGTCTGGCGGGCATGAAGGAACTCCTGCAGGGCTATATTGCCCATCAGGAGGAAGTCATTGTCAGAAGAACACAGTATGATCTGAAAAAGGCAAAGGACAGAGCCCACATCCTGGAAGGTTTGAGAATTGCGGTCGACAATCTGGATGAGGTGATTCACACCATCCGTGCCTCCAAGGATGCAAGCGAAGCGATGAGCAGATTAATGAGCGGATTTGCGCTGGATGAAATCCAGGCCAAAGCGATTCTTGACATGCAGTTCAGAAGACTGACAGGTCTGGAAAGAGACAGAATCGAAAATGAATACCGTGAACTCCTTGTCAAAATCGCGGATCTCGAAGATATCCTCGGACATCATGAACGTGTTCTGACAATCATCAAGGAAGAGCTTCTTGAAATCAAGGACAAGTACAATGATCCCCGCCGCAGCGAAATCATTGATGCGCCGGCTGATATGGAAGATGAGGATCTGATCCCGGTTGAAAATGTTGTGATCACACTTTCCGCCAACGGCTATATCAAGCGTATGACCACGGACAACTACCGTGTTCAGAACCGCGGCGGCAAAGGCATCAAGGGAATGGAACTCAACAAGGATGATTTCATCGAACAGTTCGTTTCCATGTCCACCCATGACTTCCTGCTTGTATTCACTGACAAGGGACGCGTGTTCCGCATCAAGGGATACAATGTGCCGGAATTCAGCCGTACCAGCAAAGGCATTCCGTCAATCAATCTGATCCGTCTTGAAAGAACCGAGAAGATCAAGGCATTTGTACCGTATTCCAAGGATGACAATGCCAGCTATCTCTTCTTTGCGACAAGACAGGGTCTGATCAAGAGAACCGCGATCAGTGAGTTTGAAAACATCAATCGCAACGGTAAGATCGCAATCAAACTCAATGAGGACGATGAGCTCGCATTCGTCAAGGCAACCAATGGCGAAGCGGAAATCATCATTGCCGGCTCCAACGGCAAAGCGGTCAGATTTGAGGAAAGCACAGTCAGACCGCTCGGCAGAAGCGCCCGCGGTGTGAGAGGCTTCAATGTGGATGGCGGCAAGGTCATCGGCATGGCAACCAGTGAGGAAGGAAATTATATTCTGACCGTCACCGAAAACGGATACGGTAAGAAATCATTGCTGGATGACTACCGTATGACTTCCAGAGGAGCAAAGGGTGTCAAGACAGTCAATGTCAGCGATAAGACCGGCAATCTTGTATGCATGAGAGCAGTCAACGGCGATGAGGACTGCATGATCATGACCGATTCCGGAATCATCATCCGCATCTCACTGACTCAGGTTTCCATTTACAACAGAGCAGCCCGCGGCGTGCATCTGATCAACGTCAAGGACGAAGCGAAAGTCTCCACCGTTGAAATTCTCGATGCCGAACCGGAAGAAGAGGCTGAAACAGAAACAGCTGAAGCTTCGCAGGCTGAAGAAAAAACAGAAGAATAAGAATGAAAAGACCATATCAGAGTGAATCTGGTATGGTTTTTTATGAACATGCATGAATCACCAATAATATTCATGCATGTTCAGGATGATTATTGTTACACTGATAAAAACTGTTAAACAATATCCAGTCATTAAAAGCAGGGAATAGAGAATTTCTGAAGAGAATTAAAAAAGTGATCATTCACCGATGATCACTGATTCTTGAGCGCTGCTTTCTTTTTCTTTTCCTGTTTCTTGATATCAGCTTCGATCAAAGCTGTCAGGTAGCTTTTGATGCTTTCCTGGTTTTCAAGCCACTCGATGATCTTTGTTTCACTCTTGTTGTTGAAACGAACAGAGAATGAACGATAGTTGTTTCTGTTATAAGTGTTGTTATACTCTAATTTGTTTTTGTACTGGTCTTTGTTTGGCATATCGGTTCCTTCTAAATATTATTGATAATATCAACTAATGCACATCTATTATAACAATAGAAAAATGAAATTAAAGGACATTTCAACTAAATTGTATTTTTTTTACAGCAAATTTTAATCAATCATATCGATTCTTGACAAACTAAAACGCCGGTGATTAAATGTGCTTAACTCGTTGATAAGGACCAGTAGTTTTCTGATGTAGCATGCAGAAAGACAGTGGGAGATGTAAACTGTCACAGATGAAAATGAATCCACCTTTGAGTGAAGCTAATCACTTCCGGCTGATAACCGTTATTATCAAATGAAGTGGCTCAGATTGTTTCACGTGAAACAATTATGAACAAGAAGGGTGGCACCGCGATCAACATCGTCCCTTTGCAGGATGATGTTTTATTTTTGAAAGGAGATATCATGATTGATATTAAAATGATCCGTGAAAATCCTGAAATCGTTAAAGAAAATATCAAAAAGAAATTTCAGGATGAAAAACTCAAGCTCGTCGACGAAGTGGCTGAAATGGACAAAGAGTACCGCGCCGCAAAAACAAAAGGCGACGGACTGAGAGCAGACCGCAACAGACTGTCCAAGGAAATCGGCAGTCTGATGAAGCAGGGACTCAGAGATAAGGCTGAAGAGGTAAAACAGCAGGTCAAGGATATGGGAACCGAGCTGGAGAACCTTGAGAAGAGAGAAGCTGAACTCGAAGTTGAAATCAAAAACAGAATGATGGTGATTCCGAATATCATTGATCCGTCAGTTCCGATTGGTAAGGATGATTCCGAAAATGTTGAAATTCAGAGATACGGCGAGCCGTTCGTTCCTGATTATGAGATTCCTTATCATACAGATATTATTGAAAAACTTGCCGGTATCGATCTTGACAGCTCCGGCAGAACATCAGGCAATGGCTTCTATTATCTGAAAGGCGATATTGCCAGACTCCATTCTTCAATTCTCTCCTATGCACGTGACTTTATGATCAACAGAGGCTTTGAATACTTCATTCCGCCGTTCATGATTCACGGAAGTGTCGTCAACGGTGTTATGAGCTTCACTGAAATGCAGAACATGATGTATAAGATTGAAGGAGAGGATCTCTATCTGATCGGTACATCTGAGCATTCCATGATCGGACGTTTCATGGGACAGATTCTGAAAAAGGAAGATCTGCCTTATACTCTGACTTCCTACAGCCCCTGCTTCAGAAAAGAAGTAGGCGCTCACGGAATTGAAGAGAGAGGACTTTACAGAGTTCACCAGTTCGAAAAGCAGGAAATGGTTGTTGTCTGCGAACCGGAAGATTCACCTTACTGGTATGATCAGCTCTGGCAGAACAGCGTTGATTTCTTCAGAACACTTGATATTCCGGTCAGAACACTGGAATGCTGCTCAGGAGACCTCGCGGATCTGAAAGTCAAGAGCTGTGATGTTGAGGCTTGGTCACCGAGACAGAAGAAATACTTCGAAGTCGGCAGCTGCTCCAACCTCGGAGATGCACAGGCAAGAAGACTTGGCATCAGAATCAAAGGCGAAAATGGTAATTACTTTGCTCATACACTGAACAACACAGTCGTTGCTCCGCCGAGAATGCTGATCAGCTTCCTCGAAAACAATCTGAATGAAGATGGAAGCGTCAGAATTCCGGAAGTACTCCGTCCGTATATGGGCGGCCAGGAAGTGATTGTTCCTCCGACAAAGACAAAGAGTTTCTAAAATACAAAAGCAGTGAAACATCAAATCACTGCTTTTTATTGTTTCACGTGAAACAATTCAATACTTTTGATGTTTCATTCAATGTAACTTGTATAATTCCCGGATATCGATTACAATAACTATCGGCACAGCACTCATGCATAGAACCTGGTCAGGACCGGAAGGTAGCAGCCATACAAGCCTCTGTCTGCGTGTGCCTTTTATTTACATTTATGAAAACAGATGAAGAATACATGAAGCTGGCTTTGAAAGAAGCGGAAAAAGCTGCGAAAGCGGATGAAGTACCGGTCGGATGTGTGATTGTGCGTAACGGAGAGGTGATTGCGAAAGCTCATAATCTGCGTGAAAAGAATCAACAGGCCAATGCGCATGCGGAAATGCTGGCAATTCAGAAAGCAAGTAAAAAACTCGGCACCTGGTGTCTGCAGGACTGTGATCTGTATGTCACCCTTGAACCGTGTATGATGTGCACCGGTGTCATCGGACATGCGAGAATTCATAAACTTGTTTACGGAACGGCAGATCCGAAGGGCGGAACGATTGACACACTTGTGAAAATCAAAGAAATACCGCATCTGAAAACATATCCGAAAGAGATTGTTTCAGGTGTTCTTCGTGAGGAATGTTCATCGATTCTTTCTGATTTTTTCAGGAAAAAAAGGAAGAAGCCGAAAAAAGACAAGACACAGTTTCAAACCATGAATAAGCCTGCCTAGTGCATGGCTTTTTTGCTATAATAAGGAACACAGGAGCGAAACTATGGCAAAAGCTGCTTTATATCAGAAGTACAGGTCATCCACATTTGAAGAGGTGGTAGGCCAGGAATATGTTGTCAGATCGATCAAAAACGCGGTCAGAACCGGAAAAACCGGACATGCGTATCTTTTCTGCGGTCCCAGAGGCACCGGAAAGACCACAATGGCAAGACTTCTGGCAAAATCAGTGAACTGCACCAATCCTGAACATGCGCCATGCGGTACATGTGAAAACTGTGTTGCCGCAAACAACGGAACACATCCGGATATCGTTGAAATCAACGCGGCAAATGAAACCCACGTTGAAGATATCCGCGATCTGATCGAACGTTCCAGACTCGCACCGATGATGGGCAGAAATAAGATCTATATCATCGACGAGGTTCATCAGCTTTCCAGCGCAGCTTCAAGTGCTCTGCTGAAAACACTGGAGGAACCGCCTGAAAACGTGATCTTTGTTCTCGCAACCACAGATCCGCAGAAATTGCTGCCGACCATTATTTCAAGATGCCAGAGATTTGACTTCTCGAAGGTGAAAAAGAACCAGATCAGCAAACATCTGATGTCAATTGCTGAAAAAGAAAACATTCTGCTTGAAGAAAACGCTGCTGAAATGATCGCAGTGCTTTCGGACGGCGGAATGAGAGATGCTTTGAGTATCATGGATCAATGCGCATCCTATACAGGCGATCAGATCACGCTCGAAGCAATCGATCAGATTTACGGTCTGGCAACGACACGTGAAAAGATCGACCTGATCAAGAATGTCATCAATTGCGATCTGGAAAAAATACTGAAACAGACTTCCTCCTATGAAGAAAGAGGAATTGATCTGCAGCGGTTCACAGACGGTATGATTGATATTCTGAAAGATGCCGTGATCTGGCAGAATACGCATAAGGCTGAACTGATGAAGGTTCTGACCATGGAAGAAGCGGAAGAAATCAGCAATCAGGCCGATTCTTCAACATGCATGCATATAGCTGAATCGGTTCTGAAAGAAAAGGAACACTTCAAAACCGCAACTTCTCCAGTCAGCGCATTTGAAGTGATCTGTTTCTCTCTGGCAACGGAAAACAGGGCACAGCCGGAAAAGAAAGAAGTGCCGGCACAGAATCAGTTGAAATATACAACTGTTAAACCGGAACCGGTTGTTGCTCAGCCGGTGATCGCACCAATTGCAAAACCTGAACCGGTCAGTCAGCCTGAGCCGGTAAAGAGTGTTCCGGTACAGCCTGCTGAAAAGATCAGCACAATGCGGATTATCGAACTTCTTGTCCAGTGCACCAAGGCACATAAAGTGACAGATGAAAAAGCATTCGCACAGATGCGCACAATGATGAGTCTGGAAAGCAGAAAATACACATCATTGCTTCAGGATACATATATCGGCGCCAGCGGTGAGGATTGTATTGTTCTGATCACCAAGGCGCAGGCGGTTGCCAACCGGATCAATGATCCGGAGATCAACCGGGAACTATATCAGTTCACAAAGACACAGCTGAATACAGATAAGGTGATCTTTGCGATCACTGAATCTGATCTGAAGGAAGCTTCGGCATTATTCAGAATTATGATGCGTGACAACAGTCTTCCGGAAGCTTATAAAGTACATAAGTATTCCGAAGAGGAAGTACATGAAGATACACCCGAGGACAAGGTGATTGCCTTGTTCGGAAGGGAAAACGTAGAAATTATCGGAGGATGAACATGGATTTTTCAAAACTCATGGAACAGGCGCAGAAAATGCAGCAGAATCTGACTGACATTGAAGCAGAACTGTCTGAAACGATCTATACGGGCAAATGCGGAAACAATGAGGTCATTGTCAAAGTCAACGGCCGCAATGAAATGCAGGAAGTTCTGATCGCGGATGAACTGATGAGCCCGGACAACAAGGAAATGCTTCAGGATATGATCCTGATCGCTCAGAATGATGCCGTCTCCAAGGCAGCCAAAGACCGCGAGGAAAAACTCGGTTCGGCAACTGCCGGCATCAAGATTCCGGGGTTATAAGAAATGTACCCGTCCAGTATACAGAAATTGATTGAAAGCTTCCGCACACTTCCCGGAGTCGGGGAAAAGACAGCAGAGAGATATGCGCTTTCAGTCAGTGAAATGGAACCGGAAAAAGTGGAACAGTTTGCCCTGGCGCTCAATGATGTCAGGACAAAACTGAAAAGATGCTCCGTATGCGGCAATCTCTCGGATCAGGATGAGTGTGAAATCTGCCGCAATCCCGATCGTTCGCATAAACAGATCTTTGTGGTTCAGTCGCCCAAGGATGTCATTGCGATGGAAAAGGCGGGAGAATACAGAGGTGTTTATCATGTTCTTAACGGTGTTATATCACCTTCCAAAGGTGTGATGCCTGAAGACCTTGAAATTGATAAGCTCGTTGAACGGGCAGCGGATTGCGAGGAAGTGATTCTTGCCACCAGCAACACGATGGATGGCGAGACGACCGCAATGTATCTGGACAGACTTCTGAAAGAAAAATGTCCGCAGCTGCTTGTAACAAGAATCGCCCACGGGCTGCCGGCCGGAGGTCTGCTTGATTATGCGGACGAAATGACGCTGGCGTATGCCCTTTCTAACCGACGCAGTATGAAATAAACACGTAATCAGGAGGAAAAAACGTATGAACAACGATTTGGCAATCGCCCAGGCAGCACAACTTGAAGACATCTATAAAATCGGCGAAAAGGCAGGTATTCCCGCTGAAGCTCTCGAACCCTATGGAAGAGACAAAGCAAAAATCTCACAGGAATTCATCAACAGCTGTGCAGACCGCAAAGACGGAAAACTGATCCTTGTTACAGCAATCACTCCCACAAAAGCAGGCGAAGGAAAGAGCACAACCACAATCGGTCTGGCCGACGGTCTTTCTCTGATCGGCAAGAATGTCATTGCCGCACTCCGTGAACCTTCTCTCGGTCCGGTCTTCGGACTCAAGGGCGGCGCAGCCGGCGGCGGATATGCCCAGGTTGTACCGATGGAATCCATCAACCTTCACTTCACCGGCGACATGCATGCAATCACAACATGCAACAACCTGATCGCTGCGATTCTCGACAACAGCCTTTATCAGGGCAATCCTCTGAACATCGATCCGGAACAGGTTGTCTGGAAGAGATGTCTGGATATGAATGACCGTACACTCCGTGATATCACAATCGGTCAGCTGAAAAAGTCAAACGGTGTGGAAAGACGCGATCATTTCGTCATTACGGTTGCGACCGAAGTCATGGCGATTCTGTGTCTCTCCAACGATCTCAAGGATTTCGAAGAAAGAATCTCAAAGTGCGTGGTTGCCTACACATATGACGGCAAACCTGTAACAGTCAAGGATATCGGTGCCTCCGGCGCAGCCGCAGTCACCATGAAGGAAGCCCTCAAGCCGAATCTGGTTCAGACTCTGGAACATACACCGGTTCTGATCCATGGCGGCCCGTTCGCAAACATCGCCCATGGCTGCAACTCCGTCATCGCCACAAGACTTGCCCTTAAGCTCGGTGATTATGTTGTCACAGAAGCAGGCTTCGGTGCCGATCTTGGTGCTGAGAAGTTCATGGATATCAAGTGCCGTGCGGCAGGTCTGACTCCCAATGCGGTTGTCATCGTTGCCACTGTCCGTGCTCTTAAGATGCATGGCGGCGTGGATATGGCAGATCTTGAAAAAGAGAATGTCGAAGCGATGCTTGCCGGCGCAGCCAACCTGCAGAAGCACATCGAATCCATCCAGGCATTCGGTGTTCCTTATATCGTTGCCATCAACAAGTTTGCCAAGGATACACCGGCGGAAGTCGCAGCGCTTCTCAACTGGTGCAAAGAGAACGGACATCCGTGCGAAGAAGCGGATGGCTGGGCAAGCGGCGGCAAGGGCATGACAGACCTTGCAAAGCACGTTGTTGAAATCACCGATCAGGAATCCCATTATGCGCCGATCTATGATGTCAACGAATCCATCGAAGACAAGATCACTAAGATTTCTCAGATTGTCTATGGCGCAAAGGATGTCGAATTCTCCGAAGAGGCTAAGGCAAAGATTGAAATCTTCAAGGCCAACGGCTGGGACAAGATGCCCGTCTGCATGGCCAAGACCCAGAATTCCATCACCGATGATGCGAATCTCAAGGGAAGACCGGAAGGCTTCACAATCCATGTCAGAGACTTCAACCTCTCCGCCGGCGCAGGCTTTGTCGTTGCCCTGACCGGCAGTATTCTGACCATGCCCGGTCTGCCGAAGGTACCGGCAGCCGTCAATATGGGCGTGGATGAAAACGGAAAGACCTACGGTCTGTTCTGATTCAATGAAATAACCGGGAAAATGTCATGAGTTCAATCGCATATGTAACAGATGAAAGCATGCTTGAATATCACCGCCTGTGCCGCAACCGGGCAATCCTTTTCTGGCGCCTTTCAAGCAAGCGGAAATTCACCGATTTCAGGAAGGGAGATCTTCTCTTCTTCTTTGCCCGTCCCTATAAGAGCAGAAAGAAGGCTTTCATCGGCTATGCGCATTTTGACTCCATTGTCAGACTTTCCCTGAAACAGATGTGGAGCCGGTACGGACAGTTCACCGGCTACGATTCCGAACTCCTTCTGAAAGAGGCAATTGAAAAGGCCGCGAAGAACAATCATATTCCGAAGCAGATGAGCTGTCTTTATCTGACCGATGTGGTGTTCTTCACATCACCCATCTGGCCGCATGAGGCGGGAGTGGATATTCCGAACAATCTGGAGAGCTATTGCTATCTGGACCGTTCGGATCCGTCCGTTACCGTCAGGATTCTGAAAATTGCCGAGGAGCGGGGAATCGATCTCTGGAGCAGTGATGAGAATTCATCGCCGCAGATCATCTTCTCGCAGGATGAAATCCGCCATGAACTGGCCGTGATCCACAGAAATTTCGGCAGGGATGAAGGCAGCGAGAAAGAACGGATCAAAGCCAGAAAACTGGCTAAGGAAAAATGCGAGGAAGAAGGCTGGGAAATGATCCGCCAGAGCCGGACCGATCTTCTGCGCATTGAAGATGACCGGGTTGTCATCGCTCTGCCCTTTGTGGCGCAGATCAATGACAGGGATCTCAGAATCCGTGAGATCGCGGGGAGAATGCTGATATACCGTATGAGAATACAGGAACAGCTTCATCGCAGGGTGAACTTCGAAGCTTTCGGGGAAAATGTCCCGGAAACAGTCACACAGCTGGCGGAACTGATGAACAATGAACAGATTTGATATTATCGTCATCGGCGGCGGCCATGCCGGCATTGAAGCGGCCCTGGCTGCGGCGAGACTGAACAAAAAAACGATGCTGCTGACCCTGAGCATTGAGAATATCGGAAAGATGCCGTGCAATCCTTCCGTCGGCGGACCGGCGAAGGGAATCGTCGTGCGTGAGATCGATGCGCTTGGCGGCCAGATGCCGATTACGGCAGACCGCACAGCGCTGCAGTTCAAAATGCTCAACAGTGCCAAGGGACCCGGAGTCCGGGCACTCCGCGTGCAGTCGGACAAACTTGCTTACAGTAAGATGATGCAGGAAGTCTGCCTGCATCAGGAAAACCTGACCGTACTGGAAGGGATGGCAGTGAAACTGAACACCCTTAACAACAAAGTTACCGGTGTTACTTTGAAAGACGGCACATTTATTTCCGGGGAAATCGTGATTCTCACAACCGGAACATATATGGCCGGTGTCAATATGATTTCCGATGAGGTGAAGCCGGGCGGACCGGATCTGGAAAAGACAACGGAAGATCTTTCCGCTTCTTTACGGGAAGCCGGTCTGAAAACATTCCGTCTGAAAACCGGAACACCTCCGCGGGTATTGACAAAATCCATTGATTTTTCCAAAACAAAATATGAACCGGGTACCGATGCGTTTCTGCGTTTCTCCGAAACAACGAAATCCATCCGTCCTTTTTCCGAGCAGGTTCCCTGCTATATGACATACACCACGGCGGCAACTCATGAAATCATCATGAAGAATCTGAACCGCTCCAGTATGTATTCGGGTGTGGTCAAGGGAGTCGGACCGCGCTATTGTCCCTCGATTGAGGACAAGCTGGTCAGATTCTCCGACAAGCCCCGTCATCTGCTGTTTCTGGAACCGGAATCCCTCTCGATGGACACAACCTATGTGCAGGGATTCTCAACATCCCTTCCCAGAGATGTCCAGGAACAGATGACACATACCCTGCCGGGCTTTGAAAACTGCGTGATCAAAAAATACGCATATGCGATCGAGTATGATGCGATTGATCCTCTGCAGATGAAACGGAGTCTGGAATCCAAGATCATCGAAAACCTTTTCACAGCCGGTCAGGTCAACGGCACCAGCGGCTATGAGGAGGCGGCCGGTCAGGGAATCATGGCGGGAATCAACGCGGTGCGCAAACTGGATGGAAAAGAGCCGCTTGTCTTCGGAAGAGATGAGGCATACATCGGTGTCCTGATTGATGATCTGACAACCAAAGGTACGCTTGAACCGTACCGCCTGCTCACTTCAAGAGCTGAATTCCGTCTTCTTCTCAGACATGACAACGCGGATGTGCGCCTGATTGAAAAGGGCCATGAATGCGGTCTGGTTTCAGATGAGCGCTATGAGGCATATCTGAAAAAGATGGCAGATCTCGAAGAGCTTCAGAAACATCTCGCAGATACAGTCATGGAGCTGGATGATCCCGTATTGATGGAATACCTGAAACCGCTGGGTTATACCGTCGGTGAACACAAGGGCGTCAGCTGTCTGGATCTGGTGAGAAGACCTGGTATCACAACCGAAGAGATCATGAAACTCAATCAACAGGAGATTGATCAGGAACTCGCTTCCAGATGTGATATCGAAGTCAAGTATGAAGGCTACATCCAGAAGGCGCGCAGGGAAGCGGCCAAGCTCGAAAACATGGAGAACATGAAGCTCGGCATTGATTTCAACTATGACGAAGTGGACAACCTCTCCATCGAGGGCAGACAGAAACTCATGAAATACCGCCCCGAAACAATGGGACAGGCATCTCGAATTTCCGGTGTCAATCCGGCGGATCTGGCAGTACTGGCAGTTGCCATCAGACAGATGAAAGGAAGGCAGTTATGAATTATGAAGATGTTGTTTCCAATGTGAACGTTTATGGTCTGGAGGAATCGGTCAGAGGTTCCAGATATCCCGTCAAGGTGGAACAGTCTGCCGACAATACCTCATCAGGCACCGCCAATGACAGCTTTCTCAACGGTATTATCGTGCAGTTTGATCTGACCTTCACCAACAAGGCATGGGTCCAGGCGGAACGCTATCAGCTGCTCGATTTTGTCAGTTCGCAGTCGACCATTCAGCGGATCACCAAGTTTGATCTGGACAAATCGTACAACGAATATGTCGATCGCAGAATCGTGGAGATCATGAAGGAAAAGGTCCTTGCATACAATGATCTTCAGGCGGATATCGAACGGCTCAAGCAGGAAGGAAAAGATGTCACAACTCTGAATGATGTGGCAAATCAGAAGTATCTTGAAATCATCTATTCCAACCCGGCCGGCTTCCTGATGAGTGCACGTCTGAGCACCAATTACAGACAGCTCAGAACGATTTATCACTACAGAAAGAATCACCGCCTGCCCGAATGGCGGGCATTCTGCGCCTGGATTGAAACACTGCCTCGCAGTGAATTCATCACCAATCAGAAATAAACAAAAATGTGGAAAATCTATTTATCCACAATCTGTAAAATTATGAAATTGTGGACAAAATAGTTTTCCACATTATTTACTTCTTTATGATCATCCGGCGGGATGATAGAATATAACGTACCGGAGGCGTCATGAGTATTGAAGAACTCATTCAAAACTGCAGAAAAATCGGCATTGATCTGGATGAAGAAACAGTTCATAAGCTTGAGATTTATATGAATCTTCTTATTGAGTGGAATGAGAAGATCAATCTGACGGCAATCAAGGAGCCGCAGGAAATCATTGAAAAGCATTTCTATGACTGCATTCTTCCGCTTTCATCCGGACTGATCAGAGGCAGATGCGCCGATGTCGGCAGCGGTGCCGGCTTTCCGGGAATGGTATGGAAAATCGTGAGACCGGAACTGGAAATGGTTCTGATCGAGCCGACCGGCAAACGGTGCACATTTCTCAATGCCGTCATCCGTGAGCTCGGACTGAGCGGAATCAGTGTCGTCAACCAGCGCAGCGAAGACTATGTCAGAAACCGGCGCGGTTCATTTGACACGGTCACCGCACGGGCGGTTGCGAATCTTCCGGTGCTTGCCGAACTCTGTGTTCCGCTGGTCAGAAAGAACGGTATATTTGCGGCGATGAAAGGCAGCGCCGGACAGGAAGAGGCTTCCAAGGCTGAACATGCCATGAAGATTCTCGGCGCTTCATTGGAAACCGTGCAGAAGACATCATTGCCCTCATCCGATGAAAGAGTGAATCTCTTTTACCGGAAGAATGCAGATACACCTCCCGAATATCCGCGTAATTACGGCCGGATCAAAAAACAGCCTTTATAAATAAAGGAGTAAAAGACATGAGAAAATCGAAAAGTATCCTGGATCTGTTCGACCGTCAGGATACAGGCAGAATTGTCATGATACCTTCTTCAAAAATCCGTCCGTCACGCTATCAGCCGCGCTTACGGTTTGATGAGGAAGCTTTGAAGGAACTCGCTGAATCCATCCGCGAAAATGGTCTGATTCAGCCGATCACCGTCCGCAAAATGGACGATGGATATGAAATCATTGCCGGTGAAAGAAGATACCGCGCATGTATGATGGCTGATTATACGGAGATCCCGTGCTATGTCATGTCCCCGAGTGAGGAACAGGCGGCCCAGATGGCTCTGGTTGAAAATGTGCAGAGAGAAAATCTCAGCGCAATCGAGGAAGCCAAGAGCTATGTGCAGATCATGCGTCAGTCATCAATGACCCAGGAACAGGTTGCCAGAAAGATCGGCAAATCCCAGTCCGCGGTTGCCAATAAGATCCGCCTGCTCAATCTTCCCCAGGAAATCCAGCAGGCAGTCATCGACGGAAAGATTTCCGAACGTCATGCCAGGGCATTGCTTTCCGCTCCGGCTGAATCACAGAAGGAAGTGTTCCGCACCATCGTGAACAGGAATCTCAATGTCCGCCAGTCGGAGGAATATATTGAGAAAATGAGTGAACCGAAGAAGGCTCACAAACGTCAGAAAACAAAAGGTTTTACAAGAAATGTCCAGATCGCCGTCAACTCCGTCAACCAGTGTGCGAAGATGATTGAAAAGCTGGGAATCAAAACAACCGTGGAAATGGATGAACGTGATGATGAAGTCCGCATGATCATCCGGATTCCGAAGTAATGCAGGAGAAATATATGGGAAAAATCATCGCAATCGCCAATCAGAAAGGCGGAGTGGGAAAAACAACGACAGCCATGAATCTGGCTGCCGGACTTTCATATGTCAACCGGAAGGTCCTTCTGGTTGATTTTGATCCCCAGGGCAACGCAACCCACGGCATCGGCGCCAACAAGGTCGGATACACAAAGACGGTCTATGATGTGCTGATGAGCGATGCCACGGTGGATGAATGCAAGATCACTCTGCAGATGCCGCCTCTGGATGTGCTTCCCGCCACCAGCGGACTGGCTGGCGCGGATGTGGATATGGCTTCCTATGAAATGGGAAGAGAACGGCTGCTGAAAAACAAGCTTGAGGCAGTCCGTGATCAATATGATTACATCATCATTGACTGTCCGCCGGCACTGGGTCTGCTCAATACCAACGCATTGACCGCAACCGATACGGTCATGATTCCCGTTCAGTGCGAATACTTTGCGCTGGAAGGACTGACCCAGCTGCTCAGCACCATCCGGCTTGTACAGAAATTATGGAATCCCCGCCTTTCCATCGAGGGTGTTCTTCTGACCATGTTCGATGTCAGAACCAAGCTCTCCGTGGAAGTACAGCAGGAGGTCCGCAAATATTTCAAGGAAAAGGTTTACCGCTGCTATATCCCCAGAAATGTCCGTCTTTCCGAAGCGCCTTCCAGAGAAGAGTCGATTTTCGAATATGACACAAGAAGCGAGGGAGCCAAGGCTTATGCACAGCTGGTAAAGGAAGTCATCACGCAGAATGAGAAAGGAAAGCGATAATGGCTGAAAAGAAAAACAGACCCGGTCTCGGCGGAAGAGGTCTGGATTCCATCTTCGGAACGGATGTCAATCAGTTTCTCGATGATATTCAGAACAACGCTTCCGAAGTTCCGGGAAGAAAAGAAGTCGAGATCAAAATCAACGAAATCAGACCAAATCCTTATCAGCCCCGTAAGGAATTCGATCCTGCTGCCCTGAATGAACTGGCTGATTCCATCCGTACCCATGGCATTTTCACACCGCTTCTGGTCAGAAAGAGCGTGCATGGATACGATCTGATCACGGGTGAAAGAAGACTCAGAGCCGCCAGGATCGCCGGTCTTGAAACAGTGCCTGCCATCTCGGTGGAATTCACGGATGAACAGATGATGGAAATCTCCATCCTCGAAAATGTTCAGCGTGAAGATCTCAATCCGATTGAAGAGGCTGCCGCATATGATTCACTCGTGCGCAAGCTGGGCTACACCCAGGAAAAACTCGCTGAAAGAGTCGGCAAATCCAGAGAATACTGTGCCAATATCATGCGTCTGCTCAAGCTTCCTTCCGAAGTTCAGCAGATGGTCGTGGATAAAAAACTCACCATGAGTCATGTCCGTCCTCTGCTTTCACTCAAGGATGAGGATCAGATCTATGAGGCCGCCCAGCAGGTATTGAAGCAGAAGATGTCGGTCAGAGAGGTTGAGGCCTATGTCCATAACCTTTCCGGCACCGAAGTCAAACCGCAGAAGAAAAAGATCCGCACAGAAAAGGATCCCTGGATCCGCGATCTGGAAAACCGTATGCAGCAGAAATTGTCCACGGGTGTGAGTGTTTCGAAAAAATCGATCACCATCTCGTATACGGATACGGAAGATCTCAACCGCATTCTGGATCTGCTTGGCTGCATTGAAGAAAGCAATATGTGAACATGCATGAAACCATTTGATTTATGTATGCATGAACGATTGCCCGGCATTTCAAAAAAGCGTAAAATTTCAGTCATACCGGGAGGTGCTGGATGACAAGACGGACATGGATTACCGCGCTGGTGCTTACGCTGCTTGGAACCTGTTCCGTATTTATATACAGACCGGCCGGTTTCGGATATCTGCTTGGCTGTGTGACAGCCATACTGCTTTATAAAAGAAATGAATGGTTCTGGACAGGCGTCCTCGATCAGCGCTCGGCGACGCAATGGACAGGTTTCTTTCACTTCATCGTCAATTACCTTCTGATGGGAGGTGTATTGGTGCTATCTGCGCTGAAACCGGAGTATTTCAACATATTTGCATGTGCTGTCGGATTGTTCCTGATCAAAATAACAGTTACAATTGATGTGTTGATTCACAGGGAAGGAGAGTGATTCAATTGACAGTTCAGTCAGATGTCTATGTCATCATACTGATCACGATTTTACTGGGAGCTGCGATGATCTTCATATCGAAGAAGATCGATCAGGCAGACCCGCTGGAAAAACCGAAAGGGATTCTGGTTCCTGTTCTGTGGGGTGTGGAAATCGTATACAACATGGTGAAGACGAATGTCGGAGACAGATATGCGGACAGACTGACCCCGTATATCATCACTTTATGGGTATACATCTTTGTCTCCAACATTATCTCATTGTTCGGCTTCTCATCTCCGACCGCCAATCTTTCCGTAACATTGCTGCTGGCATTTATCACATGGGTGCTGATCCAGATCACCGAATTGAAATTCCAGGGAATCGGAGGTTATCTCCATTCATTCCTTGAACCGATTCCGGTGATGCTGCCGATGAACATTTTCGGCAAGTTCTCAACCATGGTTTCCATGTCACTGCGTCTTTTCGGAAACATTCTGTGCGGCGGAATCATGATGCAGCTGATCTACACATTCACACAGTTCATTTCAAACAAGATCGTCGGTCTGTTCACATCGAGCGATATCTATGTGTTCAACTTTGTTGCACCGATCGTCGCCCCGCTTCTGCACGCATATTTCGATTTGTTTGCAGGATTCATTCAGACACTTGTATTCGTCACATTGACAGTTGTTTTAATTGGTAATGATATACCTGAAGAGATAAAGAAAGCATAAGGAGGATCTAATATGGATATCACACGTGGTTTAATTGCAATCGGTGCAGGTCTCGCAGTCTGCGCAGGAATGATGACAGGTCTTGGTGAAGGTACCTGTGCTGCTCACGCATGCGACGCGATCGGAAGAAACCCCGAAGCGGAGTCAAAGGTTCGTTCAACCATGATTCTCGGTATCGCTCTTTCCGAAACCGTAGCGATTTATGGACTGCTCGTATCAATTCTGCTGATGTTTGTCTTCCAGTAATCAGGTATTTAAATGATTGATATTGATGTACTGGCTCAGCTGATTCCGAATCCGCTGACAATGCTGGTACAGCTGTGCAGTACTTTAGTCCTGTTTTTGCTGGCAAAGAAATTTCTGTGGCCGTCTGTAAAGGCGTACCTCGGAAAACGCTCAGAAAAAATGCAGTCCGATTTAGAGGAAAGTGAGCAGGCAAAACAGGAAGCCCTTTCTGATCGTCAGAAGGCTTTGGAACAGTTGAACGAAGCCTCCGACAAAGCAGAACAGATTGTCAGCGCAGCTGTCAAACAGGCCAAGGAAGAAAAGGCAGGAATTCTCGCCCAGGCTGATAAAGAGGCTGATGCAGCCAGAAAGAAAGCTCATGAGCAGATCGAAGCGGAACGTCAGGCAATGTATGCCGACATGAAGCGTGAGATGGTCGAAGTTGCTCTGAGTGCGGCCGGCAAACTGCTCGGTGAGCAGAATCCGGAAGAACTCGACCGTGATGCGATTGACGCTTTTGTAAAGGAAGCGGGAAGCTATGGTGAATGAAGTCGCTGAGCGCTATGCGCAGGGGCTCTTTGAACTCGCAAGAGAAACCGATACAATCCGTGAAAAAAAGGAACAGGCAGCTCTGATTCTCAAAGCACTCGCAGAGAATCCTGAACTTTCGGTATTTCTCAGAGCAGTCAAAGTTACAAAAGATGAAAAGAAAAATCTGATTGCGAATGTCTTCGCACAGGCTGCGGACACAGACACAATCAATCTGATCAAGCTGCTGATCGACAAAGGCAGAATCGGTTATTTCCGGGAAATATTCCAGGAATATGTCCGCCTTGCCGATGATGAGCTCGGTATCGCGACCGCGGTGGTTGAATCCGCCCGCGAACTCAAAGCCGAGGACATCGAGAGAATCAGACTTGCGCTTGTGAAGAAAACCGGACGGGAAATCATCATGACCACAAAGATCAATCCTGAACTGATCGCGGGTATCAAGGTGACCGTCGGTAATAATGTGACTGATATCACAATGAAAACAAAAATTGATTCAATGAAGGAAGCGTTACTGAAAGGAGGACAGGCATGAGCCAGATTAGACCGGAAGAAATCAGTGCTCTGATCAAGGATCAGATCAAGAACTATGATCAGAAGATCCATTCTGATGATGTCGGATATGTCATCTCTGTCGGCGATGGAATTGCCATGGTACAGGGAATCGACAAGGCAATGTCATCCGAATTGCTGGAGTTCCCCCACGGTGTCATGGGTATGGTCATGAACCTGGAAGAGGATCACATCGGTGTGGTGCTTCTCGGAAACGACTCTGAAATCAGAGAAGGAGACGAGGTACGCCGCACAGGAAGAATTATCGAGGTGCCGGTCGGCGATGCAATGCTCGGCCGTGTCATCAATGCTCTTGGTGTTCCGATTGACAACAAGGGAGAAATCGTCACATCCAAAACCCGCGCGATTGAGCGTGTGGCCCCGGGTGTCATGACAAGAAAGTCTGTCTTCCAGCCGCTTATGACCGGCTTAAAGATTATTGACTCCATGATCCCGATCGGAAAAGGTCAGCGTGAGCTGATCATCGGCGACCGTGAAACCGGCAAGACCGCCATTGCGATCGACGCGATCATCAATCAGAAGGGCAAGAACGTCAACTGTATCTATGTTGCCATCGGCCAGAAAGAAAGTACTGTCGCCCGTCTTGTTCAGAAGCTGCGTGAAAATGATGCGATGGAATACACCACCGTCATCAACGCGGGTGCTTCCGAATCCGCACCGCTGCAGTACATCGCACCTTATGCGGGATGCGCAATCGGTGAAGAGTGGATGGAACAGGGCAAGGATGTCCTGATCGTCTACGATGACCTTTCCAAACACGCGGTGGCTTACAGAACGATGTCCCTGCTGCTGAGACGTCCTCCCGGAAGAGAAGCTTACCCCGGCGATGTCTTCTATCTGCACAGCAGACTGCTCGAAAGAGCTGCGAAGCTTTCCGATGAACTGGGCGGCGGTTCCTTGACTGCGCTGCCGATCATCGAAACCCAGGCAGGCGATATTTCCGCTTATATTCCGACCAATGTCATTTCCATCACTGACGGACAGATCTTCTTACAGACAGACCTGTTTGCCAGCGGTGTGCGTCCGGCCGTTGACTCCGGTCTTTCCGTATCACGTGTCGGATCCAATGCCCAGACAAAGGCGATGAAGAGTGTCTCATCCTCGCTCAAGCTTGACCTTGCGCAGTATCATGAAATGCTCACATTCGCACAGTTCGGCTCTGACCTGGATGCTTCGACAAAGAAGATCCTGGATCACGGCGGAATGCTGACAGAACTTCTGAAGCAGCCGCAGTATCAGCCGATGAGCATGACCGATCAGGTTCTTTCCCTGTTCGCGGCCAAATACGGATTCTTCGACACCATCGAAATCAGCGAAGTATCCTCCTTCGAAAAGACCCTGCACAGAATCATGCATGCCGAATATCCGGCTGTCTGTGAGGAAATCGAAGAAAAGGGCGTTCTCAGTGATGAGCTGATCGCGAAGATGAAGGAAGGAATTTCAAAGGCGCTGGAACAGTTCACTCTGGTTAAAGGAGTGAAGTGATATGGCACAGTCATCCCAGGCACTCAGAGTCCGGATCAAGTCGGTCAATTCCACCCGGAAGATCACCAAAGCAATGGAGATGATTGCCAATGCCAAGCTCTTCAAACAGCGCAGCAAAATGGAAGCCAATCGTGAATATGCGCAAAGGCTTCAGGAGACAATCGACGAGATTGTCGTAAAGAATCCGGACGCCGAAAGCAGATTCACAAAGAAAAGAACAAATGACAAGACGATGACAATCATCTTCTGTTCCGATCTCGGATTGTGCGGAGGATACAACGCGAATGTTCTCAAATTCGCCCGTGAGCATCTTGATCCGTCCCATCCGGTTCTGCTGATCGGAACATCCCTGATGAGACAGCTCAGAGAAGAAGGTTTCAACATCATCAACGAAGAGCTTGTTTCATCAGACAGAGCGCAGTTCCTTGACATCAAGGAATGCGTCAAAAAAGGCATTGATCTTTACGAAAAAAATGAGATCGGCAAATTGCAGATTCTTTATACACGCTTTGTCAACACCATGACATTCCGTCCTGACTTTGATGTGCTGCTGCCGTGTACACTGACACCGGATGAGCTGGCACATGCAAAGATGGAAGAGGAGAAGGTGGGCATGCATGTGGAAACACTGTTTGACCCGGATCCCGAAACCATTCTCAACAATCTGATTCCGATGATGATTGAGAATGTCGCCTATTCCGACTGGATGGAATCCACAACGGCAGAACAGGGCAGCCGCAGAGTTGCCATGAAGACCGCAACAGACAACGCGGATGATTTAAGTCAGAGCCTGCTGCTGGAATACAACAAGATCAGACAGGCGAATATCACGCAGGAGATCACCGAAATCGTCGGCGGATCTGCTGCGGTATAAGAAAGAAGGTAATGTATGAGCGAAACAGGAAAAATTGTACAAGTGATCGGCCCGGTCGTTGATATCAGATTCGAGCCGGATCATTTACCTTCCATTAAAAATGCAATCAAGATCAAGAACAGCGAAACAGGCACCACGATGACAGCCGAGGTTGCTCAGCACATCGGTGATGATATTGTCCGCTGTATCGCGATGAGTTCCACTGACGGTCTTGTCAGAGGAATGGATTGCGTGGATACAGGTTCTCCGATTGAGGTTCCGGTCGGCGATGAGGTTCTCGGAAGAATGTTCAACGTTCTCGGTGAACCGATTGACGGACTCGGTGAAGTCAAGGCAAGCAAATACATGCCGATTCACAGAGAGGCTCCGACCTTTGCTCAGCAGCAGACAACCAGCGAAATCCTGGAAACAGGCATCAAGGTCATCGACCTGCTGTGCCCGTATTCCAAGGGCGGTAAGATCGGTCTGTTCGGCGGTGCCGGTGTCGGCAAAACCGTCCTGATGCAGGAACTGATTCACAACATTGCCATTGAGCACGGCGGACGTTCCGTTGTGGCGGGTGTCGGTGAAAGAACCCGTGAAGGCAATGACATGTACCATGAAATGAAGGATTCAGGCGTTCTGAAGAACACCGTTCTGACATACGGTCAGATGAACGAGTCTCCGGGCGCCAGAATGAGAGTCGCGCTTTCCGCACTGACAATGGCTGAGTACTTCCGTGATGTCGAGCATCAGGACGTGCTCCTGTTCATTGACAACATCTTCCGTTTCACCCAGGCCGGATCCGAAGTCTCCGCGCTGCTTGGCCGTATGCCTTCAGCCGTAGGCTATCAGCCGACTCTGGCAACCGAGATGGGTCAGCTGCAGGAAAGAATCACATCAACCGATGAGGGTTCCATCACTTCCGTCCAGGCGATCTATGTCCCGGCGGATGACCTGACCGACCCTGCTCCTGCGACAACCTTCTCACACCTTGACGCAAGACTTGTCCTTGACCGTTCGATCGCGGCTCTGGGTATCTATCCGGCAGTTGATCCGCTCGGATCCTCTTCCCGTATGCTTGATCCGCTGGTCATCGGTGAGGAACATTATCAGGTTGCACGTGAAGTTCAGCAGATTCTTCAGAGATACAGAGAACTCCAGGACATCATCGCGATTCTCGGTATGGAAGAACTCGGTGAGGATGACAAGCGTACCGTCTTCCGCGCAAGACGTGTCCGTAACTTCCTGTCCCAGCCGTTCGCGGTCGCTGAACAGTTCTCCGGTATTCCGGGAATCTATGTTCCGGTTCAGGAAACAGTCCGCAGCTTCCGTGAAATTCTTGACGGAAAGTATGACGATCTTCCCGAAGCCGCATTCCTCAGCGTCGGAACCATCGAAGACGTCGTCAAGAAAGCTGAGTCATTGAAATGAGCATGATCCATTGCCGCATTGTAACTCCACAGGGTTTCTACAAGGAAATGGATACACCGATTATCAACATTGAAACAACCGACGGTGCAAGGGGAATTCTTCCCGAGCACATGCCGATTGTGACAACTCTGAAAATCGGAAAAATGACCACTGAGGAAAAAGGTCAGAGAGAAGAATATGCCGTAGCCGGCGGACTCTTCTATTTCCGCGACAACCTTGCGGAGATCATGACTGATGCCATTGAAAACAAACGTGACATCGATGTTGACCGTGCGGAGGCAGCGAAGGCAAGAGCAGAAAGAAGACTGCATGCCACAGACCGCAACTACGATCTCAGACGTGCGGAAATCGCTCTTCAGAAAGCTCTCAACCGACTCAATGTCAAAGGCCAGTAAGCAGATATCGAAAGGTATCTGCTTTTTTTGAGAAAATGCAAATTCTGATAAAATTATATTAAAAAATGTGCAAGTGCCGCACATTATAGCATTTAAAAATGTGCAACAATTACACATTATTTAAATATTATGGTATTGTTATATCAGAGAGGTGACTGAATATGTACCGGAAAAAAGCAGAAGAACTGATCAGATGGAAAAATGATCCGTATCGTAAACCGCTGCTGATTTACGGTGGACGCCAGGTCGGCAAAACCTATCTGGTACGGGATATCTTTGCAAAAGAAAACTATCAGAAAGTGCTTTATATTGATCTTGCAGAAGATGCATCGGCCCGCAGATTCATCAAAAATCATGTCAATGCAGGAGAAATCATTCAATATCTCTCAATTCAAAAGAATACAATTATTGATTCTGATACACTTTTGATTTTTGATGAGATTCAGGAATGTATGCCGCTGATTACGGCTTTGAAATACTTCTGTCAGGATTATCGTGAAATACCGGTGATCGCAACAGGTTCTATGGTGAGAATCCGTCTGAAGCAGATTGAAGATGGCGCAATCAGGAAAGATCCGGAAATTCATGAAGATACAGTTTTCCTTTTCCCGGTCGGAAAGGTTGATGAAATTGACCTGTATCCGATGACCTTTTCTGAATTTCTGTTTGTACGAAATACGGCATTTTATAATTTTTTGCAAACGAGCTGGAAGGAAAGAAAAGAAATCAGTCAGGAATATCATGATCTGGGTATGAAGTATTTCTTTGAATATATGCTGATTGGCGGAATGCCGGAGGCTGTGGATATATTCATTCAGACCGGTTCTTACCAGCGTGCACTTATGACGCTCAGAAATATTTACAGCAATTATCTCAATGATATGAGTTTATATCAGATCAGCAGTGAATCGCTTCTCAGAACAAGACGTGTTTATGAGAATGTTTACGCACAGCTTTCAAAGGAAAACAAGAATTTCAAAATTTCTTTGATCGAAAAAGGGAAACGTTTCAGAGACTATTACAATCCGCTTGACTGGCTCAGAGAAGCAAGAGTCATATATCCAAGTTATCAGCTCAAAGAGCATGTGACACTTCCATTGAAAGAGGATGAAGAATCTCTTTTCAGAATTTACCTGGCTGATTGCGGCTTATTCTGTCTGCAAAGCGGAATTTCACCGCAGACATTTCTTGAAAACAATCTGGCAAACAATACATTATCCGGAATCTTCTTTGAAAACTATGTGGCTGATGAACTGGCGGCGCATGGGATTAAATTGTTCTACTGGAAAGGAAAGACAAGTTCTGAACTTGAATTCATCATTGAGCATAACGGAGAGATCATTCCCGTCGATGCAAAGAAAAACAAAGGATCTTTATCATCCCTGAATAAGTATCGGGAAAATAATGCATATGGCATGTCTGTCAAAATCAGTCAGAACCATTATGGATACAGCGAACAAAATCACTTGTTAACAATTCCGTATTATTATGTGTCATTCTGGCTGGATGAATTGACGGAATCATCAGAACAGCAGAGTTAAACGTATGGAGGCAGCGAAGGCAAGAGCAGAAAGAAGACTGCAGGCTACAGACCGCAACTACAATCTCAGACGTGCGGAAATCGCTCTTCAGAAAGCTCTCAACCGACTCAATGTCAAAGGCCAGTAAGCAGATATCGAAAGGTATCTGCTTTTTTGCACTGACAGAGAACGGAAGATGACCTTCCCGATGTCATGAATCAGCTGGCGGCGTCATTGATACAGTGGAGGAAAATAACTATACTAATGTTATGACCATCGTGGTTCAGCAGAATCACGGGAAAGGTTTCAGATATGTATTGGTTGAAAATTGCGCTGTTCAGTATCCTCGACAGTGAGGATTCTTCCAGCAATAATTACATCATTGCAAAATTCATTCTTGAGAATTACAACACGCTTTCCGGTGTTTCTCTGACAGAAATATCTAAGAAATGCAATCTTTCCAAAGCTGCTGTCAGCCGTTTCTGCAAGGATCTTGGACTGATGGATTATATTGATCTGCAGATGCTGATCAGGGCAAGCGGGCAGGACGCGCTGAGCAGCGCAGCAATTTCTGATTCATTACGGAAAGAAGAGTTTTTCGGCGAGATGGATCAGACATTGAAAAGTGTAAGAGCAGCTGCTGAAGATCCTGCTGTGAAGGAACTCATTGAGGATCTGAAACAAAGCAAAACAGTATCTGCTTTCGGCCATCTTCAGGCCAGTCATATTGCCTATATCCTGGGAAATAATCTGGGAATGAATAATATTTTCTGCTTCTGTACGCAATCGTGGACGGAGCAGGCAGAGAAGATGAAAGAAGCCGGCAGGGATGATCTGTTTATCATCTTTTCCGCTTCCGGTGAATACTTTAAGCGCATGGATATGAACATGCATTTCCTTGACGGTGAAAATGCGCCGAAAGTCTATATGATCACGTTTGCGGATTCAAAGGCTGCACTGCATCCGAAGATCCGGAAGATCTGTCTCGGTATGCAGAACAAGTGGCTTCAGGCAAACGCTGCGATGAATATGTTTGTCAACTATATTTCCTACACGCTGCGTCAAGAATGATTCATTTTCTGAAACATGAACAAATCAACAAAACAAGCCGCGGATTTTTGAAAAATCAAAGATCTGCGGTTCTTTTTTTGTATTCTTTCTGTGTCAGATGATCCGGTATCCCGGACAGAAAAGTCTTTAGGTAATATGTCAAGAGATATTAAATAAGGACTTTTAAAGAGTTCTTTGAAAAAGCGCATGACAAAAACAACTTTTCAGTGAAAAGC
>CACWLH010000010.1 GCA_902761625.1 uncultured Erysipelotrichaceae bacterium
AGGCTTATCAATCAGGCCTGACAGCAGAAATGAATGTAATTCTTTCCTGCTTACAAGCCTCGCCTATAGTTCGCTAGAACTTAGGCGGGGTGATTGACTCCTGAGAAGGAACGGAATTCCATTTTTCTTCTGCTTTGGTGAAAAGGAAGGGATGGATGAGTACGGCATAGAATCCCATCAATAAACCTCTGATCAGTGCATTTGCAAGCTGCGGAATGAATGAGGCGCTCAGCTTTGTGAGCAGATAGATGAGAGCGATCATCGCCAGACCGCTGATCACCCGGATCACTTTGCGCTGCGTGGTGCACTCCGTGCTGAAGCGGACTGTGCGGTGTTCGATGATACCGCCGATGACCATGGAGACGGACAGACCGGCCGATAACATGAAGTCCTTGATCATTTCCTGCGGATCAACCAGCAGTTCGCCATCCACATAATCCATCGGATAGTTCTTGGTCAATGCAAATGTGATGGCAGCCGCACAGGCGAATACAAACACCGTGGCGAAGATGAATTCCTGCTCATCATGTTTTGAGATTTTCTCAAACACGAAGTAGCAGACGGGAATCATCAGCAATGCCGACAGCATTCCCACCAGAATATCCTGGGGCGTATGCACACCGAGAAACATTCTCAGCACGCCGGCAATCAGAATCAAAGCGAAGTAGACAGCCGCCCGGCCGGGATGGCTTTTGCGGTTTTCAATTGCCAGATCGCCATAAGCGCTTGCGGCAATCTGGGTATGGGTGCTCGGGAAGGAATAGCCGGTCGCACTGCGGCGGGCGAAGGAAGCCGGAACGATGCGTGCATCCCGCACCCATGGCCGATAGACGGCAGCGCCGAGCTTGATGATCTGATTGAGCATGAGACTGCCCGCCAGAACGGCGATCATGGTCTGTCCTCTGCGTTTGTTCAGACACCAATAGGTGACAAAGGGAATCACGATCGCAATTGCGGTGATTCCGTCGGAAGCGTATGCGGCCAGCCTGGCAAACAGGGGCCCGAGCGCCTCCCGGATATTCTGCAGAAACAAAAGGATTTCAATATCCATAGGTTACCTCCTGACATTGGTCCGGAACCAGAAAAACGTGATCTTTCCGAAAGAAAACGCTTACTTCAAAAATATCTCAAAAAAGGTGTTGACGGAATTTTTTAAAGTGCTATATTCATTCGTGCTGAGAACAAACCGGATGAATCATCCGGGTGAAATACAGCGACAAACTGATCTTTATGATCAGGTGAAATACAGCAATAAACTGATCCTTGTGATCAGGCGAAATACAGCGTCAAACTGACCCGGAAGGGTCAGGCGAAATACAACCTCAAATCGATGGCTGTGCCATCGAGCGAAATACAACGCCAAACCGGTGAAAGCTCACCGGGCGAAATATAACTGATAAAGGAACCGGACGGTTCCTTTTTTGTGCTTAATAGCCGAGCTTCTTGTTGACAACGTTTTCGAGGGGTTCATTGTTCAGATAACGCACAAGATTGTCTTTCAGAATATTCAGCACAAAGTCATAAGTGACGGCGGCGTTGAATCTGCCTGAAATATGAGGAGTGATATAGACATGTTCGGTATTCCAGAGCGGATGGTTTTTCGGAAGCGGTTCAGGATTGGTCACATCCAGACAGACGCCGGCAAGATATCCTTCTCTCATGACTTTCAGAAGATCTTCGGTCACGATTGCGCTGCCTCTGCCGACATTGACCAGAATCGCGCCTTTTTTCATCTTTCTCAGGCGGTTCTCATCAAACAGATGAATTGTCTCTTCTGTTTCAGGCAGTGAGAGGGCAACGACATCGCATTCGGGCAGAATCTCATCCATGTTTTCCATGGTATACATGGCTTTGCAGTAATCAGGAGTTTCATGCACGCCGCGTCTGACGCCGTAAACTTCCGCCCCCAGCGCGTTCATCTTTCTGGCAAAATTTGATCCGATATCGCCCATACCGACACTGAGCACCTTTGATGAGCTGATGGTATTGACAGAGCCGAGATTGATAAATTCATGTTCTTTCTGGATGTCCAGATAGCGGGCAAGGTTCTTCATTACCATCAGTACGCATCCGATCATATGTTCTGAAATGGCGGTTCCGTAGGCACCGGATGCGTTGGTCAGTATAATATCTTCCTTAAGTGATGAATATGTGTTCGCACCGGCGGAATCCAGCTGAATCCATTTGAGATTTTCACATTGCTCAACCAGGGAAAGGGGAAGATTGCCAAGGATCACTTCCGCATCTTTGATGTCATCAATGGTAATATTTGTTCTGTCAATGAAGGTGATATCCGCACCTTTGACGGATGTGAACAGTTCTTTTCTGTTTTCGGGAACTGGAGTCGCAACGATTACGTTTGTCATTTGGATTACCTCTTGTGCACAATATTAACATGCTTTTCTGTTTCTGAGTGCATATGCGCTATAATGTGAATAACAGCTTCAATCCAGAAAAAAATAAACAAAGAGGGGAATACAATGTTAAAACAAATCAAATGGGGAGCCATCGGAATCGCAGCTGCGGAAATCGCTGCCGGCGTCCTGCTGGTGATGTTTCCGGCTTTGAGTTCCGATGTGATCTGCTATCTCGTCGGAGTCGGCGCATGTATCTTCGGTATCATCAATCTGGTCCAGTATTTTCTTATGAAACTTGAGGACAGCTTCTTCCGCAATGAATTCGTGATCGGCGTCATGTCGCTGCTGTTCGGTATCATTGTCATGGTCAAGAAGGACCTCATCATCAATCTTGTGCCCGTCGTTCTGGGAATGATCATTGTCCTGAGCGGTTTTGTCAAACTGCAAAGAGCGGTGTCTGCGTTCAGGATTCATTATGACAAGGCATGGTGGTATACAGGTCTTGGCACCGTTTCCATCGTCGCCGGTCTGATCATCATGTTTGTGCTCAGCCCCCAGCAGAGCCAGGAGGTTCTGTTCCGGGTGATCGGAGGCAGCCTGATCTATTGCGGCATCAGTGATCTTGTGACCATTCTTTTCCTTGCCAATAAATTCCATCATTACATCCAGGAATTCAAGGCCGGTCATATTGTCATCCAGCCCAAGCCCAAACCTCAGCCTGTGCCGCAGCCCGAGCCTGAACCTCAGCCTCAACCGGAGCCTCAGCATGAACCTGTACAGCCTGTGACGGAACCTGCCCAGGGGCAGCCGCAGCCGGTTTCAGAAGGTCTGGTTCTGCCGGAAACGGAACATAAATATGAACCGGAGGAGATTCATCTCACTCTTCCGGATGAGGAAGCACAGAAACCGGAATAAGAACAAATCGCTTTGCCTTTGTGTTCAAATGGCTTAAAATAGTCTGCACGGGGAAATAAGTATGTATAACGACTGGTTCAGCATCGGTCCTGTCACTGTTCACGGCTATGGCGCCATGATCGCAATCGGTATTCTCGCGGCCTTCTGGCTGGCGGAAAAACTTGCGAAAGAACACGGGCTGGATGCGGATAAAATTGATTCATTTGTATTCTTTGTCATTATCTTCGGATATGCATGTTCAAAGCTTCTATATACACTGACCGTATTTGATCAGTTCCTGAAAGACCCGCTTTCGGTGCTCGGCAGCGGCGGATGGGTTGTCTATGGCGGTGTGCTCGGCGGTATTCTTGGCGCTTATCTCTGGTGCAGACGTCTTGGATGGGACTTCCGCAGATATTTCAATGTGCTGATTCCCTGTGTGGCGCTTGCCCAGGGTTTCGGAAGAATCGGATGTTTCTTTGCGGGATGCTGCTATGGAATTCAGACTGACAGTGTGCTCGGAGTCAGCTTTCCGGTGAATTCACTCTGTCCGGTGGGCCATCCGGTCATTCCGACCCAGCTGATCATGTCAGCCGGCGACTTCATCATCTTCGCGATTCTGCTCTACAATCTGGAAAAGGGAAAGTATCCGGACTGCAATGCCGCATTGTATCTGATGCTTTACAGTGCGGGCAGATTCGCCGTCGAGTTCATACGCGGAGATATCAACCGCGGCTTTGTGGGAATCCTTTCCACCTCCCAGTTCATCTCCATCTTCGCCTTTGCACTGGGCCTGTATATATTCATTTCCGGAAAAAACCGGAACAGTCTTGAAGAAAGCACAAAAGTATGACGCAAAACATGTCATACTTTTTTTGTAAGCAATTCTCTGCAGCATACACCTTATAGGGTGAAGGGAGGAAAGATGGAAGACAACGGAATCATTGAGCTCTATTTCCGCCGGGACGAGAACGCGATCCGTGAGACTGAACAGAAATACGGGCATTACTGCTATACGGTAGCCTGGAATATCCTCTTTGACAATGAGGACTGTCAGGAATGTGTCAGCGACACCTGGCGAAAAACCTGGGAACTGATCCCACCGCAAAGGCCATTCGCCCTGAAATTCTTTCTGGCAAAGATCACAAGGGGGTTTGCCATGAACGTGCTGAGAACAAAAACCAGAGTCAAACGCGGATCCAATCAATATGAGGCGGCTTTGGATGAGCTTGAAAATGTGCTCACTTCCGGATCCTCACCCGAGCAGAATTTCGATGCGAAACTGCTTGGTGAAGAGATCAGCCGGTTTCTGAAAACATTGAAGCAGAAAGAACGGAATGTATTTGTCAGAAGATATTTCTATCTGGAAAGCGGAAATGTGATCGCGGAAAGATACGGACTCAGTGAATCCAATGTGAATGTGATTCTCAACCGGACACGGAACAGACTGAAAGAACATCTGAGAAAGGAGGGATGGTTATGAAGATTTCCGAAGCAGTTCTTGAATCAATGAGTTATATCGACGAATCGATTCTGGCTGAAAGCGAAGCAGAAAAGAAAACAGCCTTTTCATGGAAGCCGTTCCTTTCCTTTGCGGCAGTCGGCGTGCTGGTGATGGCAGTGACGCTGAATCAGTCCGGAACATCAGACATTGCGCCTGCATCAAACAATTACGACAGAAAGGAAGCAATTGCCGAAGAGGAATCCTCTGTCGACGGACTGGCACCGTCTGAAGTCCTTCTGGATCAGAAGCTGAGCGATGTGCTGAATCAGATGAATGACGGCGATCTCGTCAAAGTCCGCATTGAAACGGTTGTTTCTGCGGATAGTGAGTCTCTGAATTACAATGCGGAACAGAAAAATGCAGAGATTGCGGAAACGGATACCGCATATGCCGGCAATGACGGGTACGTGGAAATGAGCAAGGCGGAAATCCTTTCCTTTGAAGGAGAGGAAGGAGTCACATATATCTTCCATCTGTATGAAGCAGATGAAACTGAATAAGAAAACATGGATGATCATTCCGGCGGTATTGCTGGTGGGTTTATGCGGATGCAGCACCGCATCTTCCGGCAGCAGTTCCTACGTTGAAATGATGCAATACGATGAGGCAAAGGCCTCCGCGGAAACGTCGGCAGTAAACGGCGCAGGCATCAATTACGGATATCAGGCGGAAGAAGCTGATATGGAGGCGGAGTTTCCTCAGGAACAGACAAGTGAAAAACTGGTTTACCGGGGTTCTCTTTCCATCCAGACCCGCGCATATGAAGAAAGCGCCGCAAAGCTCAGAGAGATGGTCAAGACATACAATGGCATCATTGAAAATGAGAATGAATATACCAATGGCGGCTATTATGACAATGGTTCAGAGAAGAATCTGAGATCTCTGAATATGACACTCCGGATTCCGACTGAAAAGTTTGAGGAATTCATGAGCGGCAGCGGTGAGATCGGCAATGTGATTTCACGCTCCTCCTCAACCGAAAACATCTCCAGAGTTTACAATGATGTGTCGGTTCAGATCGAGGCACTGGAAAAGCAGCAGACCAGACTGCTGGAAATGATGGATCAGGCGCAGACCATTGAGGATATGATCGCGGTGGAAGACAGACTGTCCGAAGTGCAGTACGAACTCAATTCTCTGAAGACACACCGGCAGTCGATGGATACGGATGTCGCTTATTCCACCATCAATGTCAGTCTCAATGAGGTCAGGATTTACAGTGAGACAGATGAAGGATTCTTCACAAAACTGTCCAATCGTTTTGTCAACGGCTTCAGAGGCTTTGCCGACAATATGGCGGATCTGATTCTGGCGGCTGTTTATGCTCTCCCGTATCTTCTGCTTGGCGCACTGGTGATCTTCGGAATCGGAAAGAGCGGTATTCTCGCAAAGATTCATTTTCCTAGATTCGGCCGGAAAAAGAAGACAGAAGAATAACTGAAAAACAAAAAAGATGTCCGGAAACATCGCATTGTGATGAATCCGGACATTTCTTTTGTTATGCCTGGATGAAGGGGACTGTGTTGTCGTCTTCTTCCTTTTTGTGAAGGATGTTCATGAATTCCTCGCCGGTGATTGTCTCCTTCTCATAGAGATAACGGGAGATCCGGTCGAGATCATCCTTATGATCCTCAAGCAGTTTTCTTGCTTTTTCGTGCTGTGTTCTGACCAGTCTGACCACTCTGGCATCGATTGCCGCGGCGGTGCGGTCGGAACATGCCAGTGAGACATCATCGCCGAGATAGCGGTTGTTGATGCTGGCCATTGCCACCATGTCGAAGTCATCCGACATGCCGTACATGGAGATCATCGCACGGGCAACCTTGGTGGCCTGCTCGATATCATTGGAAGCACCGGTGGAAATGGTTCCGAACTTCACTTCCTCAGCGGCTCTGCCGCCGGTCAGAGTGGCAATTCTGTTTTCGAGCTCCTCTTTGGTATAGAGGTAGTGATTGCCTTCCTCCACCTGCATGGTGTAACCCAGCGCACCGGAAGTACGCGGGATAATGGTGATCTTCTGGACGGGAGCGCTGTCTGTCTGCAGGGCTGCCACAAGGGCGTGGCCGACCTCATGGTAGGAGACTCTCAATTTCTCCGCATCGGTCAGGATCGCATTCTTTTTCTGGTAGCCGGCAAAGACGACTTCAATGCTTTCCTCCATATCTTTCTGGGTGACGGTGCTGCGGTTTTCACGGACTGCACGCAGGGCTGCCTCATTGACGATGTTTGCCAGCTCCGCGCCGGAGGCGCCGGAAGCCATTCTGGCAATCACGTTATAGTCGATATCGTTTGAAGTTTTCACTTTCTTCGCATGAACCCGGAGGATTTCCTCACGGCCTTTAAGATCAGGGAGCTCAACCGGCACACGGCGGTCGAATCTGCCCGGTCTCAGCAGGGCGGCATCCAGGGATTCCGGACGGTTGGTCGCGGCCAGAATCACAACGCCGTTGTTTCCTTCGAAGCCGTCCATTTCGGTTAACAGCTGGTTCAGGGTCTGCTCACGTTCATCATTGGCGCCGCTGAGTGCGCCGGTGTTGCGCTTGCCGCCGATTGCGTCGATTTCATCAATGAAGACGATGCACGGTGCTTTTTCCTTGGCGGTCTTGAACAGATCACGCACTTTGGAAGCACCCATACCGACGAACATCTCGACAAATTCCGAACCGGAAATGGAGAAGAAGGGAACGTTGGACTCACCGGCAACCGCTTTGGCAAGCATGGTCTTGCCGGTTCCGGGAGGACCGACAAGCAGGATGCCCTTGGGCATCGTTGCACCGATGGTCTGGTATTTGCTGGGATCATGGAGATAGGTGACGATTTCCTGGAGATTCTCCTTGGCTTCATCCTCACCGGCCACATCCTTGAAGCGGATGGGCTGTTCGGATCCCTGATAAACTCTCGCATTGGATTTGCCGAGATTGAACGGATTTCCGCCGGAGCCTGCACCTCTGTTCATCAATACTCTTAAGAGAATGGTGGCGATCATGATCGGGAACAGCCAGCTCACCAGCAGTGAGATCCACGGGGAGGTCTGCTCGATGATATCGGCTTTGAACTTGACATCGTGTTCCAGCAGGCGGGCGGTCAGATCCGGGTCATTCATCTTGCCGGTGCGGAAGACCGTTTCATCATTCTTTTTCTGGAAGAGAATCTGGTTTGACTGAACCTCAACCTGATCGATTTCATCATTTTCAATTTCCTTGATGAAGACATTGTATGTGGTTTCAACGATCTGTGCCTGGCGTATCTGCGGCAGCATGAACAGATTCATCAATATCAGTATCAGCATTACCACTGCGTAGTAATAGATGATCGGCTTTTTCGGTTTGTTTTCAGGCATGGAATCACCTCACTTTCCTGAATATGTAATCATTTTAGCACTAAATAGTTAAGAGTGCTAAATTAATCATCATTCTGAAGAAAAAACCTGCATGAAAGCAGGTATTCAGATCACGGATTCAGGTTCAGACGGATGATTCTGCTGTCAGTGACCGCATCGACCGTTCCGTCTTCGGAAACGACAATACCGACGAACTCCTGGCCAAGCTGCGCCCTTCTCGTGATGTAGTTGACGGTTGAATTGTAGCGGGCGCCTCTGGCGGTGGAACCGGTGGTGACCGCATCTCCGTCAAGGATTGCACCGATGCATGCGCATGTGCAGTCATAGTCCATGAACATCGCTCCGTCAATGGAGGTCAGATAAGTGAGCAGGCCGACCTTGTCGGAAAGATTGGTCCGCTGGATTCCGATCGCGTTTTTGGCTGCGCACAAGCGTTCCGCCTCACTCTGGATGTCCTGCGGTCTGCCTAGAATCAGAATGGTTCCATGACGCTGTCTGACCGCCTGCAGAATCACCGCTTCCAGCTTGTCCATATTCAGCGGATTCATTTTTGAGGTGAGTTTATGCAATGTGCCCAGATCATTATCCCGTTCGGTATGAAGATGATAGCGGGCATCGTAGTATGAGATCTTTCCGCCTTCGAAGGTGATTGTCCAGGTCAGATGTCCCCATAAGCGGATCACGCATTCAGAGAGTAAAGGCGGTTCACTGGTCAGACCGTAAATCCGTCCTGCCTTGTTTACAACCAGAGCAATGTATTTGTCTGACATTTCGAGAATTTTGCGCACCTGGCGCAGATTTTCGACCTGGAAGGGAATCTGTTCCCGGAAGACAATATCCAGATTGGAACGCCTCTGGGGTTTTTCCCCGTCGTTTTCAAATCTGGGCATGAAAACGGTGGCGTTGACATAGGCGCTTTCATAAGTGGAGGCGCTCAGGGTTGTGATCAGATTGATGTCCAGTCTGTAAAAGCTGTAGAAGAATTCCATGACACCGGTCGCGATCAGCGGCTCATACATGTATGACATGCGCAGATGCCGGATGCCGAAGGAGCCGAGCTGCTGATACAGTTCATGCCAGAAGGCACGGGTGATGAACAGCAATGGAGAACTTGTATCAGCGCGGTAATCAAAGACGATGAAGATATCATCCTGATACCAGGTGAATGAGTTTTCAAAATTATCGATTTCCGAAAGATCGCGGATGACGCTCTCTGTGATCTGTGATGATTTTCTTGTGACGGTACAGATGGGGTAGCCGTTTTCACAGCCGTCCTCCTCATTGTGCTGTTCCAGTTCAAAATGAATCCGGAAATCGGGGATGTTTTTCGGATCATTATATAAATGTCTGAGACAGGCGGAATAAAGATCGCGCACTTTCAGAAAAAGGTCGTTGGGCTCAATTGAATGATCGCCGGCGAGGTGTTTCCAGTAATCTGTCATAAAACTTACCATTCCTGGAAACAGTATAACATTCATGAGAGCGAATCGACTGCTTTTCTGAGCAGCTCAAGGGTATGTACGGCCGGAATCAACGATGATGCTGAACTGAATAATTCATCTGTTTCCCGGCATATGATTTTTCTGCATGGAATATCCGGGATATGTCCGCCGCAGCAGATCATGATCACCGGAATTTTTCCGGGCGGTATGCGTGAAGCGGTCATTGACGCCTCATACGGATCAGAGCAGCCCATAATCAATATAATGGCGGATGTTTTCTTATGCGGCAGACAGTCATCGGCTTCCAGAAAGTCAGCCTTGCGGCAGGCAGAACGGAACAGATGGATGCCCGTTTCAAGAACACATCTGCCATAGGAATCTCCGTCAAACAGGATCTCCTTTTTAACCGCAATGAGTGCGGCAGCCTTTTTCACAGAACGCTGATAAGTGTCTGTGCGCACGGTGGCTTCGAAGAAGCGGCTCAGCCTGCATTCTCTTTCGTATTCCGAGTAGACGATATTCCCGTCCTCCATTGTACGCATCCGGTACTGGAATTCCGCATATCCGGTGTATCCCAGTTTGCGCACCATCCGTACCACCGAACCGGTTGATGTATAACATGCCGATGCGAGCTGGCGGATGGACATATGTTCCGCCATGGAAGTATGTTTCTGAATATAATCGTAGACCTGTGCTTCGCAGCAGGTGAGCTGTCTGTAATCAATTCCGCTGTTCATGACTTCATCATAGTCACGTGATTGCGCTGTGTCTCTGCAGAGATTGTCCGATCTGTACAGAAACTGACGAATCTGATCATTTCTGCAGAAACTGATATGATGTTTGATTTTTGAAATGAATGGAAATCTGTAAGAAACGATCAGGTTAATACACCATGATATTGAAGAGGCTCCTATGGAAAGGTATTAGAGATTATGAATAACAAAATGATGAAAAAAATGTTGTCATTGTGTCTGCTGAGTATGATCATGACAGGCTGTGCTGATCAAAGTGACAGGATGAATGATTCTGACGGAAAAAATGAATCCGCTGCTGTTTCTCATGAACCGCCGCAGATACCTGACAGAGATCAGATTATTCAAACAATGAAAGGCTATCCTGAAATGGATATACAATTCACATCAGATGCGGACAGGAAAAATGGCTCGGAAATGGTGATTTACGGCGAAGTTGAAAACTATTCATTTGAAGCTTCCGGAGGCATGATTTTCACTGTGAGAGAAGTCAGAATTATTGAAACACTTGCCGGTTCAATTGAAACCGGAGAAATTGTCCGGGTACGTGAACAAGGCGGTGTTTGTCTGATAAAAGATTTCATTGCATCAATACATAACCAAGACAGACTCGGTTTTCTGAAAGGAAACGTATTTAAAGAGCTTACAGATGAGGAAATCAATACATGCTACATTGAATATATTGAGGATGGCTATTTCTATCCGCAGGTCGGCGACCGTTCTGTGTTATTCCTGACTCCGACTTCTTCCGGCAACAATCAGTACTGGATAACGGACGGTTGGTTCGGTGAATATAAAGAAATCAGGAATAATACATTCTGTTCAACACCTGGTCCTCTGGAAGGAAACAGAGAATATACCTATGATGAACTGAAAGAAAAGCTGGGAATATAAGAAGCAAGGCAGAAAAGACATAACAGGTGCGCAGATACCCTTCTTCGGGTTAAGGGATCAGCCGCCTTTTTTTTGCATGGAGTGAACATTGCTGAAGTCAGATAAAAATAAAAGTCAGTGTTTATCGACAAACACTGACTGATGGTCGGAATGACAGGATTTGAACCTGCGACCCCTTCGTCCCTAACGAAGTGCGCTACCAAACTGCGCTACATTCCGTTCTGTTTTTCAGGCGTCCTCGGGCGGATTCGAACCGCCGACCTTCCGCTTAGGAGGCGGACGCTCTATCCAGCTGAGCTACGAGGACAACTGTGCGGAAATAATTATAGCAGAGAATTCCATAAATTCCAGTAAATCTGAATAAAATGAAATGCAGGATTTCAGGCAAATGCATATAATAGGTTTATTCCGGAGGGGAATATGAAGAAATATCTGATGATTATCGTATTGCTGATATCGGCGGCTCTGGTGATTCCGTTTATGCAGATCCCGGTTTTCAGCAAGATCCTCGGCGAAGCGGTTGCCATTGTCACACTCGGCATCATTTACACCGCAATACAGAACGAGAAGAATGCCAAATAGTTTTGAAAACATTTTCATAAAATTGTGCATAAATTTACATTGACATTGAAATCGTTACCAAGTATCATCTCCATATAAATTCGGTGAACAGAAGAGTAACTTCAGCAGTCCACCAGCGAGCCGGAACAGAGTGTGAGTCCGGCGGCAACGGCTGAAGCGAAGCGCATCTGGGAGAAGTTCCTCTGAACTCAGTAGGAGGAAACGTGTGTCCGCGTTAAGGATTGAGCGGCTGTATTTACAGCAACCAGTGTGGTACCGCGATTTTTCAAGTCGTCTCTGGATCAGAGGCGGCTTTTTTGTTAAAAGCCCACTGAACAAATCAATATTGGAGGAAAAGAAAATGGAAAACGGAAAACTCTTCAAAGCAGCGATGGCATCTTTACTGGCATTATCTCTGACAGCCTGCGGCGGCTCAAGCGCTGACGGCGGTTCATCTGCTGAAGGCGGTGAAAAGGCGCAGAACATTATTATTGCGATTTCACCGGACTATCCGCCTTTTGATGATCTGACAACCGATGGTGAACTGACCGGCTTTGACGTTGAGATGGGCGAATGGATCTTCACATGGCTCAACGAAAACGGCTATAACTTCACACATGAATGGAAACAGCTTTCCTTCGATACAATCATTTCCGCAATCCAGGCGGACCAGGTTGATCTCGGTCTTTCCGGCTTCACATATGATCCGGACAGAAAGGTTCTCTTCTCTGATCCTTACTATGGTTCCGCAGAAGTCGCCATGGTGAATGCGGGCAGTGCGATCGCATCCCTCGATGATCTTGCCGGCAAGACAATCGGTGCCCAGGCAGGCACAACCGGTGAGGAATGCGCAAATGAAATCGAAGGCGCCAAGGTCACTGCAATGCAGGATATGGGCATTCTCGTTGAAACCCTGAAGACAGGCGGTCTTGACGCTCTGATTCTGGACGAACCGGTTGCGAAGAATTATGCGGCAGGCGGACAGTTCACTGTTCTTGATGGCGCACTGATTGATGAAGAGACACACATTATCGCAAAGGAAGGCAACACGGAACTCATGGACGCCATCAACAAGGCGCTCGCCGCGTTCCTTGAAAGCGATGAATGCGCTGCTCTCAAGGAGAAATACGGGCTCTGATGGCTGATATCTTTACTTATGACAATCTGATTTTCATGGCAAAAGGCGCCATGTTCAGCGTTCTGCTCGCCCTTGGGGCGGTTGTGATCGGCTGTATGCTGGGAATCATCTTCTCGATTTTCAAGCTGTCCAAAAGCAAAATCCTGAACTGGCTCGGAAATATCTATGTTGAGATTTTCCGGGGAACGCCGATGTTATTGCAGATATTGTTCTTTTACCTGGGTGTACCGGTGCTTTACCAGAGAATTACAGGCACAAGAATGAATGCCAATCCGTATATCGTCGGTCTGATCGCCCTGAGTTTCAACTCCGGCGCTTATCAGACGGAGCTGATCCGCTCCGGTATCCAGGGCGTTGACAAAGGTCAGTGGGAAGCGTGCGAAACACTCGGTATCGGTTATAAAACGATGATGAAGGAAATCATCCTTCCCCAGGCATTCAAGCAGATTGTGCCGCCGCTGGTTTCGGAATTTATCATGCTGATCAAGGACAGTTCACTGATTTCAAACATCGGTGCGCTGGAACTGCTCTATGCGGCCCAGGTGCTTGGCAAGAAGTATTATGACTATCTGGATCCGTTGATCATTGCGGCAGTCATGTATCTGACATTGACCATTCTTGTTTCCTGGCTTTCCAAGAAGGTCGAAAGGAGGCTTGCAATCAGTGATTAAAGTGGAACATCTTCATAAGAGCTTCGGTGATTTCAAAGCTCTTAAGGATATCAGTCTTGAAATCAATGACGGCGAGATCGTCTCCCTGATCGGACCTTCCGGCAGCGGAAAGAGTACACTTCTTCGATGCATCCACGGTCTGGAAAAGGCCGAAAGCGGAAAGATCTGGCTGGATGGGGAACTGATGGACCCTGCCAAAAAAGAACAGTATGCGGCCCAGAGAAAGAAGATGGGCTTTGTGTTCCAGCATTTCAATCTCTTCAACAACAAGACCGTGCTTGAAAACTGCATGCTTGCCCAGACAAGCGTGCTTGGCAAAAGTGAAACCGAAGCCCAGGCAACGGCCATGGAATATCTGACCAAAGTCGGCATGGCGGACAAGGCTTCTTCCTATCCCTCCCGTCTTTCCGGCGGCCAGAAACAAAGAGCTGCGATCGCCCGTGCGTTATGCATGAATCCGGAGATGATGCTGTTTGACGAACCGACCAGCGCGCTTGATCCGGAAATGATCAAAGAGGTTCTCGATGTTATGAAAGACCTCGGCAGACAGGGAATGACGATGATCGTCGTCACCCATGAAATGGGTTTTGCCCGCAAGGTCGGCAACCGGGTTGTCTTCCTGGAAGCGGGTGAAATCATCGAGGAGAATGAATCCGAAGCATTCTTCTCAAATCCTTCCTCGGAGAGGGCGAAGGACTTCTTGAGCAAAGTATTCTACGATTAATATGGAGAACATGAATGAGACTGCCTGATTTCAAAGTTGAACAGTGGATGAATGTCTATGAAAATGACGCGGTGTACAATCTGACCGATACCTGTGTCAGTCCTTTGACATTCGGCGAACTGATGGCAATGGATTCAGAACAGTCTCTTTCTGATCTGAAACTGGATTACGGAACAATCACCGGCGACGCGGATCTGAAAAAGGAAATTCTTTCGCTTTATCAAAGCGGAACCGCTGACAATATCACCCTGATGCAGGGCTGTCTGCAGGCCAATGAATCCGTCATCTATACACTTCTGTCTCCGGGTGACAAAGTGATCGTCTTTGAACCCGGCTATCAGCAATTCTCCGATCTGCCCCGCAGTATCGGCTGTGAAGTGATTTCTTTGAAATTGTATGAGGAAAACGGCTGGCAGCCGGATGTGAATGAGCTGGAAGAGGCGATGAAGCAGAAGATCAGAATGATCATTGTCAATCAGCCTGCCAATCCCACCGGTGTTCTGTTTGAAAAAGCTTATTGCGAAAGAATGATTGAACTTGCCGCAAAGCAGGGCACATACATTCTTTCCGATGAGGTGTACCGCGGACTCGGGGATGAGGTTTCCATCAGTGATCTTTATGAAAAGGGAATTTCAACTTCCTCTCTTTCCAAGATCTTCTCATTGGCCGGATTGCGGCTGGGATGGATCAAAGGCCCGCATGAAGTGATCGATCTGATCAATGTCAGAAGGGATTATTCCATTATCTCCACCGGACCTCTCGCCGATCGGCTGGCATGCATTGCGCTGAAAAACAAAGAGGCAATCCTGAAACGCAGCAGAGCCATCATCAAAGCAAATCAGCAGGTCATCATGGAATTCCTGGATACGCATCCGCGCTTCCATCTTGTCATGCCGCAGGCAGGCACGGTCGGATTCCTTGGCTATGATGCTGAGATTGATGATACAATGCTTGCGGAACAGCTTCTGAAGAAGGAAGGTGTCTTCTTCGTGCCGGGCTCATGCTTCGGCTGTGAGAAACATCTCAGGCTCGGCTTCACATGTGATTGTGAAACGATGCGCACCGGACTGAAGAAGCTGAATGAATTCCTGGAGAATCTGTGAGGCATATATGAAAAAACTGAGCGCACCGTCTGTGATTTCTGAACCGGAAAAGGGAAGTCTTTCAAAAGGCTTTTCAGAATACAGGACCGAGGCGCTTTTGTTCTGCGATGAAGTCTGTGAAAGAGAGCTCTCCCAGCAGGAGTTTTTCGAATGCGTGTTCCGCAATGTCACGTTTCAAAGCGATTGTGACAATTGCATGTTTGTGGACTGCATCTTTGATCATTGCGATTTCTCCAACGCCGATTTCCATGAAACGGTGTTCCGCAGATGCGAAATGAAAATGTGCCGCATGACCGGCACGGATTTCAGCTACGGACGGTTCCAGGATGTGGCAATGGAAGGCTGCGAATCCTCCTATGCCAATTATGCATGTTCAAAATGGAGAATCGCCTCATGGAAGGATATGAGCTTCACGGAAGCCGGATTCATGTCATGCACGTTTGAAGATGTACGGCTGAAGCGGTGCCGTTTCATCAATGCGGATTTCAATGACACAAAGCTCAAAGACATGGATTTCTCCGATTCCGATATCAGCGGCATCTCATTGAATGTGCAGAATCTCAAAGGGGCAATCATGAACAGCTCGCAGGCGCTTGCCTGCACAAGGCTGCTGGGGATTGCAATCAAGGAATGAAAAACCGCATGTTCAGTCCATGCGGTGCAAGGCGTCTTAAGACGCTTTTTTCTTTTAAAGGTTTTCGGCGCGGACCATCTGGTAGCCGATGCCGATGTGGGTGCGGATCAGATCCGTACCGGTATATGCCTTGAGTTTCTTGCGCAAAGAGGTCATGTAAACACGCAGTGAAACAATATCCGTTGAAACACCTCGGCCCCAGATCCGGTCAATGATCCAGGTGTGGGTCAGCACCTTGCCGGCATTTCTTGCCAGCAGACACAGAAGTTTATATTCATTGGAGGTCAGATGGATTTCATTGCCGCTGACCATGACAAGATTGGAGGCGAAATCAATGGACAGCGGTCCGTTGACAAACACCGCGCTTTCATCGGATTTGGTGTTCAGATACTGCATTCTGCGGCCGGCTGCCCGGATTCTGGCCATCATTTCATCCACTGAGAAAGGTTTGGTCAGATAATCATCCGCACCTGCGTCGAGGGCTTCGATTTTATCGCTGTCCTCATCCCTGGCGCTGATAATGATGATCACGGCGCTGCTCCAGGAGCGCACATTGCGGATCACTTCGATCCCGTCGATATCTGGAAGTCCGAGATCCAGAAGAATCAGATCGGGATTCAATGAGGAACAAAGTGAGATCGCCTGGACGCCGTTGGCGGCCTGGCTGTATTCATATTCATGGATTTTCAGGGTTGTGGTGATCAGGTTCATGACCGGGCGGTCATCCTCGACAACCAGAATTTTCATGTCATTCATAATCGATATCCTCCGCTTTCAGAGTGAATACAAAGACGCTTCCGCGGGGCACATTGTCATGGACGGAAATGGTGCTGCCATGGGCCTGCATGATCATCCGGCACACATTCAGACCGACCCCCATACTGCGTGAGGAATCCGCATGCGCTGATTTGCCGGTATGGAAGAGTTCGAAGATCTGTTCCTTCTCCTCATCCGCAATGCCTTCTCCCTGATCGCTGACGCTGATTTCCACAATATCATCTTTTTTCTCTGCCGCAATGATGATTTCCGTATTTTCAGGTGTATATTTGACGGCATTGCTCAGCAGATTGACGAGAACCTGGCTGATCAGTTTTGCGTCCATCAGGGCGAACAGCGGATAATCGGGCAGGCGGACAATGATCTGGTGGCCGCTGTGAGAACCGATGCGGCGCAGGCTTTCCTCAATGACATCCTCGACATTCTCGGCGGAAAGATTGATCTTCGGATCACTTTCCAGTCTGGTGACGGAGAGAATGTTTTCCATCTCATCCACCAGCCAGACCGCATCATCGCGGATATCGGTGTAGACCTTGCGGCGGTCTTCTTCGCTCATGTATTTCTCATTGGCGGAAAGGTTGGTCGCATTGCCGTAGATCGAGGTCAGCGGGGTGCGCAGATCATGCGAGATGGAACGCAGGAACGAGGCGCGCATCCTCTCATTTTCCGCTTTGATTTCTGCTCTCTGCCGTTCCTGTTCGATCCGCTCGTTTTCCAGAGCCATGGCAAATTCATTGAGAATGGAATGAAGAATCATATTTTCAAATTCACTGAACGGGCCTCCGCTCATATCAATGCCGATGATGCCATAGCCGTAGTCATCGGTATGAATGCTCAGATACTGGCGCTGGCAGTCCGGCCATCTGGATGTATATGCGCCGGCATAATGGCGGTGCTCTTTGACCCATGTCACGGTTTCATGATCCTTCTGCAGTTCGCCAAGCGAGATTGCCTTTGCGCTGATCGGATAGATCTGCGGATCAGCGTTGATTTCATCCTTGCCATAGAAGAGAACCGTACGGCTTAAAAGGGTGGCGAGCTGGCGGCAGGAGATACTGATAATCTCATCCGCGCTTTGGGCCTGTTCCAGCTGATTCGAAGTATCCAGAAGGATTTTTGCCTGATAGGCATTTTCGGCCGAACGGCGGGCGATGTTCTTGACCCGGACCGCAAGCGAGCCGGTGATCAGAGCGGCTGCCATTGTCACAAAATAGGTCATCAGATATTCCGGATCATAGACCAGCAATGTGAAACGTGGCTCGATGAACAGGAAGTTGAACAGCAGAATATAAAGAATGGAAGCCATGATTCCGTAGATCTGATGCGATGTCCAAAGCGATGCGATCAAGACCGCAAGAATATAGATCGTGATGATGTTGGCATTGGAGTAGCGGGACTGATCCACCCAGAAACACATGAAGGTGGCAGCTGCCATGATCGCCAGCACAAGCACGAAGTCATGGATGTTCCAGGGGGAGCGTCCTGACTTTTTCTGCATCAGCGGAACCGGTGAGGAAAGCGGATCGGGAATGACATGGATAATGACATTGGGCAATGCCTGGGTCAGCTGCTCGGAGACCGTTCTTCTGGTCTGCAGAAGTATCGGCGGCGCGGTATAGCCCAAAAACAGATGAGAGGCACTGATCCGCTTGGCATATTCGGTGATACTGACAAGGATGTCATCGCTTTGAAGACTGTGGAATTCAAAGCCGCTCTCTCTGGCCAGTGCGATGTTTTCTTCCAGGCGGGGATTGTCATCATTGAGCGCGTCGTTAGGGGCGACATAGATGGCAATGCCTTCACTGCCTTCTATGCGCAGAAATTCAGCGGCTGCCTGAATGACGCGGCGGGAGGAAGGAGACGAAGAAAGACACAGCAGAACCACTGTGTTTTTTGCGCTGTTCTTTTCGTCTTTCCTCATTTCGTTCATATTCAATCGTCGCTGACAGGCACAAGGATTCCCTGGCTGATCATGGAATCCAGAATGCTGCGGAAACTGCTGCGGTAGTAAATGATGACGTTGTGCGGTTTGTGATTGAGAAGCTGAAGATCGGTGCGCTCCGCTTCCACGGACATGGAGGAACTGTAATATCTTCCTGTCATCCTGTGCATCAGAGCGGCGGCTGTTTCATTCATTGTATCATCAGACAGTATCAATGCGTCCATTTCGGAAGAAGCGGCGCTGTTTATGATCTCCTCGGTGCTGCCGGTATAGAATGCGCAGCTGCGCTGATCCAGAAAAGGATTGATCTCACGCAGGAAAACAATGTCCTGCACGGCAATCCGGTAATCCGTTTTTGCATGCGTATCATTGTCTGCCGTATAGGGATCAATCCGGTCGGCCATTCTCATCGCGCATCTGTAGAGAAGAAACGCCGACAGAACAAATCCCCCGATCATTACAAAATCCAGCATAAACACTCCTTACAATGCAAAGATCTTCTGCACGTTTTCGTATCTGCCCAGCACCAGCATGTCCTGTCCGTAATACAGAACCGTGTCATTGGTGATATTCATGTTCATCCGCGGATCCTTGACTCCCAGGATATTCAGATGATATTTCCTGCGGATATTGATCTCTCCGATCTTTTTTCCATCCCAGGCTTTCGGAACAGCCATTTCGAAAATGGAATAGCCGTCGGAAAGTTCGATGTAATTGGAAATGTTGTCTGAACTGTAGCGGATGGCTGTCCAGCTGCCCATCTGCCTTTCCGGATAGACAACCGCCTCGGCGCCATTGCGAAGCAGGAATTTTTCCTGTGAGCCGGTGGTGGCTCTTGCGATCACGCGCTTGCAGCCGAGCTCATTGAGCAGAAAGACGGTTTCCAGCGAAGCCAGGAAGTTGTCGCCGATTGCCACGATGCAGAGGTCGTAATCCCTGACACCCAGGGTTTCCATGAATTCCTGGTTTGTGCTGTCGCCGATTCTCGCATCGGATACAAGATTGAGAATTTTGTTGATGCGTGATTCCTCACGGTCAATGACGAGAATCTGATGCCCCATGTCATGAAGCTTGCGGATTGTATAGCGCCCGAATCTTCCTGCGCCGATGACCAGTACATTTTTCATAAGCTGCTCCTTTTCAGCCGACCGTCAGTTTCTCCGCCGGATAGCGGCTGAGATCTTTTTTGGCGACGGATATCATTGCATATGCAAGCGTCAGTCCTCCGACTCTGCCGAAGAACATGAACGCGGTCAAGATCAGTTTTGAAGCGGTGTGAAGAGCGGGGGTGATGCCGGTGGTCAGTCCGACCGTGCCAAGTGCGGAGGCACATTCGAACATACAGCTGATCACAGGCAGCTTTTCATAGCCGCTCAGGAAGAGTGTTCCGCATAACAGCAGAAGCACATATACGGTGGCAAGGGTCATCGCATTGGCAATGGCCTCGGTTTCAATCCGCCGGTGAAAGGCGTTCACTTCCTTCTTCTTCCCCAGGGAGGACAGTGTCGATACGCCGATGATGAAGGCCGTGGTCAGTTTCATTCCGCCGGCAGTGGAGCCGGGAGCCCCGCCGATGATCATCAATACAATCGTCAGCAGCAGTCCGCTTTCACTCATTTTTCCATAATCAAATGTGTTGAATCCCGCTGTACGCGGAGTCACCGCCTGAAACAGTGACAGGAGGATTCGTTCCTTCATTCCGTATGAATCAAATTCGAAAAAGAAGAAATAAACAAACGGAACAATCAGCAGCACAGCGGTTGTGAACAATATGACTTTGGTCTGCAGACGGTATTGCTTAAGATGAAATTTATGATCCATGAAATCCCGCCATGAGAGGAAACCGATGCCGCCGGTGATGATCAGCGCACAGATGACAATGTTCATCCATGTATGATCCGCATATCCCGTCAATGAGACAAACGGGGCGTCGATGCCCAGGATGTCAAAGCCGGCATTGCAGAAGGCGGATATGGAATGGAACAGCGCATATCCAAAACCTTTGATCCATCCGAACTCAGGAACGAATTCAAACATCAGCAATACTGTTCCGATCGATTCAATCAGAAGCGTTCCGCAAAGGAAGAAGATCGTGAAGCGGATGATGCCGCCGGTCTGATGGGCGCTGACCGCATCCTGCATGGTGATTCTTTCCATGATGCCGATCTTTCTGCCGGTCAGGATCATGGTCAGGATCAGGGCGGTCACCACTCCGAGTCCGCCGATCTGGATGAGCAGAAGAATCACGATTCTGCCGAACATTGTCCAGTGCGTTGCGGTATTGAACACAACCAGTCCGGTCACACATGACGCGGAGGCGGATGTGAACAGGGCATCCGTGAATGACACGCTTCCTTCTTTCGACGCGATCGGAAGGCTCAGCAGAAGCGCACCGAGCAGAATCATCAGGAAGAATCCGGCAATGATTGTGCGGAAGGAATTCTGGTGATTCCGGATTAATAAAAGGAACTTCTTCATAAAATCTCCTTCTGACACTCATATTTTTGCGTTTGCCCTGTTAATTCGGGATTAAAAACCGGTTCATGAAATTAAAATGGCATTAAGAAAAATGATCACGGATGTCAATGACCAAAAAGGAAATACTGTTTCACAAATCTTTCACAAAGCTTACATTATTCCAACACAGCCGGAATGTATCATAAAAACAGTCAGAAAACATGTTATTTCTTTCCCTCCCGAATAAAGAAAGAAAAGAGACCCTGTGCCAGCGGGGTCTTTTTTCAATCAGTCATAAAACCGCAGACGGTGAAAGCCGCTGCGGTATTATTTTTTGGATCTGATATTTCACATTGCTCAGGGAATGCCAGGCACCTGCTGCATTCCAAAGCCGCAGTTCTCTTCGGTGAAAGCGGGCAAATGAACCGGATTGTTTTCATGCGGTTCGCATTTTTTTCAGCTGCTTTGCAGTATGTGCTCAGTTTCCTTCTTTCATGGCATCTTCGCCACGCTTTCTTCCTTGCATACCTTTCATCTTTACCTCGCCAAGCTTTCTTCCCTGCATACCTTTCATCTGTTATTTTCCGTTGGCTTTTTCAGCCAAGCCATTTAAATTCAGGAGCACTCCTGTTTTTTCGGGGCGGCAGTATGAAGAAAACAGAAAAACCGGATGAATTACGGACTGAGGGCAGCCTTCATGGCGTGCAATTTGATGGTTCGCAGGCATGTCTTCATGAAATTGGATGTATAATTAAAATTACCTATATCCCGGAGGTGAAGCATGAATACAGTCAGAGTTACAGTTGAACAGGGAACCCTTGAAGGCGAGCTGAAAGGTTCCTGTATGATATTCCGCGGTGTTCCTTATGCAAAGGCACCGATCGGTGATTTGCGTTTCAAGGCACCGCAGATGCCGGATTCCTGGAACGGAGTCAGAAAGGCTCTGGAATTCGGACCGATCTGCCCGCAGATTGAAATCAAGGACGGATTCTATGGTAAGGAATTCTATACCGATCCGAAATATCCGCTTCCTGCGCAGAGTGAGGACTGCCTGTATCTGAATATCTGGGCACCGGAAAAGAAATCCGCAGACGGATATCCGGTGGCGATGTGGATCCATGGCGGCGCGTTTGATCATGGCTTCTCCAGTGAAATGGAATTTGACGGCGCCCAGTATGCGATGCGTGACACGATTCTTGTCTCCATCAATTACAGAGTCGGTGTGTTTGGATTCATGGCGCTTGAGGATCTTCGCCGTGAGGATCCCAACAGAAGCGTGGGCAACTACGGCATCCTTGATCAGATCATGGCACTCAGATGGATCAGAAAGAATATTGAAAAGTTCGGCGGCGATCCTGAACGTATTACTGTGTTCGGACAGAGTGCCGGCGCGATGAGTGTACAGACACTGATCAGCTCTCCGCTCACAAGGGGAATGATTCATTCCGCCATCATCCAGAGCGGCGGCGGTTATGCCAATCCGTTGATCAGGGATGTGACACCCGAAGCAGCTTATCTGACCGGCAGAAAGATCATGGATCTGCTCGGCGTCAGATATGTGCGCGAGCTGCGCAATGTTCCGGCGGAAAAGCTTGTGTCCATTCTTCCGGATGTATACAAGAATGCCGGCGGACTGGTATTCGGTCCCATCATTGACGGCTGGGTCATGACGGAAGGATTCCAGGAGTGCATTGACAATGATCATATCCATGACATTCCTTACATGATCGGATGCACAAGAAATGATATTTCCATTGAACCGGGAACAGACGGAAGAAAGAGCGCTCTGTTCAAAGGCTGCACGGATTTCGCCGATCAGAGAAATGCGAATTCCGATGAGCCGGTATATGTTTATTACTTCGCCAGAGCATTGCCGGGTGATGAGGCGGGAGCCTTCCATTCCTCCGAACTCTGGTATATGTTCGGCACTCTGGACAGATGCTGGAGACCGATGCAGAGACATGATTTCACATTAAGCATCTCCATGCTTGATATGTGGACGGACTTCATGAAAAAGGCTGATCCGGGCAGAGGCTGGAAAGCATATACAGAAGAGAATCATTTCATCAGACAGCTGATGTAAAACTGATCTGTAAACTAAAAAAGGGGAGACCGCATTGGTCTCCCTGATTTGTTTTAACTGAATGTGACAAATTCCTGTGCGGGCTTCTCATAGCGGGCGATTCTGTCCGCATAGAGCACAACCGTCTTCATGCCATTCTCGGTGGGAATGGTTTTTAATTTGCCCTGGACTTCCACCCAGTCGCCGAGCTTCATTTCCCAGATTTTCACGCCGGTGACGGTAATGCCGCAAAGACTTGTGTCCTGTGCGCAGCATACCATCGCCCGTCTGCCGAGAATGAATGTCTGCTTATAGCCGGGAATGTTTTCCGCATACATGCCGCGGAGGATGATTTCCTTGCCATCATACTTGTCCGGATTCTCCACCGCATCCATATACCAGAGACCGTAGTCCTCATCCTTGATATCAATGACATCGGCATTGATATCGAAGGGAAGCAGGCCGCTTTTGAACTGCACCTGTTCGCCGAAGGGGCCTTCATAGAAGATCTGCGCTCTGGAGTTGATGGCTTTGATATTGCCTCTGAGCATGGTGAATGACATGTCTTCCGTGCAGCGGTTGACGATGATCGTGTCAGACCATCTGAGCTGTTCAAACAGCATGGATCTCATCGCATTGATGTAGAGCTCAAAGGTTGTGGCATCCACTGTGGTCAGAATCTGGACCAGCGGCCAGAATTCAGGCATGTCCTTGAGAAGAGTTTCCGAAACAACCTCTGTGCCGTTGTATTCAATGAACACCTGGTTGGGATGGTAAATGGTGTCAAGCTCCTCCATTTTCGCACGGGTGAGCTCTGTTGACGCATCGAGGAACTCGATGAATGTGTTGTGTTCATCCAGGAATTTCTCATCATAGCCGACTTCTCCCTGTTCAAGGCAGATGATCAATGTCCTGTCGGTTCCTTCCATGAAACCCGGATCATTCAGTGTGTCCTTGATCAGCGTTGTTTTTCCGCTGTCAAGAAATCCTGTGAAAAGATATACCGGAGCCATTATCTGACCTTGAAGAGTTCTTTGATCTGGTTCAGATCAACCTTTTCACCGATGATTGTGATCAGGCCTGTATAGGCGGGAGAACCCTTGCGGATATCGATGTCGCCGGGAACATAGTCAAAGAAGAGCCAGCTGCCGTCTTCTGTCGGAACAATACCCTTGGCTCTGACAATGTTTTCGCCAAGACCGGCAAGCGCAGTGCGGATTTCATCTTCGTTGTATTTGTTGATGGTTTCGATACCGATGGAATCAAAGATCTCATCCGCATCATGCCCATGGTGGTGGTGATGGTGATGATGGTGCTCGTGTTCATCTTCGCCGAGATGGATGCGGTTGCCTTCGGAAAGACCTTCATTCGGATCTTCCTTGCCATGGTGATGATGGTGATGATGTTCGTGCTCATCCTCGTCATCGTCGTCATGATGGTGGTGATGATGTTCATGCTCATCCTCGTCATCATCGTCATGGTGGTGATGATGTTCATGCTCATCCTCGTCATCATCGTCATGGTGGTGATGATGTTCGTGCTCATCCTCATCTTCATCGTCATGATGGTGGTGATGATGTTCGTGCTCATCCTCATCTTCATCGTCATGATGGTGGTGATGATGTTCATGTTCATCCTCATCTTCATCGTCATCATCTTCGAGTTCACCGAGATCTTCGGGGAAACCGTCGGAAGAGCCGACCATCGCGTCGTATACGGTTTTGCCGCTCAGTTCATCCCACGGTGTGGTGATGATGCGGGCATCCGCATTGAGTTCACGGATGATATCCACATCCGCCTGAAGAGTTTTTTCATCTGTCATCTGTGTTCTGGAGAGAATGACACAGGCAGCGGTTGCGATCTGATCATCAAAGAATTCACGGAAGTTCTTGTGATAGATCTGGCACCTCTTCGCATCAACGACAGCGCTGTAGCTGTTGAGTTCCAGTCCCTCCACGGACTTGATGATTCTCAGAATATCGGAGAGTTTGCCGACACCGGACGGTTCAATCACGATATGGTCGGGATTGAGTTCCTCCACAACCTTTTTCAGGGCTTCCTGGAAGTCACCCTGCAGTGTGCAGCAGATGCAGCCGCTGTTGATTTCGGTAATCTCAATGCCTGCCTCCTTGAGGAAACCGCCGTCGATACCGATTTCGCCGAATTCATTTTCAACCAGGACAACCTTCTGTCCTGCAAATACGTCTTTGATCAATTTCTGAATCAGAGTTGTTTTACCGGCTCCGAGAAAGCCGGAAATCACATCGATCTTAGTCATAGAATTCACCTTCTTTCGCGTTACCTATTATATACCACACGTCAATAACATGCCCGTGAATGCTCACGATTTGAAGCTCCATGCATTGACACATCATGAAAAGCGCTCTACTATGAAATTATAGATGTAAACGTTTACGGAAACGATAACAACAGTTTTAAGTCAAAAGGAGGGAGGAGTCCGCGATGACGACAATCAAAGATATCGCACGTTTGTCCGGTTACAGCATCGGGACTGTTTCCCGTGTGATCAACAACCACGCGGATGTTTCAGAGGCGGCCAGAGCGAAAATCACACAGGTGATTCAGGAAACAGGCTTTCAGCCCAATACAAATGCGAAGTATCTGAAGCTGGCAGGCTCTTCACCGGTCACCATCCTCGTCAAGGGCACCAAGAATTTCTTCCTGGAAACCATTCTCGAGGAAATTCAGGAACTGATGAAAAAGAACGGAGAACCGGTTACGGTGGTATTTCTGGATGAGCTTTCCAATGAAGTGGAAACAGCAGCGCAGATCGCATCCGAAAGAAAACCGAAGGGACTGATTTTCCTTGGCGCCAATCTGGACTATCTTCATCAGTCATTCGGCAATATCAAAATTCCGGCTGTTCTGGTGACCGGCAATGCGTCTGAGCTTGGCTTTGAAAATCTGTCCAGTTTCTCCACCGATGACTATGAGGCTTCCAAAGCTGCGGTTGGTGTGCTGCTCAATGCCGGTCATACAAATATCGGAATTGTCGGCGGATCCAATATGAATATCCATGGCAGCATCGGAACAACCAGACTCATGGGCGGGATGGATGCCCTTAAGAAAAGAGATATTCCGTTTGACATGGAACACAGCTATGAGCCAAGCCGATTCTCTTCGGAAGACGGCTACCGCGCCGCAAAGAAACTTCTGGAAAGGGAAAAGGGAATCACCGCCATCTTCGCGCTGAGTGACACGATCGCCATCGGCGCCATGCGGGCAGCGAAGGATCTCGGCCTGCGGATTCCGGAAGATCTTTCCATCATCGGCTTTGACGGCATTGAATATACAAAGTATTCCGTGCCACGTCTGGCCACGGTCAGACAGAGCTCATCCCTGCTTGCACAGAAGAGCGTGGACGATCTGCTGTTAAGAATGAATTACAGTCGCAAAGCTGTTCATGAAGTGATTCCGTTCAAAGTGGAACCCGGCGAAAGTATTCAAAAAATTATCAAAAAACCTCTTGAAAAATGAAAACGCTTCAACTATGATGAAATTGTGATGGAAACGTTTACGGTAACGTTTCCAAAAACGGAAATAATTACGGAGGAAAAAAGAAATGGAAATGAAGAGAGTATTTACAACAAGCCTGGCAGCACTGCTGAGCGTATCAATGCTCGCGGGCTGCGGAGGATCACAGCAGTCCGGCGGAGAGAGCTCGGATCAGGGCGGCGAAGAAAAACCCGCTGAAACAGTCGATGCGACAGTCACAGTCTGGGGCCCGCAGGAAGACCAGTCCAAGGACAACGGTGAATGGCTGCAGACAATGTGCAACCAGTTCAACGAAGCACATCCTGAATGGAATCTGACATTCACTTACGGCACATGTTCTGAAGGCGATGCAAAGACAAACGTCGGTACAGACCCGAGCGCAGCTGCGGATGTATATATGTTCGCAAATGACCAGATTCCTGATCTGATCAAGGCCGGCGGTATCGCTGAACTGGGCGGAACAAATGTTGACAACATGAAGAAGAACAACTCAGCGACAACTGTCAACACAGTTTCCTACAACGGTTCTGTTTACGGCTTCCCGTTCACATCCAACACATGGTTCATGTACTATGACAAGAGTGTCTTCTCCGATGAAGATATCAAGTCACTTGATGCAATGCTCGAAAAGGGCAAAGTTGCATTCCCGCTTGAGAACTCCTGGTACATCGCAGCCTTCTATGTTGCAAACGGATGCACACTGTTCGGTGAAGACGGCAGCAAGGCTGACGCCGGTATCGATTTCTCCGGTGACAAGGCAGTCGCAGTCACAGATTATCTTGTAGACCTGGTCAAGAACGCGAACTTCGCAAACGGCGATGTCGGCACAGTAGCTGACGCAAAGGCATTCTTCTCCGGCTCCTGGGATTATGAAAAGGCACAGGACGCTTACGGCGAAAACCTGGGTGTCGCAGCTCTGCCGTCCATCACAATCAACGGTGAGGCAAAGCAGATGAAGTCCTTCGCAGGCTCCAAGGCAGTCGGTGTCAACCCCGCGACAGCTCTGTATAAGGAACATCCTGAAATCGCAGTCGCACTTGCGGCATGGCTTGGCGGAACAGAAGCTCAGCAGAAGCATTATGAGCTCAGAAACATCATCCCGACAGACTCCGGCATCAACGTCGGCGACGACGCTCTGGCAAAGGCACAGATGGACACAATGGCTAACACATCAATCGTGCAGCCTCTGCAGGATGCGATGGGTCAGTACTGGGGACCGGCTGAATCCATGGGTAAGGAAATCGTTTCCGGAACAGTTACTCATGACAATGCGGCTGAAAAGACTGAAGCCATGAATGAATCCATGAACACAGCAGCTGTTCAGTAATTATTGAATAGACAGACATACGTAAAACTTTGTAAATGAAGTAAGCGGCTGAAGATCGGTGAATTCCGCTTCGGCCGCTTTCATTCTATCGATTGATGAAAGGAGGAACTGATGGCAGGCAAGCTGAATAAAGAAGCGAGTGCGGTTGAAAGTTTTGCCAAAGGAGATCTTTACACGAAACTTTCGGCAGTATTCATGGGGGCCGGCCTGATCGGCCATAAACAGATTGCCAAAGGCATTCTGATTCTGCTTTGCGAAATTGCATGGGTCATCTATATGATCCGTACCGGTATTCACAGTATTGCCCTTTTACCGAGTCTTGGCGATGCGGCGCAGGAAAAAGTCTGGAATGAGGCAAAGCAGATTTACGAATACACAGCCGGAGACAATTCACAGCAGATTCTGCTGTATGGCGTGGTGGCGCTGTTTGTTGTCGCCGCGATTGTGGTGTTATGGATTCTTCAGATGAAGCATTCATACAAAATGCAGAAGAAGATTGAAAACGGAGAACATGTGCCGACATTCAAAGAGGATATCATCAGCCTGTTCAACGGCAATCTTCATATCACCCTGATGACACTTCCGTGTCTGGGTATTCTGATCTTCAACATTGTTCCGCTGGTTTACATGATTTCGATGGCCTTCACGGAATATTCGAAAGAGAATGAAAAACTGATGCTGTTTGACTGGAACGGTCTGACCCAGTTCCAGCGTGTCCTCAACATGCAGGGCAACATCGGCAGACAGTTCTGGCATGTATTAGCGTGGACGGTCACATGGGCGATCTTCGCCACATTCCTGAACTACATTCTCGGCATGATTCTTGCGATGGTGATCAACCGCAAGGATACAAAGGCCAAGGGCTTCTGGAGATTCTGCTTTGTATTGTCCATCGCGGTTCCCCAGTTCGTTTCCCTGATGATCATGAACATCATGCTGCAGCCAAACGGCGCCGTGAATGTTCTTCTGAGAAATCTCGGTTGGATCGGGGCAGGCGAGTCGCTGCCGTTCTGGACCAATGTCACATGGGCGAGAGTGACAATCATTATCATCAACCTCTGGGTCGGTATACCTTATACCATGCTGCAGGTGACAGGCATTCTCCAGAACATCCCCAACGAGCTCTATGAAGCCGCAAAGATGGACGGGGCCGGGACGGTGACGATCTTCTTCAAGATCACCCTGCCTTACATGCTGTTTGTCACGACCCCGTATCTGATCACATCGTTTGTCGGCAATATCAATAACTTCAATGTCATCTATCTGTTATCGGGAGGCGGACCGACCTATGTCGGCGACACCGCCGGTCAGACGGATCTGCTTGTCACATGGCTGTACAAGCTGACCATCGATCAGCAGTACTACAACCTTGGCGCGGTCATCGGTATCATCACCTTCGTGATCCTGACAATCGTCACACTGGTCACTTACCGCAACTCCGCGTCGTATAAGAATGAGGAGGCGTTCATGTGATATGAGTACCATGGAATTAAAGAAAAACAAAAGAAGCCCCCATCTTGTGGCTGTGAATGTGCTGGTTCATATCCTGCTCGGTATTCTTGCACTGATCTGGGTGCTGCCGATCTTCTGGATTGTGCTGACCAGCTTCCGCGCGGAACCGGGTGCCTATACAAGCACCTTCCTGCCGCAGGGATATACGCTGAACAACTATATCAAGCTGTTCACGGACAGAAATGTCCTGAACTTCCCGAAGATGTTCACCAACACACTGATCATCGCGATCGTGACATGCATCTTCTCGACATTCTTCGTTCTCTCGGTGGCATATTCGCTTTCCAGAATGAGATTCAAATTCCGTAAGCCGTATATGAACATGGCGATGATTCTGGGACTGTTCCCGGGTTTCATGACCATGGTGGCGCAGTACTTCCTGCTCAAATCAATGGGCCTGACAGAAGGAAGTTCGATCCGCATCGGTCTGATCATTGTCTATTCCGCATGCACGGGTCTTGGCTTCCAGATTGCCAAAGGCTACTTTGACACGATTCCCCGCTCCATTGATGAGGCGGCGGTGATGGATGGCGCAACTCAATGGCAGGTGTTCACAAAGATCACGATGCCGCTGGCAAAACCGATTGTAATCTATACGGTATTGACCTCATTCATCGCACCATGGGTGGACTTCATCTTTGCAAAGGTTCTCTGCCGTGCCAATGCCGACGAGTACACAGTCGCGATTGGTCTGTGGAACATGCTGCAGAAGGAATACATCTACCAGTGGTACACATGCTTCGCAGCCGGTGCGGTTGTCATCTCCATCCCGATCGCACTGCTCTTCCTGTACATGCAGAGATTCTATGTCGAAGGCGTGTCAGGCGCTGTCAAGGGATGAGAAAGTCTTTTAAACAATTACTCATATGCGCATCGCTCACGGTGCTTGCCCTGGGCGGATGCACGCAGAAAGATCCAGAAGCAGCAGGCAATCCGTCTGCTGCTTCTTCGGTTCAGATGGTGGAGCTGAACAAGGATCTTGTGCCGCTGAAAGCGGAAGATGATTATCGCAGCGCGTATGAGATTTTCGTCTATTCATTTGCCGATTCGGATCACGACGGGATCGGCGATCTTCAGGGTGTCATATCAAAGCTGGATTATATCGAGGACCTGGGCTTCAGTGAAATCTGGCTGATGCCTGTCTGTCCCTCACCGACGTACCATAAATACGATGTGACGGATTACAAGGCGATTGATCCGGAATACGGAACCATGGATGACTTTGATCAATTGATCGAAGAGTGTAAAAAAAGAAATATCGAAGTGATCGTGGATCTGGTTCTCAACCATACTTCCACATCACATGAATGGTTCACACAGGCTCACGAATATCTGAAGGAACTGCCCGATGACTGGGGCGCTTCCGCGGACTATTGTCCGTATTTTGACTATTACAATTTCACAAGGGATGCCGGAGACGGCTATTCGCCTTTGGCGGATACTAACTGGTATTACGAGGCACGCTTCTGGTCGGAAATGCCGGATCTGAATCTGGACAGTGAGAAAGTCAGAAGTGAATTCAGCGACATCATGAAATTCTGGCTGGATCATGGTGTGCATGGTTTCCGTCTGGACGCGGTGACTTCCTATTACACCGGCAACAATGAAAGAAACATTGAATTTCTTGACTGGCTGGTCCACGAAGGCAAAAGGATTGATCCTTCCTGCTATTTTGTGGCGGAAGGCTGGACGGACCGCAAAACCTTTGCGATGTATTATCAGTCCGGCATTGATTCGATGTTTGACTTCTCCTTCGCAAACAATGACGGTGTGATTGCCCAGGTGGTCAAAGGCTATGATGCCAAGGCTTATGGCGAAGCGCAGGTCAGGGAACAGGAGCTGTTCTCCTCATACAGTGAAAACTATATCAACGCGCCGTTCTATACCAACCATGACATGGCAAGAAGCGCCGGCTATTATCCCGATGACGACGGATCAAAAGTCAAAACGGCGATGGCGATGAATCTGTTCATGAGCGGCAATGCATTTGTCTATTACGGCGAGGAGCTTGGCATGAAGGGCTCGGGACGCGATGAAAACAAACGCGCGCCGATGTACTGGAGTTCAGATCCCGAAGCACAGGGCATGTGCAGCGGTCCTGTTGACATGGAGGAAGTGACCATGATCTATCCTTCCTATGAGGAAAGCAAGGATGATCCGCTCAGCATCTATAACTATGTGAAACAGGCACTGAAAATCCGCAATTCCTTCCCGTCGATCAGCCATGGAAACGTGGAAGTGGCATATGACTTATGCCATGACAGAATCTGCGCCTATACAAAAGAATATGAAAATGAGAAAGTATTGATTGTATGGAATCTTGGCGGCGCCAAGGCGGATACAGACCTTTCATCCATGGCTGAATTCAACACGCTCAAGGCAGTGCTCAATACCAATGAGGAGAAGATCACACTGGATGGAAACACGCTCTCTATGCCCGCATGGAGCGTTGCGGTAATCGGTATGGAATGATGATACAGAATTATATTTTCGATCTTTACGGAACATTGGTTGAGATCCATACGGATCAGACCAAAAAAGAAGTCTGGACAGTGATATCCCGGCATTATCTCAAAGCAGGGGCTGTCTGGACACCGAAACAGATGAAACATGCTTACTTCCGGATGTGTGAGGAGGAAGAGAAGAAACTGAAAACACCTGAAATCCAATATCCGGAAATCGATCTTGGCATTGTATTCAGAAGACTGTATGAGGAAGCGCCTTTTCATGTCCCGTTGATGAGAATTGAACCGGACGCGAAATGGATTGAAAAAGCAGCTCATTTATTCCGTAAAGCTTCCCGGGAAAAACTGTATCCATACAGAAATACAATCAAGGTACTGAACCGTCTGAAACAGGAAGGAAAAGGGGTATGGCTGCTGTCCAACGCACAGACTCTGTTTACTGTTGAAGAATTGAAAATGTGCGGTCTGTATGATCTGTTTGACGGGATATACATCTCATCAGACCATGGTGTGAAAAAGCCGCAGAAGCAGTTCATGGAGGCAATGCTTGAAGAATATGATATTGCCGCAGAAACAGCTCTCATGATCGGCAATGATATCAGTGCGGATATCGGCATCGCTTATGCATGTCATGTGCCTTCAGCCTTTCTCAACACAGACGGATATACAGATGATCAGATCAGGGAACAGCTGAACAAAGTTGTCCATGACAATGATTACAGACCGATGATCATTCAAAGCGGTGATATAGCGCAGCTTTTGAAACAGGAGGATGAAGATGCCTGAATGGTTAAAAGACACAATCTTCTATGAAATCTACCCGCAGTCATTCAAAGACACAAATGGTGACGGTATCGGCGATCTCAACGGAATCATTGAAAAGCTGGATTATGTGAAATCCCTCGGCGCAAATGCGTTATGGATCAATCCATGCTTTGATTCTCCGTTCAAGGATGCCGGCTATGATGTGCGCGACTATAAAAAAGTGGCGCCTCGTTATGGCACAAACGAGGATCTGATCCGGCTGTTTGAAACAGCCCATGCCAAAGGAATCAGAGTACTTCTCGATCTGGTGCCGGGACATACCAGCGACACACATGAATGGTTCGTTCAATCTTCAAAGTATGAGGAAAATGAATATTCCGGACGCTATGTCTGGACGACCAATGCCTTTGAAGGAATTGCGGGACATCCGTATATCTCCGGCATGACGGAACGCTATGGCGCCTATATGCTCAACTTCTTCGCATCCCAGCCCGCTCTCAATTACGGATGGCTGCACAGAACGGAGAAATGGATGTCAGCGGTGGATTCCCCCGAAGCCAGAGCAACCATTGAAGCGCTCAAGGATATCATGCGCTTCTGGCTGGATGCGGGATGCGACGGTTTCCGCGTGGATATGGCGGATTCCCTTGTCAAAAACGATGATGAACATAAATCAGCCACAGCCGCAATCTGGCGTGAAATCCGTGATATGCTGGACAAAGATTATCCGGAAGCGGCGCTTGTTTCAGAATGGTCCAATCCTCAGCAGGCCATCAACGGCGGCGGCTTCCATATGGATTTCTATCTGGACCACTGGCATAACGGCTATAACACCCTGTTAAGGGACTATGAGGCCAATGAGGAGGACAACAGCTTCTTCAAAGCCAAGGGCAAAGGGGATATCATGCGTTTCCTGGATGATTATCTGCCCAAATACAAAGCCACGAAGGATTATGGATACATTTCCATGTTTACATGCAACCACGATACCCCAAGACCTGCACGCACATTATCTGTTCCGGAGCTGAAACTGGCATATGCCTTTATTCTGACAATGCCGGGCGTTCCGTTCATTTACTACGGAGATGAGACCGGCATGAAATATCTGGATGTTCGTACAAAAGAGGGCGGCTATCACAGAACCGGATCGAGAACCCCGATGCAGTGGGATGATTCAAAGAATCACGGCTTCTCAGACTGCGAACCAGAAGATCTTTACCTTCCGGTGGATCAGAGTGAGGATGCGCCGACTGTCTCATCACAGGAAAATGATCCTGACTCCCTTCTGAATACGGTCAGAAAGCTGACTGCCTTAAGACATCAGTATGAGGATCTTCAGGCAGCCTCCTCCTTCCGTCCGCTGTACGCGGTTAAGGAAACCATGCCTTTTGTTTATGAAAGAGGGAAAATGGTATGTGCCGTGAATCCGTCTGAGGGCGGCATCAAAATCAGACTGAAAGAGTTCAGAGGAAAAGAGCCGGTATTTGTCATCGGCAGCGCGGCTGTTGAAAATGAAGTGCTGATCATCGGACCGCAGTCCTTCGCAGTATTTGCATGAGTATGATGAGAAATCCGTCCTGGATGGGCGGATTTCTTTGCGGATCAGTCTGCTGCAATTCATGTAGACGGCCGAAAAAAGACCAGTTCAGTCCTGGGCCATTTGCTTTTATAAGGATGATGGCTTTTTGCCGGCGGGATCATCTGTCCTGCCGGCAGTTTTCATTAAAACTGCAGATTGAACGAATATTCATCCATTCGAACAAAATGAGCAGGTCATTCGATCTGCTCATCTGTTTCCGAAAAGATGATTGAAATAATCTGTGTTGTTGTATCCGGTACAATAATTGAGTTTGTTGCGGACAATCTTCTTGATCCGCTCCTCATATCCGTCCGGAATCTGTGCGCCTTCGGCAGGTGTGAACTGATTGGTGAGACTGTTGAAAGACCCGAGTTCTGTTTTCCAGTCATAGAACATCGTGAACACAAGCGGTTCCGCATCTGAGAACACATCTCTTCCCGGGAATACACGGGAATCAAATTCCAGACCGAACAGATTGGAAAGGGTGGGCAGAATATCGATGGAGGACACCGGTGTATCCACAGTGATGGGATCCATGTCTTCCAGACATCCGGACCAGATGATCAGACCGTTATGATCGCGGTCCAGGAAATCGTTGACATTATGCCCGTAGAGTTCGGAAAGATAAGGCATCTGGCCAAGTCCTGCGCCATCATCCAGGCCATAGGGGAAGTGATCGGCGGAAAGCACAATCACGGTATCATCCGCAATGCCAAGCTCCTCAAGTCTGCCAACCATATAGGTGAGGGCATCCTCAAGTTCCAGATTGCATGCATAATAGCCTTTGACGCGGTCGGAATATTCAAGATCCTGAACTCTGTCCCAGTTTTTCATCGACATCGCGTTGGAACCGTAGTCATAGCCGTTGTGTCCGCTGACCGTCATGTAGTAAACATTGAAGTGTTCTGCATTTTCATACATGGGCATGGTGCCCTGAATCATTTCCAGATCGCTTTGCGGCCATTGCCATTCCACATAGTCTTCCATGCCGTTGCCATATCCCATGAAGCCATGAGAATAGCCCAGGCTGTTATGGGTGAGATGACGGTCATAGAATGTATAGGTGTTGTTATGGAAGGCCCAGCCTTCATAACCGAGCCGGTTGAGCTGGCTGCCCATGGTCATATAATTGTTGCGGTCCGTCATATTCTTGAAAGAGGTTCCGCCGTTGGTTGGCATCATGCCGAAGACGATCTCATATTCACCGCCGGTTGTGCCGGCACTGGAAGGCTGATAATAATCGGAGAAATAAATACCTTTGTGAAGCAGCCTGTAAAGGGTGGGAGTCAGCTCTTCGGAAACCATTTCACTGGAGAAGGCTTCCGCCGTCAACATGATCAGGTTCTTTCCCTCGAACAGGCCTGTATATTCATTCTTGTTTGATGAGATCTGTGAAGCCACATAGGCATCCAGACTCTTTTCATTTGCGGAAGCGTCTGCCGCCAGTGCGCTCCAGTCAAATTCCATCTCATTTTTGTTCCAGGCGATTTTCATTTCACCTGCCTTGGAAGTGGTATGAATGAGCTTGGTATATTCTTTTTCAAAGCCGAACATTGAATCCGGCAATACCGCTTTTCTCACATCCAGAAGCGTTGCTGTGGTAAGTCCGAACGAGCTGATCGCATTCTGGAAATTGTATTCCGAAAACAGTGTGTTGAATGTGCCTGAGGCATAGGAGCTTCCTATGGATCCGCAGATCAGCAATGCCGAAGTCAACAAGGTGATCAGCTTTGTTTTCACAGGCAGCTTTTCCGCCGCGTCATATTTTTTCGCATAGATTGCATAAAGCACGGCCGGCAGGAAATAAAGAACAATCTTTGTCATTCCGTCAGCGCTGAAGATCAATTCCCTGACATTGGACTGGAACTGGCCCAGCGCATCAGATGCGCCGGCTGTCATGGTGGAAAGATCATAGAAGATCTTGAACTGTTTATGAACAAAGAAACAGACCAGGAAGTACAGTGCAATGAGGGCGATGATCACACATCTTGCGATCCTGTTTGCATTCTGCTTTTTGAAGAATGAAGTCAGGAAGGTGATCAGAAAGCCATATCCAAGCGAGAACAGCGCAATCGAGGCAAGCGATGCGGCTGTAAACGGGAAGCCTGCCGCCTGATGAAGAATCAGCTCATCAAAGATGAGCACAGCTGACATGAACAAAGCGAAGATCCACGGCTTTTGTTTTGCGGTTTTTGTTTCCGGTTTTGCGGGTTCTTCCGGTGCATGTGTTTCCTGCTGCACAGTAGCGACATCCGGAATTTCCTTTGTTTCTTCGGAAATGGTCTTCTTGTCATCGTCATCCCGTGTGAGTGCAGTGATAATCACGGCCGCACCGAAAACGACGGCAGCCAGCGGAATCAGGTGCAGCTTATGATGAGCACGGCTTTTCTTCACAGCTGCTTTTTCATCCTGCTGAGTCATTTCCATATTCAGATCCGGTTCAATACTGACCGGTGTTTTCTGTGCTTTTTTCTTTTTTGACATCGTTATTATTATGCCCGATTTGAATTCAGAATCAATCGCAAACATGTATGCAATGTCTTAAACCGGCCTGAGCATCGGCTGTTTCCGGCTGTGACTGTGGTCAAACCGTGCGGATTGTCATATAGTGAAATCAGATGAAATGCATGGATACATGCATGAAAAGGAAAATGATCATGGCTGAATATCTTGTTTTTGACTGGGGCGGAACCGCTCTCAAATACGCGCTCATGAATGAGCAGGCTGAGATTCTTGAGAAAGGGGATGTTCCCTCTCCCTCAAGGGATGCGTCCAAAGAGGAATTCATGGATGTCATCGACGGGATTGTCAATCCGTATTTAAGCAGAATCAAAGGCATCGCGATTTCTTCTCCCGGCATTATTGATCCGATAAGCGGCACAATCAATGTCGTGGCGGTTTTCCCGTATCTGAACGGCTGCTGTATCGCAAAGGAATTTGCGCAAAGATATCATGTTCCGGTTTCTCTTGAAAATGACGGCAAGAGCGCGGCATTGGCAGAACTCTGGAAGGGCAATCTTGCCGGATGCACAGACGGGGCGGTCATGTTAATCGGAACCGGAATCGGCGGCGGACTGATCATTGACGGAAAGCTTCACCGTGGCAAAGATTTCCTGGCCGGTGAGTTTTCCATGGTATGCACGGATATTTATCATCCGGACCAGAAGGAAAGCTACTGGTCTGATCTTGGCTACCGCGGTCTTTTCCGCAGACTGAGCCTGATCACAGGCGAGGATGTTTCAGAGATGAACGGCTATGCATTCTTTGAACGCGTTCAGAACAAAGACACCGCGGCGCTTGCGGCACTGAAACAATATACGGACCAATTGGCAGTCATGTGCATGAGCCTGAATATGTTATTGAATCTGGACGCCATCTGTATCGGAGGGGGCATTTCCAGACAGCCTGCATTAATGGAATCGTTATATCAGTCTGTCTCGGAAATTCCTCAGATCAATCCTGATATGAGGGAAGGATTGAAGCTTCCGTTGCCGGTTGTGAAGCCGTGCGCCTATTTAAGTGATGCGAATCTGGTCGGTGCACTTTATCATCATCTGCACGAAAACTGACCGCTGATCAAAAATGACGACTTTCTGATTGTCAAGAATTGGATTATATATTTTTTGGTTTAATATGTACTTGTTGGAGGCAGAACTGAGAATGGAAGAGGCGATGGAAGAACGCTTTGAATTCGCCTGGTCTGATCAGAGTGATGATTCGGAAAATACAGAACCGCTCTCCTTTGATGAAATCAGCGAAGTCATTGCGGAACTCAGATTCTAAACAAATCAACAGGTGAAAGGGAAAACGGCAGCTTCCCCCACACAAAGGACAGTCATTACCGACTGTTTTCTTTTTGTATATTTTGCATTTTAATTCATTGGTGAAAACGGCTGCGTACGGATCTGCGTTCAGTAAAATAGATCATGACCAAATGATAAATGAGCAGACATTGACGTATCTGCTCATTTCAGCCGGCACTCACTTTGGCGGGCTTTTTCAGATTTTTTCTTTGACAAAGATGACAGAACTCGGGCTGGAAGTGACCATGACGCTTTCCTGATTGAAGAAAGCACAGAGGTCCTTGGCAATTTCAATCACGGTTTTTTCTTCGATATTCAGCAATGTGAGAACCAATGTGTTTTCTTCGGTATAACGGCCGTCTTCATGGAAGTAGCCTCCGTTGATCACCTGGACTGAGAAAGCCACACGGTAGCTGCGGCATACATTTTTCAGGATTGAAAGATATTTTTCCGTAGCGAATTTCTGTACACCGGTTTCAGAATCATTGAGTCCGATGTAAATGGATTTCTGATTTGTCTGCGGCTTCATATATGTTTTCTTCCTCCGAATCCCGCTTCGTCTGAAAGAATTGCGTCGATGATGACTTTGCCGACCGTGAAGTTGTTTTTCATGGATGTCTCAAAGAGATCTGCAGCTTCCAGGCTGTCATCATCGGAAAGACTTGTATCGGTACTGTCTGACCAGAGGACTTCCGGTGAGACGCCGGGAGCGAAGGTGTCCATGTTTACAATGTCGCGTATGATGATATAGCGGTTGAGCATTCCGAAGTTTTCCACTGCCTGTCCGATTGCCGCATCTTCCATTTCTGTTGCGGCATAGGGATCAGGACAGCCGTAGGTTTCCGCAATCTTTACCGCATTTTCATGATCATGGACGCCTTTCCAGAAATTATCTCCGCTCATTTCACCGATTTCAAATTTCGGCAGGCTCAATACCTTAACCGGAATCTGACTGTTTTCGGAAACTTCCTGTTTACAGCCTGCCATACTGAACGCAAGTGCCGATGCACAGAGGATTCTTTTCATACTGCTGTTCATGTCAAACCTCTTTCTTCTTTGAAAAGAACGAAACTATCATACATGGAATCACTTGCGCTTACAAAGCAATCATCGAAAAAACTCCCGGTCAAAGAGCTTTTAGGTGGAGGAAATGCTTTGGCGTATGCCATACCTGCTATGCAGGAGGTATTATGCTATTTTCCATTTTCTTTTCACTATGAAAAACGGACAGGATTTCCGCTGCCCGCTTATACAATATGAATTTTTCAGAACGCAAACGAGGAAGGGGAGCCGGTTTCAAGCTCATTGATCAATTCTGCGATTCTTCCTTCTTCATCCAGCCGGAACACCTGCGCGAGATTCTGATCAATCAGACCAACAATCAGGAAGGAGCCGTCCGGTGACACCTGAAAGCCTCTTGGATCTTTTCCGCCCAGGGGGAATACCTGTTTCAAAGACAATTTGCCGTCCTCATGCACATCAAATACGGAAAGGGAACCGGCAGACGCAAAGCGTCGGTTGGAAACATAAAGATGCTTTTCGTCAGGACTGATATGGATATCGCTGCACATCGCAGCGCTTCTGTCACCGAACGCCGAAGTGTTGGTTTCGCCTTCTGCGCAATGCGGTTTTGTGAATGAAGGAAGAGGGCGGTCTTTGTAATATTCCTCATCCATTGTGCCGATCAGCTGGATTTCACAAAGAGATGCCTGTTCCGCATCGATTTTATAAACGGATACAGACGGATAATTCTCATTGACAACATAAAGAATATTCCGGGACGGATGGAAGTCCGCATGGCGCGGGGCATAGCCGTATCTGGTTTTCACATGGTTCTTCACTTCGAGTTTTCCGTCTGATTCATCCAGTTTCATGACAATGATTTCATCGCAGCCTCTGTTAATTGCATAAACAAATCCGTTTCTTTCTTTGACGCAATGGATATGAGCTGTGGACTGGCCTCCGCCAAGGCACCAGTAGCCTTTTCCTTTGAACACTTTGAGATCACTGAGCTCCCCGATGGAGCCGTCGCTGTTCAATGTGAAAACAGCGACTGATGAATCATCGAATCCGCGTTTCAGCACCCATTTTCCGTTTCCATCCTGCACATAGGAACAGGTGACGGTTGTGTGGGAGCCATGGTTTGCCGCAAGCAGATATTTTCCGCTTTCACTGACACAGACATAAGCGGTTCTGGAACCATAGGAAATAGAGCTGTTCAGAAAAGCCAGAGAACCGTCTTCATTGATCTGATATGCGCTGACACCGCCGCCTGAACCGTTGAGTCCGCCGAAATCCTTCTCCTCATTGGCCGCATAGACGAACTGATGATGTAATGCTGTGATGATGCCGCTGTTGCGGGAAGAAATCACGGAAAGACGGGAAAGGCTTCCGTTTTCATCCAGACAGAGGGTATAAATCCCTTCTCCCTGACCGGACACACTGGCTTTGGCGCCGGCACTGACGGAACCTGCGTAAATGATCTGTTTCTCAGCTGACATGGGAAAACACCTCGCTGAATTCATTGTAACGCATAATTATTAAGGATACGTTTTTCTCTGTCTTCTGCTGCAAAGAACATGTGCTATAATACAGACGTTCAAAAATACGCATGAATAAACGGAAAGGAGTGATTGAATGGCCAGAAAAGACGCAATTCAGATTGACGGTGTTGTGACTGACATTATGCCGAACGCATTTAAAGTTGAGTTGGAAAACGGTATGGAAATTCGCGCGGTGCTCGCGGGCAAGCTGAGAATGCATCATATCAAGGTTCTTCAGGGCGACAAGGTTTCGGTTGAACTGTCACCGTACGATCTGACGAACGGACGGATTACATATCGATACAGATAAATCCTTTGACCGGTGAAGCAAACCGGTTTTTTTCATGCCGTTTTTGTTGGCATGAATGTGCAAAGATGGTAAACTCATGCAGTACAGAAAAGGGAGGTCTTCCATGATCAACTCACCAAAGGAAATCCTGAACATCTGGATCAACAACGGAAAAAACAAAGCTGCTCTGCCTGTATATAAAATGATTCTGCTCGGTATCCTTGCCGGTATGTTCATCGGTTTCGGCTGCCATGTGTTTTTGCTGGCCACCGCATCCGAAGTCACAACCGCTTCCAAACTGATCGGCGCGTCATTGTTCCCGGTGGGACTGATGATGGTCATCTTCTGCGGAGCGGAACTGTTCACCGGCAACAATCTCATGACCCTTGCATTAATGAAAAAGGAAATCAATGTGCAGGGTTTATTGAAGAACTGGTGTTTTGTCTATCTGGGAAATCTCATCGGTTCCGTGCTGCTTGCCTTCCTTCTTGCAAAAAGCGGTCTGTATGGCGGCGATGCCGGAGAAAGAGCCATGGCAGTGGCTTCCTCCAAAGCCGCAATGCCGTTTGCCGAAGCAATGATCAAAGGCATTCTGTGCAATATCCTGGTTGTGCTGGCTTGCTGGTTCCAGGCCGGCTCAAAGGAAATGAGCGGAAAGATCTTCGCGGTCTGGTTCCCGATCATGATGTTTGTCTTCGCCGGCTTTGAGCACAGCGTTGCCAATATGACCTATATTCCTCTGGGAATGTTCCTTGGTGCGGATGTCACCATCGGCGGCTTCCTGCTTGGCAATCTGATTCCGGTCACCCTTGGCAATCTGATCGGCGGCGCATTATTCATTCCCGTATTCTACTATCTGATTTACAAAGACTGAAAAGAGAGAAAGAAAGTCCGGATCACATCAGCTGTGACCCGGACATTTTTTTCATTCAGGATGTCTTTTTCTTTTTCTGATCGATTCTCAGATATTTTCCAAGCAGGATCATGATCGTGAAGGTGATCATGAATCCGAACGTCACATCGGTGAGGAAATGTGCACCGGCAATGATTCTGGCAATGGCGGTCAGGATGACCCAGGCAAAGCCGATGATCATCAGCAGCCGTTCCTGATCTTTCAATACCGGAATGACATTCTTCAAAGCGATCAGGGTGAGAATGTAGGCGGCGCTTGCGGTGTGTCCGGACGGGAAGGATTTGAATTCATCATGGTCCAGGACTCCTTCAAAGGCGTCTCTTGCGGATTTGCCGATCTGATACCATGGCTGATACTCAAGATTGCTCACGGCGATGATGGAGCGGTATCTCGGTCTGCCCCATGGGATTTTGATGAAGACCACTACGGCGGTGGTGATCAATACCGTGAACAGGATGAACAGAGCAGTTCTTCTGAGCTTTGCGGGATTGCTGGTGTCGCATGTCATATATACAAACAGGAACAGTCCGCATGCGATCAGCAGTTCAATCAGGATGAAGATAATCATCGCAAATCCTTCCGCATTTTCAATGACTTCCTTGACACCGATCAGTCCGCCGATAAATCCGCAGGCGGCCAGAGCCGTGAAGATCAGTTTCTCGTTCTTTTCCTGCGGCATGGATCTCAGCAATAAAGCCGATGCGGAAAATCCGCATAACATGACCGGGAACTGGCCGAAGAGAAGGAAGAATCTGCCGAACTGGCTTTCCTGATTGGCGATCAGGGATGAGATATTGAAATCAAGGAATGTTCCGACCAGCATCAATAATGCGCAGATGCCGTAAACAATTAACATATATCTGTTTCTCAATAGTTTCATAAAGCGCCTCCCGCTTTCAAAAAGTATACCGCAAATCGATCTGGATGTTTGTGTATATCATGAGAAAGATGGATTCAAAAAGTATCAATATATATAATTTAGATATGAACAATCATGATGAAAATCCGGAACAGACAATCCTGGAATACGGTCCGCATCTGTTTGAAACGGGCGGATATCTTTTCATTGCGCATGGTGCTGTCATGATCAATGATGATGCGCCGGATGAACTGAAAGAAATCTACGCCCGGGGAAAAGCTTATTTTGACCGGATGTATCTGCACTATCTGTATCTCTATAACAGATACCGCCGTTATGCAATCACACCCCGTAAGAATATTGAGGAGCTGATTGCTTATTGCATTGATCATCTGGATGCGGAATATATCGGTGTGCTTGATGATCCGTATCTTCTCAATATGCATATCAGAAATCTGAAAGGTCTGAATCCCGCCGGCAAGGAGGAAGAGCTGGAATTCGACGGTTACAGGATCTGCACAGATGAAGAAGACGGCAATCACATCATTGTGTTCGAGAAACGCCATGATTATTTCGGCACGTGGAACCAGAAGGTTCTGCGTGAGCTGGCATATCAGAGGGGAATCGATCCAGAGGATTTGGATACCTTCAATGAAACGGCATGGAATTATCTGACTGCCTGTGATTTTTACTTTTCATGTGATTCATGAAGTCCGCAATCATTACGCTCAGAAAAAAAAGGGTATATAACGAATGGGTTTAGTAATTCATACCGTGATCGATACTGAAGGGTTTTGGTAAATCATATCGTGCTCAAAACCCTTGTTTTTGTAAATCATATCGTGCGCAGTATACGGTATCATATCATGACTGATAAAAGTTTTTTTGGTAAATCATACCGTGCTCAATTGATCGCACGATGAATACGATCTTATAAGTGGCCTGACTAACGTTTTCGTAAAATACCGTGATCGGAAGATCCCATGCCTCACAATTAGAATGTAGCACATCATTTCTCACTTTCTGCAAAATAAAAGCACATATTTCCTAATTGGGCTTTTGCCGGTTCGGGAGGATGTGCTTATGTGTTTTATGGCAGGTCCGAGTAGTTATGCTCTTTTAGATACTGAATGGCTTTTTTGTAGCTCATTCGTTTTGCTTTTCCAGTCTCATTATTCTGTATCCAGATTTTGTTTCTTCGCCCTCGCCTTATCATGGAGTATTTTCCCGAAGATAATGCTCGCAAGATCTTGTTGATATCTTCATCGGTTAACCTATTAGCACTAATTTTTTTACGGCAATGAGGGCATAGGGATTTAGGTGGGTGATTTATATCATTTGGTTCCATCTCAAAGACAGTTCCGCAGCCTTTTGGAGGATTGTGAATGAATTTAGTAGGGGTATGACTGTTAGTATATGGGCCTATCAGAGTATATTCATCTTCATATGTTTTTGAGAGTCTGTTAACAAATTTAGCCTCACGAGTTTTCAATGATCGAATTGTGGAGTTTGGGTCACAATAAGGACAACGGTTATATCGCACAAATGATTTGAAATTGTTAACTTCAAATATGTTATCGCAGGTGTTATGTTTCACTGTTGCGGGGCCATCGTATCTCGTGAATTTTACAAGCGTAAATTCATTATTCAACTTTCGTGAAGCGGCATATTCAGTAGTATGGATCCTCTTTGGAGAAACATAATGAATCTCGCTTAGGAAACTTGCAGGTGTTTTGAATTCGGTTATTCCTTGAATGACATTCTTTATTATCATTTTCTCACCGAATACCAAATCATGATTTGGAAACTCATAATTACCATTAGCAGCAAATGCACATAATTTGTAAAGAAGTTCGCCGGGACTGTCTTTGTTGCAGTATGGACATTTTATATCAGCACCGAATGCTCCAGGGTGTGTGACGAATGTTTTCCCGCACTTGGTATGCTTTAGAAGAACAAAATGATCTGAATAATCTGATAATAGAGAATACCCGGTCAAGTTAGACAAAAATGCTGCTTTTTGACTAACATCTTGTCCAATGAAATCTTTTGCCTTATCCATCCCTGATGTAACGGAAAGAATTGACGATTGCCTGTTTATTGGATTCAAGAGTTGAGGCAATTTCCCTGAACATAGATAGATCTGAGGAACGATACT
>CACWLH010000011.1 GCA_902761625.1 uncultured Erysipelotrichaceae bacterium
ATATCCTGTTTGAGGCTCCGCCTCATGTACAGCTTTCAAAGCTGATTAACAACTATAAGACTGTTACTTCCAGACTGATCAGGAAAGAATTCCAGGAATCCTTAATACCGTATTACTGGAAACCATACTTCTGGAGTGACAGCTATTTCATCTGTACTGTATCTGACAGAACAGAAAACATGATAAGACAATATATACAAAACCAATAAGCGGCTAACCCATCCTAAGCCTTTCAGCCTCTAGAAGTGGTCTGCGCCACCTGCTAATCAAGTCAGAATGAATGTTCACGGTTTTTTGTATAAAACATATGAAATGTGAAAAAAAAGAGCTGTCCAGAATCATATAAAGTGTAATCAGTCAATCAATGCCTGAAAGGAGAAAACCATGACCACATATTTCACCGCTGAATATACTTGCGCCGTCTGCGGACAAAGACATCCGTTCACAGTCGTTGGCTCAACCAATCGTTTCGGTTATCCCGATCTTGATCTCCGCCCTGCCCCGATGGAGCGTGATACCATCCACACCTGGGTTCAGACCTGTCCCGATTGCGGATATACGGCCGGAACAATTGACAAGGAAACATCCGTCGATGAAACATGGCTTTCCCGGGAAGCCTATAAAACCTGTGAAGGCATCGCATTTGGATCTCAGCTGGCCGCAAAGTTCTATCGGTCATATATGGTCCATCTTTATGATGATGATATTGAACGCGCCGCATATAATCTGCTCTACTGTGCATGGGCATGCGATGATGCGCGCGATATTGAGAATGCCGTCAAAGTCAGAGCGAAAGCAGCGGATCTGTTTGCGGAAGTTTCAAAAACCAATGACAATGATGATCTGAAACTGCTGCGGATGGATCTGCTCAGAAGAAGCGGGCAGTTTGACAGACTTCTCAACGAATACCGCACCGTCATCTTCAGCGATGATCTCTATAAAAGAATCGCCTCCTTCCAGATGAAGCGGGCAATCGTGCACGATACCGGATGTCACAGCGTTGAAGAGGTGGTGATGCTGCCGAAGTAAGGTGATTCAAAAATCATCCATAAAAACAAAAAACCGTCTCAGCGACGGTTTTTCATGTGGATTGCTCAGTCCTCTACGTAAGGAAGCAGTGCCATCTGACGGGCGCGCTTGATTGCGACTGCCAGCTGACGCTGATACTTCGCACGTGTGCCTGTGACACGGCGCGGAGTGATCTTTCCGTTAGCACTGATAAACTTCTTCAGAAGTTCAACATCTTTGTAATCGATATATTCGATGTTGTTCTTTGTGAAGTAGCAGACCTTTCTGCGGCCTGTTCTCTGCTTTCTGAATGCCATATCTCTTCTCCTTTTTCAATTAAAAGGGCAGGTCATCGCTGGAAATATCCAGTCCGGCCGAACTTCCGAAGCCGTCATCAAATGAAGGCTGCTGGCTCGGCTGTGAGTAGGACTGCTGCTGGTAGCTGGGCTGCTGATAAGAGGGCTGCTGATAGCCCTGCTGGTATGCAGGCTGCTGGTAGCTGTCCTGATAACCGCCTGCGCTCTGCGCTCTGGCTTCTGACTGCGCTTTTGATTCAAGCAGCTGGACATTGTCACAGACAACTTCCGTGACATAGACTTTCTGACCATCGCGGTCATAGCTGCGTGACTGCAGTCTTCCTTCAACCCCGACCATTGCGCCTTTTCTGGCGTACTGGCCCAGGAAATCCGCTGTCTGTCTCCAGGCAACACAATTGATGAAGTCAGCCTGGTTCTGAGAGGAACCGTCGGCTGCTCTTCTGCGGTTGTCACATGCGACTGTGAACGATGCCACGGACAGGTTGCTCTGGGTTTTGCGGACTTCGACGTCTCTGGTCAGTCTTCCAACCAGAATAACGCGGTTGATCATTTCTTAGCCTCCCGAACGGGAGCTTCGTCCACTGTAATCATGAAACGGACGACATTGGCGTTGATGCGCATCAGACGGTCAAATTCCTTGACGCACTCGTTGTCTGCTTCGAAGTTTACTACTACATAGTAACCCTTCTTCATGTAATCAATGCGGTATGCGAACTCGCGCATTCCCCACTCGTCTGTCTTTGTGACAACACCGCCGTTATCAGTGATGATTTTGGCGAGGTTCTCGATCAGTTCGGCTCTCTTTTCAGCCTCGACAGACTCATTGATGATGTACATGACTTCATACTTTTTCATTCGTACACCTCCTTCTGGTCTAAACGGCCATTTCTGGCAAGGAGCGGTTTTTACCACTCGCCGTATAATATTACCAGTTTCCCATCTTCTTGTAAACAGAAAAAACGCCCTTTTGAAGGGCATTTTCGTGTGTTTTCTGACTCAGGCGGAAACCGGCAGACGATCGTCATCGATGTCTGTTTTGATTTCCATGGTAACGCCGTTGACTTTGTATTTCTTCAGCACAAACATGGTCACGGTTGAAGACACGCCTTCCAGCGGCGCCAGCTTCTCACCGACGAAGTCCGCCACCTCACGCATTGTTTTGGCATTGATATTGAGCAGGAATTCGCTGCTTCCGCTGGTCAGATACAGAGAGGAGACTTCCGGGAAACGGGCGATTCTTTCGGCAATCTTGTCATAGCCGCGGCCGCGTTCCGGCTTGGCGGCAATGCCGATGAAGGCATCGACATGATCAATGTTTGTCTTGTCCCAGTTGATGACGGTGTGATAGCCGCAGATGATCTTCTTTTCTTCCAGATTTTTCTTGGCCTTTTCCACGTCTTCTTCCTTTTCGCCCAGAATATCGGCGAGATCCGTGACAGATGCACGGGGATACAGGGAAAGAAGATCGAGCACTTTCATTTCATCCATGATTTTTCTCCTCTTTGATTTCGTACAGGAATTCCTGAATTCTCTTCATCGCTTCACGCAGATGGTCAATGCTGTAGGCATAGCTGATACGCGCATATCCTTCCCCGCATGCCCCGAAGGCATTGCCGGGAATGATCGCCACATGTTTTCTCTGCAGCAGCTGTTCGCAGAACTCATCCGAGCTCATGCCGCTGGATGTGATGTTGGGAAACAGATAGAAGGCGCCTTTGGGTTCAAAGGTATGCAGGCCCATCTCATTGAGCTTGCGGCCGCAATACTGTCTTCTCATATCATACTGCTTACGCATGTATTCAATATCATCATCGCAGTCCTTGAGCGCCGTGATCGCCGCATACTGACTGGTGGTGGGAGCGGACATGATGCAGGATTGATGAATCTTGATCATTGCCGCAATGATCGGTTTGGGTCCCACCGCATAGCCAAGTCTCCAGCCGGTCATCGAATAGGTCTTGGAAAAACCGTTGACGACAATCGTCCTCTCACGCATGCCCTCAATCGAGGCAATCGATTCATGCTTTCCCGCATAATTGAGTTCGGAATAGATTTCATCGGAAAGCACGATGACATTTGTTCCTTTAAGAACTTCCGCAATCGCTTCGAGATCCTCATGGCGAAGCACCGCTCCGGTCGGATTGTTGGGATAGCCAAGCACCAGGATTTTGGTCTTCGGTGTGATCGCGTTTCTGATCTGTTCAGCGGTAACCCGGAATTCATTTTCCTCACTGGTTGCCACCGGCACCACGACACCCCCGGTCAGAGTGGTGATCGGGTCATAGCACACAAAGCACGGCTCGGGAATGATCACTTCATCCCCTTCCTCAACCAATGCCCTGATTGCCAGATCAATGGCTTCGCTGCCGCCCACGGTCACAAGCGTTTCGTCTTCATGATATTCCAGATTGTATTTGCGCTTCAGCCAGGCGCAGATCTCGGTTCTCAGTTCCTTGAGACCGGCGTTGGCCGTATATTTCGTTCTGCCGACTTCCAGCGAATGGATGGCTGCGTCGCGGATATCCCACGGCGTCTGGAAATCCGGTTCACCGACACCGAGCGAAATGCACTCAGGCATCTCCGCAACCAGGTCGAAGAATCTGCGGATTCCGGAAGGTCTCATCTTTTCCGCTTTGTCAGAGATTAATTTTCCGTAATCAAGCATACTCAGTCCTCTCACATGGTATTATTATACTCGGCAATGGCAAAAAAGGAACGAATCATGAAGAGATCACAGGCGGAAGAAACTGCATGCATATTGACGGGTATCTGGATGGCACTGAAACTGCTCACCTTTATCATTACCCCGTTATTGAACATGATGAGATGGCCGCTGCGGCTGATTCTTCTGGCAGCGTTATGTTTCTGGCTTTATTTCATATTCCTCGACTATACATATCAGATGAGTAAACGCGGCTCACGGCGTAAATGAGCCGTGTTTTTTTGTTTTCAGGGAAAAAGAAAACCGCTTACGCGGCTTTCCTCATGAATCATTTTTCGTAATGGTTTGCGACGTCCCTTAACAGATTGATGATGTCAAGATGCTGAGGACATACAGCCTCGCACTGTCCGCAGGTGATGCAGTCGCTTGCCTTTCCGTTTTTGGCAGCGAGAATCTCATAGTTTGTGAAGTTGATGGTCCAGCCCTTCTGATCCAGATCTTCTCTCATATCCTCATTATAGATGGAGAAGTATTCGGGAATGCAGATATGCATCGGGCAGCCCTCTGTGCAATAGTGGCAGGCTGTGCAGGGAACGGTGATCTTCTTGTTGATGATATCGGCCGCATAATGGCACAGGCTGATCTCCTCATCATTGAGCGGTGTGAAGTTTTCCATATAGGAAATGTTGTCCTGCATCTGCTCAAGATTGGACATGCCGGAAAGCACGACCATGACCTCGGGCAGACTTGCCGCAAAGCGGATTGCCCATGAGGCATCGGAATAAGAATCATCATAATCATGGAACAGCTTCTTCGCCTCTTCGGGCAGATTGGCCAGGGTTCCGCCCTTGACCGGTTCCATGACAATCACTTTCTTGCCATGCTTCACAGCTGTTTCATAAACAGCTCTGGACTGAATCCATTTGCTTTCCCAGTCAAGATAATTGATCTGCAGCTGAACAAATTCCATCTCAGGATGTTTTGTCAGGATTTCATCCAGCAGCTCGGGGGTGTCATGAAAGGAGAAGCCGACATGCTTCACAAGTCCCTGGGCCTTCTTTTCCAGAAGCCAGTTGAAACAGTCAAATTCCTCATACTTGCCGATCATGCTCTCCTCGATGCCATGGAGCAGATAATAGTCAAAATAACCGGCACCGGTTTTTCTTAATTGTTCGTTGAATACCTTGTCGCGTTCCTCAAGGGTATTGAAAAAGCCGGAATGCAGTTTTGTGGCGAGTGTGAAGCTCTCTCTGGGATAGCGGTCAACCAGCGCTTCCTTCGCAACATTTTCAGAATTGAAGCCATTGTACATCCATGCGGTATCGAAATATGTGAACCCCTTTTCCATAAACAGGTCCACCATCTGCTTCACCTGTTCCACATCAACATCAGCGGCGTTGTCAGGATTGCGTCTGGGCAGGCGCATCAGACCGAATCCGAATTTCTTTTCCGGTAAAAATTCCATATTGTTGTCCTCCGCTCAAAGTATACTCATTTTCATATGCAGTTTCCAATGCCATATTCATATATTTGCATATCCGTGACATGCATACACATTGAAAAAAACCGGGCATTTAACCCGGTGATCAGTGAATGACGATGCTGTGAAGAATGATATCCGCAATTTCGTTGGGCTCTTTCTCGTCCCAGTGCATTCCCGCTTTCGTGACTGCCAGCTGGGTTGTTCCGATTTCACCGACGGTCGTGTAATCCCACCATGGCTTCCCGTCATAATAGCCTGATATGGCAGGTCTGCCGCTGATGGTATCCTTCTTCTGTTCCAGGCCTGTGCCGCATACACCGAAGAAATCGTCAAAGTATATATACAGCCATGTTTCCTCATAATCCTTCGGTTTGATGACCACTTTGTCATCCTCAAGGGATGCGCTCCATCCCTCTTCCGGAATATACAGACTGATTGTGCCTTCGGGAAGTTCGAATTCCGCATTGGGCTCTGTGCTTTGTTCAGGCTGCGCTTCAGCTTTGGTCTCAGGCGTGCTCACCGCAGTCTCTGAGGTGATTTCTTCTTCATTTTCCGTCTGAGCCGGCTCTCTCGGCTGTGTGCCGCACCCTGAAAGACCCATGCACAGCAATATCACTGAAGTGACTTTGGTATATTTCATGGCGTTTACCTTCTTTCATAACTACTGGTGTACACAAATGAGGACATGCTTACATACTTATTCCCATATTTCCTCATTTTTATATTCCTCCGATGCATATACGCATGCAAGCTCCGTATATACCAAGCCGTTTTTACCCTGAGCAGAATGCATGAGTGAAACCCGGTTCGCACACATGGAAACATGTGCGGTTTCATGCAATGCGTCAGGCGTGAACTCTGCCCTGCGCACCAGGGTGATATGAGGAATGAACGGTTTGGTGTCAAAGGGAATATTGTTTTCAGAAAGACGGCGTCTGAGAAGCTTTACATAATGATTCAGCTCCTCATTCTCTTCACAGGTGCAGTGAATCAGATCTCTGAATGCGCCGGTTTGTTTCAATGTGATTTCAAATGGTTCAAAGTCGGTTTCCTCAAGCACATCGATCACCCGCTCAGCATCTCCATACTCCCCGATATAGGCAAGGGTCATATGCAGATTGAAAGGATCGGTATACCTTCCTTTGACACCGGTTCTTTTCAATTCATTCTGAATGTCAGTGAGTGCCGCGATCATATGCTCATCCGGCAGTAATGCGAGAAACAGTCTCATGATGACCTCTTATTTGTTCATTCACCTTTTTGAATCCTCAGTGTTTTCAGATATGCTTTCCGCTCATCCGTGATGCGGTAGCTTTCAATGCATTTCTGAATTGTTTTGTTATGAGTCCATGGATCGAGCTTTTTCTGTTCAATATACGGGATGGTCTGCTCATATTGTTTTGCCATGGCTGTGGCGAAATACCATGCCCGCATCATATTGACATAATATTCATCGGAGTGAATCTCAGAAACCATTGCAAGAAAAGCAGGATCAAAATATTCACCCAGATAATGCGCCATCAGCCTGCCGATGGCAAAGCGGATGGTGTAGGTATGATCTGATGCAATCCACCTATAAATATATGGAAGCAGTCTTTCCGTATTCTTTGAGAAAACTTTCGGGGAAAGCTGATCGCAGGTTGCCCAGTTATTGATATAAGGAAGGAACGCTTCCGTCTTCGTAATACAGGCATCAAAATCTTTTTCCAATGAAATGATGAAGGCATGAAGCTGATCCTCCTCGAAATATTCATGGGGCAGATCATTCAGAAAAGCTTCATAATCCTCTTCTTTGAAGATCTTTTTCGCCAGTGCTTTGAGATCCGGTGTGCGCACCCCGATGATCTTTTTCATATTTCCGCCGGGAATCAGCTTTTTCTGAAATTCACCGTATTGCACATCCTGCATGCAATTCAGTTCTCTGAGTATTTCTTCGCGTTTCATGTTGTGCCCCTTTTGTTTCAGTATACATGAGACAAAGAAAAAACCGTGAAGTCCGGATGGAATTCACGGTCAGAACTGAATATTTCTCAGTTTTCAGAAGCGGTGTATTCAGCTGCTTCCTCACCTCAGATGCGGCCGCCGGTCAGGGCTGTCATCATTGTGACGCCTTCAACAAGCGGATAGGAGTTGTTGTAAATCTCGGCAATTTCGTTTCCGGCTGCGTAAAGGCCCTTGATGACAGTGCCGTCATCCTTGATGACCTGCAGGTTGGAGTTGACCAGAACGCCGCCGATTCCGCCCAGAGAAACCGGTCTGGACTTGACCGCATAGTAAGGACCTTCGCCAAGGGAGATCATGTATTTGCTGTCCTTGCCGTAAACCTTGTCCTTGCCTGCTTCGCAATCCATGTTGGAGGAAAGCGCTGTGTTTTTCAAAAAAACGATTCATATGTGCAACACTTTCCTTTCTCGACTGATTATCATTCTCTTTCCGTTTCGCTTTTCCGCTGTTTTTGCAGGCTGTCACAGGCAAATGATTTCCTGGGATCACGGCATATTCAACCATCCGTGATTCTTTTGAAAACGATGGTGCAAAAAGGATGCTTTCCGTTTCAGACGATGATCCGATCAGGCAAAAAAACACAGGGCATTGCGTGAACAATCGTGCAATGCCCTGCATGTTCTTTATGATGCGGCAGGCGGTTCTTCCTCTTTGTCTTCTTCCAGCGGCAGCTGCACCGGCTTTCTTTCATCCGTGACAACCATATGCGGATAAGGAATGTTGATACCGTATTTATAGAAGATATTGAGCAGTCCTCTGTTGAGATATCTTGAAACACCGAACACATTCTTCTCTTCGCAATGGCAGGAGACAGAAATGGTGACGCCGCTTTCATCCAGCGATTTGATGCCGCCATAATTGGGCACATCCAGAATGTTCTTGTTTTTCGCCTTGAGCAGAGGCAGCTCATGCTTGAGCACTTCTTCGACATAAGCGATATCCTGACCGTACTCAATGGAAATCGTGGCAACCGCCACGGAGGATGCCTTGGTCATATTGAGAACGCCGCTGATCGCGGAATTGGCGAAGATCTTGACATTGCCGTCAAATCCCATCACCTTGGTGGTTCTGATGCCGATATCCGCCACCCTTCCGCGATAGCCGTCAATGGTGACGATATCGCCGACTCGGAACTCGCCTTCAAAGACGATGAAGAGACCGGCGATGATATCTTTGACAAGGCTTTGTGCGCCAAGGCCGATGATCAGAGTCAGGATGGAAGCGGACGCAAGAAGGCCGGCGGAGTCCACTCCGAAAAGATAAAGACAGTAGAATACCACACCGATAGTGCCGCCATAGCGGATGAAGGAAAGCACAAGATGGGAAACGGTTTCCCCTCTTGCCCCGAACAAAGAGCCGAACATGCGTACGGGAATTTTCAGCAATGTGAGAATGGCTCCCGCTATGATCAGCACGATTGCGGCGGCAGTGGCGGCGAAGATATTGAGTCCTTTGTCCCAATGGCCATCAAGAATGCAGCTCAGCACACTGATTTCACGGGGAATGGTTCCGCCCTGGCTGATCATCAGAATCAGCCAGATCACCCAGATGCCGAACACGGTTGAAAGAAGCCATAAGATCTTCTGTTCCGGTGATTTGCCCCGCCAGGGCACCCGGCGGCTGGTCCATCTGGCGGCAGCCTCCACGGTGGATGTTTTTCTTCCGGAAGGAAGAATGATATTGAAAATCGGGGATCTCAGCTCATTTTCCTGATCCGGATCATTGAATGCTTCATAAAGTGCCTCCTCATCCCTTCCGGTCAAGGTTGCGGAAGCGCACAGAATCAACAGCAGCACCAGTGAGATCATTGCCGTCTGCAAGGATACCGCCAGACGTGAATGATACATATATGAAGTCGGGATAGCGCTTGCGGCGGTATATTGATCCAGCAGCTCATAATAGCGGAACACCTGGAAATACGCCTGTCCGTCGAAACGGCTGAATCCGTAATAGGTGTTACCGGCGAATGCATTTGCACAAATGCCCAGCTGCTGCGCTGTTTTTCCGATCTGCCCCTGATAAGGCGAATAGATGCATTCATATGGATCTTCCGTATCAAACAGCATGATATATCCGGTATTCAGCTGATCAGATTTCATCAATGTGTCCAGATCATTTTCCGGCAGAAGATAATTGAGCAGACTCTGATAAACCCCGATCCGGATCATCGAGCGATGCTTTGTCACAGGTGAATAGACCGTTTCATCTGTGTCTGACTGATGATCATAATCATACTTTGACACATAAACGGTATTTCCGTTTTCATCCTTCGCCGTATAGTAGAAGAACTCGCCGGCCGTATATGCCAGCTGCTGTTCTTCGGCATTCACTTCTTCGGAATAAACCGCTTTTTCTCCATTGAGCACATTCCAGAACAGATAAGAAGGATCTTCCGGTTCATGGCTGAGCGTGAAGAAACATTCTCTTGTATTTGTGGCTATGGTGCGTCCATCCTGATCGAAAACGGAAACAGAACCAAGATCGTTCAGATCGATGAGTGTCTGCAGCTGTGCGGAAAGAGAAACAGTTCTGAGCGGGTTGCCTTCGTCATCTCTGATGCTGATCCGCTCTCCGTCCTTGTCAAAGGATGAATAATAAAGATCACTTGTTTCATTGAGTGCGGAGGGATCGGCCTCAAGCAGATCCGCCAGCAGCTTCACGGTATTTTCATAACGGTAGCGGTAGAAGCTCACCGTGTTTTCATTTTCCATGGTGCGGCTTTCATAGCGCATGGTCAGCTCATCGAGCACGGATTCCGAATCATGGATTGCCCGGGAGATCTCAACCAGCGATTGCGAATACCATGAGATTCCGCCGATCACCAGCGCTCCGCACGCCATTAACGGGAACACCCTGCTGAAAACGGAGAAATCGAAGATCAGCGGATTCTTTGAATTGCCGCCGATCACCCTTCTGGTTGTTTCGGTTTTATTGCGGATGAAGTCATTGCGCACAATCACCGTATACAGAAGGCACAGCACCATCACGCTCACAAAGCCGGCCACCGACCAGAAGCGGATATAGCGGTCGCTGCTGAATACGCTGTCTGTCTTTGCGGCTGAGCAGATCACGGTGCTCTCATCCAGTTTTCTTGTAATCACATAATACGGTTCATCCAGAATGGTATGCTCTGATGCATAGCCATCCTGCATCACTTCCTCATCCAGGCCTGCGCTTGTGATCGGCTGCCATGAAAGATCGGTTTCATCCATTTTGAAAGAGGAGAAGATCTTCTGATCCGTATCAATCGCAAACAGCAAACTGTTTGTGCCCTGTGAAGCACGGCTCAGCGTATCATCAAGACTGCTCAGCGGAGCGATCTGTTCATCCAGGATTCGGATATTGAAAGCAGCTCCCAGCATGAAACGCACACCGTCTTTTTCACATGCGGTACTGTAAAAATACCATCCCTTTGTTTCGTTCCCTTCCGTATCCATGGAAGTGACCGGGCTTGGCGTAAAGCTATCGCCGTCTGTGCCGTCTTTGAGGGCTTCCCATATGCCGCTTTCATAGATCTGTTCTGCATTGATCTCGTTTGAAGCGGAATCAAAGAGAATATTCCCTTCTTCATCAAAGGCAAACAGAAGATCGCATCCGGCATCATTGCGCATTCTTTCAAGCAGTTCAGCTCTTTGCGAACTGTCTTCATTCATCACAAATACGCGGTCCTTACTGATCAACAATGACAGATCTTCCAGCAATGCCTGTGAGCCGGCATGATAAGTCCGGGTGATATTGTCCGCATAATTCTGTCTGAGCTGCCAGCTTTCGGCGATATCATCCAATATGTTTCCGGCCGTGCTTTCATATCTGCTCTGTGATTCATGACGTCTTGCCTGGGTGAGCACACTGCTCAGCACAAACGCTCCCAGAATAAGCAGCACAATATTCAAAACAAGCTTGCGGAAGAAAATCCGGTTCGCCCGCTTTCTGATTTCACTATGATCATTTTTCATGGAACACCTCCAATGAAGTGAGTGAGTATACGCATTCATTATAGCGGAACATTTCCGCATCTGTCATTCTTCCCGTCAAAGCGCATATGCTTTCTATGCGTTTGCGCTATGATCAGAGTGATCTTTGCGGATGATGCAGGATGGCATCGAAAGCTCACTTCCATATCCATAATGAAAAGAACTCATGATCCCGGATCTGAAATCATGAATTCTTCTTTGTTTTCAAACAGTTTCATTCAGCTCAGCCGCTCCTGCGGCTTTCTTTCGTCTTTTTCTTCTGCCCCGGGCACAACAATCAGACAGGTGTCATGGGCATTTCCGAAGGAAACAGTGATCATCGCCATGCCCGGCTGATTGGCAGTGATTGTGCCGTTTTCATCAACGGATGCGACCGACGGATCACTGGATGAAAGAATGATGCCGCCTCTGACGTCCTCCTGATTCAGATTCACATTCAGAACGGTCTGTTTTCCTTCTTCAAGCTCCTTCACGCGCGCATCTGTCGAAATCGAAATCTCATCACTTCCAAGATTCGCATATTCGATCGCATGATCAGATGCATATGTCTTTGCATATTCATTGCCGGATGTATAAATGATGATTGCATGATTGCCTTCAAAGGCATCCGATGCGATCTCCTTAACCGATGCGGGGATATAAATGCTCTTAAGATCATATCCATAGAATGCATGTTCGCCGATGGTTTCCAGCGTATCGGGAAGAATGACTTCTTTCAAAGCTTCCATCACAGGCGCATCATGATGTTCGAAAGCTGTGACAACGGAAGTGATGCCTGCGCCATAAGTGATCTTCTGAATACTTGCGGAAGCGATGGCTTCAAGGTATGTGTCAGGATTGACCTGTTCATCCGCCGCTTTCATCTTGCCGCTGCCTCCGGGTATATAAACGATTTCCCGGGTATTTGAATCACCGCGGAACGGGTTGCAATGCTGAAGGCCGTTCCATGTATAGTCAAGATCCGCCGGCATATAAACCTTGTTCAATGCCTTCATATTTCCGAATGCGTCGTCTGCGGCCATTTCCGTATCAGGGCTGATGCGCAGCGAAGTAAATGCGCTGCCATCAAAGGCATATTCGCCGATCGCCCGGATATCACTCAGATCAAATGTGCCCTTCTGCTGTGTATTTGTGAAGCAATATGCGCCGATTGAGCGGATTCCGGCTGTTTCAAAATCAGGCAGACGGATCGGACCGCTGTATCCGTACCAGCCATAATCGCCGTAATACATGGAGCTGATCCAGAGATGATAGGTGTTTTCCTTATGGGCATCATTGAGCAGCTCTGCCGGTGTGTATACATCATTGACAAACTGTGCCAGATAATCAAACCGTGCCTGCGGGAAGGATTCAAAGGAAGCGATGGTGTCTTTGAGCTGCTGTGCGATCTGCACAAAGTCGTCTTTTCCCTTGAAATTTTCAAGGTTCAGATACGATCTCAGTTCATTGCTTTTCGCTTTGATTTCTTCCTCTGCGCCGCCCTCATTCATTAAGGCAAGCAGCTCATCGAGCATGGCGCCGGCATCTTTCAATGCACTCAGCACTTCCGCATGATTGCTCAAGTCTTTCATCCATGATTCTTTCAATCCATCCATGGATACCTGAGCAGAACGCGCAAGCAGATCATTCATTGAGAACGGATCTGTTTGTTCCAGCAATTCCAATGTGTCGTTCAGGATTGCCGCATACTGTTCTGGTGCAGCGCTTGAGAGAAGCGTATCAACTGCCTGCACAGGAACATATTCCTTCGCATTGACAGTCGCAAAGCGGTTCAGGAAATTCATATAAACCGGATCGTTTTCATCCTTTACAAGATCAATGTCCATGCCATTGCGTCCATAGCCTTCCATGGATGTCATCAGGCTGATCAATGAATCATCCGGATTGATGAAATTGAAGATATTGCCAAGCGAGGAATCATATCCGTGAATCTCATCCTCTGCAAAGCTCAGTTTTGAAACAGGTGCTGCACCATATGTATAGCCGTGAACACGCGCATTGTTATCTGAACGGGTGAAGCGGGCTGCGAGAATATTGGCAATGGAGCCGCCGCTGTCATAGCCGGTAAACAGGAAGATCTCTTCCGCATCCTCATGATGATGCGCGCTTCTGAATTCATTCAGGCCTGCCCCGATTTCATCGGCAGCTGTGAAGAAGGAAGGATGGTTTCCGTCTGCCGCATTTTCATAATCCTTCAGCCATACGGAAGGATCACAGCCGCTGATGGCGATGAGATACAGATCATAGTGATGATCTTCCGCATCGCTCAGATGCTCACAGGCAAAGGCCGCTTCTGCGGTTTCATAAGTTTCAGACACGATGGCATCCTGCTCAATGTCCATCTGTGCAAAGGCATCCATGATGTCATCATCCCTGTTCACCAATGATGAGAGCGCCAGAGCTGTCTTGGCAATTTCCGGATGGAGTGTATCCGGATCAGAGATGAACATATCCTCGTCATAAATGAAGGAGGATGATCCGGTCCTGATTTCTCTTGCCCCGAAACTGTCTGATTCAGGCATTTGTGCTTCTTCGGTTTCTTCTTCATGATTTTCCAGCGGATAGGTTTCATTGAAATATGCATCCGTGGGCTGATATACCACTTCGATATAAGTGGTTCCCGACAGCAGGATGGCCGCATTGAATTCTTCCCAGGTGTATTTGCTGATACAGATGAAGCCGTCTCCGCCCACGTTTCCCTGGATGACGTCAATACCATCCTCATCATAGCCAAGCACGATCAGGGAATGGCCGGCCGTGCGGAAATAAGCACCCGGCTCATTGCGGATTCCCGCCTCTTCAAAGGCGGCTTTTGAAGCTTCTTTGATATGAACCGCATTGGAAACAGACATCGACTGCTGCGCACTCAGATACGGATCTTCTCCGAATAATGTGTAATAAATGCCAAGCGCATAAATGAAACATGACTGTCCGGTATGTCTTCTGTCACATGCCCATAATGTCAGTCCCGGCTCCACCGCATAAGAACCAAGCGGTGCCAGGAATTCATTGCCTTCCCAGTCGGTCAGACCGATTCTTCCGGCCAGAATATCATTGAACTTTTCCAGAAGCGCGGGACGGGATGTGTACCGGCTGATCATTGCCTCAGCAGGATTGCGGATGATATTGCCGCTGGGCAGCCAGACTTCTTCCCATGAAGTCTCTTCTTCCTCGATGACTTCGAGCTCTTCCTCTTCCACGTCCAAAACAGGAGGTTCGCTTTCTTCAGGCTTTTCCTCCTCTTCTTCTTTTTCAGGCACTTCTGTCTCTTCGGGTTCAGCTGAAGGCGTTACCTCAGGCTCAGCGGTTTCTTCAGGCGCAGGTGTCTCAGAAGGAGCGGGTGTCTCTTCAGGTACAGGCGTTTCTTCCAGTACAGGTTCGACAGTTTCTTCAGGCAACGGTGTCTCTTCCGGCAGAGGGCTTTCTTCCGGTGCGGGAGTTTCTTCTTCGAGCGGTGTTTCTTCGGGAGCCGGTGTGATTTCAGACTCCAGAGGCTCTTCTGTGACTTCTGTTTCCTCACTCACCGGCTGCGGTGATTCACTTTCACCAACCGTGCTGATTTCCTGATCCTGCGGAATGATCTCCTCTGCATAAACACAGGAAAAAACACCCCGGAACATCATAAAAATTGACAGTATCAGAACAATTATCTTGCGCTTCACGCACTGGTCTCCTTATAGAAAAACAACTACAAGTTAAAACTATCATATTTCATCAGCCTGATAAAGCGAATTGCCGTGTCAGTTTTATGAAATTAATAATTGCACTGACACATTGAAGCATTAATCCGGATTTCATCATCGGCAATATGAATGCCCACGTGGCGGCCTATCCGCTCACCCCCAATCCGAAGGATATCATGGCTGCTTTTGAATATGATCAGTTTGTTCATTATCTGTACGGCGATGTTCAGGTCAGAGGAGAATATCCTGATTTCGCCTTCCGTTATTTCAAGGAACATAGCATTGTGCCTTCCTTCATTACAGAAGAAGACAAACAGATTCTCAAAGAAGGAACCGTGGACATGTATACATTCTCTTATTACTGTTCCAGCTGTGTTTCAACCAATCCGGATGCTGAAACAACCACGGGCAATCTTTCCATCGGTGTGAAGAATCCTTATCTTCAGGCAAGCGACTGGGGCTTCAGATTGATCCGGATGGATTGCGCTATTCGCTCGGGATGATCCATGCCCGATATCCGCATATCCCTTTAATGGTCGTGGAAAACGGATTCGGCGCCTATGACAAGGCGGAAGAAGACGGAAGTATCCATGATCCTTACCGGGTTGCTTATTTCAAGCCTCATATTGAAGCGATGAAAGATGCGATTGAGGATGGCGTTCCTCTGATCGGTTTCACATGCCGGGGACCGATTGATCTGATTTCCACCGGAACCGGACAATATTCAAAACGCCATGGCTTCATCTATGTCGACCGTCATGATGACGGCAGCGGCGACTTCAGCCGGAAGAAAAAAGATTCCTTTGCCTGGTATCAGAAGGTCTGCCGCTCCAATGGCGAAGATCTAAACTGAACATTATGAAACCGCCGTTCCATCTCGGATCAGCGGCTTTTTTCCATCTCTGTTTTTTCAAAAAATCATTGGAAGCTGAATCCTTCAAATACAGGATAGCCGCTGTATTCGCGGCATTCCTCCTGTCCGCTCAGCACACGCATGGCGCCTTTAGCGAGAGCTTCTGTTTCAAAACTGCCCGGATAGACATAGATCGGTGCGATCCAGGAAAGATCCTCTTTCAATTGGGATATCAGAATTTCATCTTTGGCAAGACCGCCGGTAATCAGGATGGCATCGGTTTTTCCTTTGAGCACACCGGCCATGGCGCCTGCCCATTTGACAATCGTATATTCCATGGCATTCAGGGCAAGCTGTGCAAACTGATCGCCTTTGGCAATCATTTCATTGCGGATATAACGCACATCATCCGTTCCGCATAATTCAATCAGTCCCCCGCTGCGCGTGCACAGCCTTCTGATCTCTTCGAGGGTTCTGCCGTTTCTGCTCATTTCACGCACATCCGCAAAACAGATATCGCCGGTACGGTTGGGTGAGATCGGTCCCTGCCCGTCGGTGATCCTTGTCTGGTCAATGGCTTTGCCATGGCGGTGGGCCGCCACCGAGATGGCTCCGCCCATATGGATCACGATATAATTGCTGTCTTCGTATTTCACCCCATGCAGTTCTGAATGAGTGATGGCGGTCTGTTTCATATTCAGCGGATGGGCTCTGCTGGTCCGGTAGATGCCTTTGACACCCGTGATCCTTGCCTCATCGCACAATTCATCCACGCACATGGGATTGACGAAGAAGGATGGAATGTTCAGTTGATCGCCGATTTTCTTTGCCAGAACGATTCCCAGCGTTGCCGGATGGTTGATGCCGGCCTGATCATTGAGCGCATGTTCATAAGCGATATCATTGATCTGATAGGTTCCGCCTTCGCACGAGTAAATGCCGACGCCCCTTCCGGAGACAGCGTCAATGGATTTTAAGTCGATATGGTTTTCTTCCAGGATGGAATAGATCTGCTTTAATCTGATCGGAACCTGCTCTTTGTATGATGCACAATGTGCAAAATCTTCCGGATCTGTTTTCACATCGGTATCCAGAATGATTTCATTGCCTCTCATGATACCGATCTTGTTGGTGGTGGAACCGGGATTAATCGTTAAAACGGTATACTCTTTCATATGCACACCAGATCTTTCTATGATGAATGATGATTAAAATAATGAGATTGCTTACAGCTTCATTATAGCAATGACTTTCGTGCATGATAATCACCGCAGACGGATTTCATCACAAATACAAAATCCGGCTCTCAAGCCGGATTGAATGTTTCTTTTGTGTTCCAATGCTCAATAATGCACGATCACGGCGCCAAAGGGAGCCAGAGCGAGCTTTGCAATCTTGAAGAACTGCTTTCCGAACGGAATGCCGATGATGGTAATGCAGAGCAGACAGCCGGCCGTGAAATTGGCAAGCGCCAGCTCAATGCCGGATAAGAAGAACCAGAGCACATTGGTCAGAAATGACACGGCACCGCCCTGATAAATGACCTGCTTTCCAAACGGGAAGAATGAAAGCTCCGCCATTTTGAAACATTGCAGGCCAACCGGCACGCCGATGACAGTGACACACCACAGGCATCCGACAAAGATCCAGGCCATCCCGCTGAGCAGACCTCCGCAGAGGAACCAGAGTAAATTTCCTAACATTCCCATGAATCACTCACCTCTTTTCCATACTTTCGATTTTAGTATCTTCAACCGCAAATGCAACGGAACATGTTTTAAGATTCTGGACTCCCGTTGGGATATGAAATCCATTCCTGCATCTGTATACTGGATTAATTGTGTGAAAACTGATGTAATACTGACAATGACTGATCTCATTCATCCTAAACCCGAATACACATTCAGCTTTGACCGTCTGAACATGTTATGGCAGAAACATCCGAAATATCATGAAAAGACTGTCTTTTCATCGTTGGAACAATTGCTTGCGGAACATGAATCCTTCGGAAAGGATTTCGATGATGAGCTGAAGAAGGAATATATTGAAAATGACTATGACCGTTTTCTTGTCCAGCTCTCTTTGAATGACCTTACGTATCGTTATGAAACGATGAAGCTGATTGAAAAACACGGCACATATAAAGAAAATCCGTATGTGAAGGCATTCCTGGATCAGTTCGCGCATCTTGATACGGATCATGATGCATGTTTCATCTTTCCTCAAAGCTACAGCTCCATGTTTTTTGTGATCATGGAGATATGCGCCAGAGCGAAGGAGTTTCATCCCATCCGCAATCTTTTCCCGGACGAGGAGAAAGTTCATTATCTGGCGGTGTTTGACAAGAACAATCTGGATGATGTGCTGCTCATGTATCATCTCATCTATACAACCGGAAGCGATGATTTTTCCGGCGGCTATTCACTCTATGATTATTCCCTTGGCTGGTATCAGACGCATCTCTGTGAGGAAGATGTCATATTGCGCTCTCCTTATCTTCCCGACCGCACCGCCGTTTTCCAGGGGGCTCTGCCTTATTATTACAATCCTTCCAAAACCGTTTATGTGCGCAGAAATATCAGGCACATCCTGGATTCGGGTTATTTTTTCAATGAGCTGGAATTCTTCTTATGTCTGATCAGAGAAATTCTTCCTTTTTTTGAATGGTGGTACAAGGACCTGAATCTTTATGAAGAAAAAGACGGAATCAGAACGGACTGGAAACTGGAAAGAACCAGAATCCGCACAAAGCTGACTTCTCAGGGTGTGATCCGGCCCAAATGGAAACATGAGCTCACCCTCTTCCATGAAGTCAGAAAACTCTGGCCGGATACGCTTTACCAATACCGCCCGGACTGGCTTGGACTGCAAAGCCTTGATCTCTATATCCCCTCTTTGAAGACAGCAATTGAATATCAGGGCATCCAGCATTATTATCCGGTGGAGTTTTTCGGCGGTGAGGAAGCACTTTCCGACCGCAGACAGAAGGACATGAAGAAGAAACTGCTCTGCATCGAAAATGATGTCAGACTGATTGAATGGTCCTATGCCCTGGATCCCACCGAAAAGAATATCCGTGATATCCTCGGTAAGAATGAAGATGATCAATTGACACAATTCCTCAAATTGAAAAGTTTTGAGGAATATATGGAAAAGTTCGATCAGTTCACATCGCTTTCCATGGGTTCTGAAACTTTTGAGAAAGAACAGTCATTAATGCAGAGTGATGATCAATATACCCGCCGCGAAAAAGAACTGATCCGTGAGAAGAGAAAGAAGAAGCTCATTCATGATCTTCATGAAAGAATCGATACTCTCCTGGATGAAATTGAAGCCAACGGTGTGTGGCGCAAAATCAAAGGACGAGGAAAGATCGAAATCCACTATCGCTATCCAGATGACAAACGCGGTGATATATTGCATTATCTTGCCGGAATGTACGATGAGCCCCGGCAGATCCGCGATCAGGAATATGTCATCAAAATCAGCCGGAAGGATTATCCGCTGATTGAGCAGATGGCACTTTCCAACCGATATTTCTTTACGGATTTTGAAAAGCACAAAGATGAGCCGGCGGTTTCTTTTCTGAAAGAATTCAACCGCATCATTGAGATGGAAGCGCTCATGAGTCAGGTCAATGACCTCAAGGAAGAATACCGCTCGCTTCGGGCCATCCCTGATCTGAGATTGAAAAAAGTGATCAATGATTATCACAGAAATCTGAACGCGAAAGCCAACGAGATCTATGAATATCTGATTGCGGAAGGACTGAGCAATCCCAGATGGAAATCCGAACAGAAGGCATATGCCATTGTCAGAAGCCATTATGAGGATGCGAAATTCCAATACCAGCCGGATTTCCTCTTCGGTCAGAGAATCGACATCTTCATCCCCTCTTTGAACATCGCCATCGAATACCAGGGAAAACAGCATTATTCCCCGGTGGACTTCTTCGGCGGACAGGACGGCCAGAGAAGGAATGCGGCCAGGGATATGAGAAAGCTCAGACGCTGCCGTGCCCATGGCATTGAGATTATCTATTGGGATTATGACAAGCCGCTGGATGATGAATACTTTGTGAATGAAATCATGGCAAAGTTTCCAAAGAAAGACGCAGAGTCATCTGAATGACAACAGAAAAAGAATCCCTCCTGTTCTGTTTCAGAAAACACAGAGGTGATTCTTTTTTGATGATGTCTGTTTTTCAAACCATCTCATTCGAAACTGCTGATGCGCTCAATCAGATCCGTGATATGGAGGAAATCTCTGAGATCGTTGTTTTCTGCGATGGTGTAATTGTCCCCTGAATCCTCTGACAAAGACCGCAGCTTTAAAACCGTTTTTCTCTGTTCACCCACTCTGCCGTAAAAATTGGTCCAGTGATCACAGTCAGTCATCATCAGGATATCATCCGCAATCCGCGGCTGCTTTTCAAAGAGTTTCAGCATCTCATCATCAATGAAATGATATTTCAGCCATTGCGTTTTCGGAACTTTCATCACAGTCTTGCATGTGTCGTTCTGCGGACTGATTTCATATAATGTGATGGTTTTCAATTCCGGACAGTTCATGAAACAGTCCGTATCCACGCGCAGTCTTTCATCTGTGTGAATATCCACTGACACATTTGTCAAAGAAGGACAGTCGCGCACGCTGCTGCATATGGATTCAACAGAGGACGGGATGATAAGCTTTTTCAGACTCTCGCAATGATTGATTTCATTGTTGATTTCACTCAGTCCCCTCGGAAGGATCACTTCTTTTACAAAAGGCAGATCATTGAGTCCGAAATGTCCGTTTTCCACATTGAAGGTCTGCCATCTGATTTCTGCCTCATCGCTGAACTCTCCTGATTCCCATACCTGGATGCGGAAGGGAACTGAATTTGTATATTCGGGATGAAACTCTTTGACGATAAACATGCCTGATTCAGGTTCAACCGCTTCAATCCGTATGTTGAGCAGACACAGTTTCGACGCAAAAGCCGGATTGATTCTTTCTGTCACATCCTTTTTTGCAAGCTGTTTCCCGTTTCCGTAAATGGTGAGTTTCCCGATCAGAGGCACATTCATATCAAATACACAGTTTTCACCTGTTATGGGTTTCAGACGTACATCGCATGGCACATAAATATCATTCGGGTAAAGGCTGAACCATTCTGTCAGGGTGAAGACATCCCCTCTTTTTCCTTTGAGAATGATCAGCCGGTCCGCGATCAGCGGGAATAACAATTCATTTCCGCAGACTTTTTCACCGTCTTTGATGTCATAGATGCAGGTTTCATTTTCCGGACAGCTGTATGCATATACTTTTTTCAGATGTCCGAGCCCCTCAAAGGCACGCACATGAACTTCTTCGATGGAATCCGGAAAATGAATTTCCCTGATCTGTCCGGAAGGAATATCCGCAAATGCGGACGGTCCGATTGTTTTGACCGTATCCGGAATCCAGAGAACCTTTTTGTTTTGATCGGCAATGCATTTTTCAAGAACTCCGTCGTTAATGATATATTTCATAATTTCACACCTTCACGCATTCAATGTTTTTTCATAATCATTCTGAACACAGAACCGCCGTTTCTGTCAACAGGTGCTGAAGACAGAATCATCATTCATAAGCGGCGGCCCGCAGAATCGCCTCGATGCGGCTGAGATATTGTCTGGCCGCATGGATTTCCGCATCTGAATATACATCGTATTGATCTTCCGCGATTGCCTGGATTGTATCGGCCATGGCTTTGAGTCTGCAGACTCTTGAGAGAAAATCAGTCAGTCTGCCGCTTTTTTCCAGCTTTCTTTTCAATGAAGAGTGCTGGATCATCGATGTGAACATTGTGGAAAGGCTGAGGATGGGATATTGTGCCTCATATTCATCGATCACTTCTTTGAGGAAATGATATCTCAGCCATTCTGACTTGGGAATCCTGTCAACTGTCTGCATATTCCCCGTGTCATGATCCTTCTGGTAAAGAATGATGTCAGTCAGCTTTTCACAACCGTAAAACGAGGATGCATTCACATGCATATGTCCGTCCGCATGGATATCCACATAAACATTCACCAGATGACCGCAATCGCGGATGGAATCCTCGATTGTCCTGACGGAGGAAGGAATGACGAGTTTTTCCAGGCAGCGGCATTTGATGATATCCCCGGAGATTTTCTCCAGCCCTTCCGGAAGGACCAATTCCTTCACCTTTGTCAAGTGCCGCAATCCAAGCGAGCCGTCTTCTGGATTGACTGACTGCCAGACAAAGTACGGCATTTTCTCTCCATAAGCATGCGTCACCTGATGTTCAAATTGATTTTTCATCAAAGCGTCCGCGCTGAATTCCTGGGTCATGAGCTTTGTGCCTTCTGCGCTCAGAAAATCCACGCAGGTATTCTGGAAACGGATGATCTGCGCTTCATCCGCAAACGGAATACGATTCAGAATTTCCTTTTCAGAAAGTTCCGGGCCGCTGCCGAAGATATTCAGACAGCGCAGATGAAAATCATCCTGCATATCATCTTCCGTGCCAAGATCCACATCCGGAAAAACACAGAGATTCAGCCGCACACAGTCAAACCATTCATTGATCCGGAAGGAATTGCCTCTCTTTCCTTTCAGGATGATCAGCTTTTCGGTGCGGATCTTCCATGACAATTCACAGAACTTCCCCTCAAATTCATCATCATAAATCCGCTCCTCTTTCGGATCGTAACTGTATATGATGACTTCTTTCAGCGGCCCCAGCCCCTGAAACGCTCCCCAATGGACTTTTCTGAGTGAATCGGGGAAGCGGATTTCCCTGATCTGTCCATAGCGGATGTCCGAAAACGCATCCTTGGCAATGGCTGTGACTGTATCGGGCAGAATGATGGCTGTTTCATCCTGATCCGCTTCGCATTTTTCAAGTATTCCGTCAGTGATTTCAAATCTCATCTTTCACCTCCTCATGGTCAATGACTGTGTTTTTTATGAAAGAGAATGTTCACGGGAACAGGCGATCCTGTTCCCGTGTCATTTTCTTTTCAGCAATTATGCCGCATATGCCGGGACTTCCATTGTCCTCCGCTGTTTCGCAGCTCTTCGTTTTTCCTCTTTTCTCCGGTTTGTATAATATCTGGCAAGACTGTTATGGACGGACCGGGTCAGGGTGCCGGCGTTCTGATAGGATTCATCCAGCACCACATTCATTTTCTGATCGCGGTCGATATAACAGAGCATATTGCAGTAATTGACCGGTGTTTCTGTTTTTTCTTTTGTGAAGGGAACAAGCGATGCATTGTTGCCATCCATCGCATAGATGTAATAGTAATTCATTCCTTTGTTCACAATGGAATTGACCGTCCGGTGTGTATTCACATGGAAGCGCGGATATTTTTTCTCATTCATCTCAGCGGCATTCATAATCATGTTCAGTCTGAGCTGATCTGAGACACTGAGATGGTCGACATAATTGGAAATATGTTCAACCGGAATCCGGCTCACTCTTTCAAGGACAATATGGCATTCCTTTTTCACTTCATAATCTTCCGGTGTGATTTTCATGGAGTGCCTTGCATTTTCTCCCATTACGCCGGAATAAAGCGGATAGCCGATGAAGCCGTCATCCAGGATTCTCACCACCGCATAAGGTCTGACCCGGTGGGCAGGGTCAATATTTTCAAGTGTCTGAACACTGAACGGCATCGCAGCAAATACGATGTCTCCTTCTTCAAGTGAATCGAAGACTTCATCCGCATCTGTTTCAAGGAGTGAGGGGCAAAGGTCATAAAGATTGATGATTTTTCTGGAAACAATGGTTTCTTCAACAGGTTCCTCAGCTCTTACAGTTTTTTCTGTCTGCTCAGGATTATGATTCTGTAAAGTGCCTGTCTGATTTTTGAAGCTGTCAAATAAAGCAGAAGTAATCGTTGTAAGCCATGTCATGATATTGTGATTATTTTTCATGTTTTTTTTCTCCTTTTCTCTGATTATGTTTTACCAGATCAAGGGGAAGGCTTTTTATTTCGGGTTCTTGAACCTGAAATACACAAATACGGACTTTTTTTGAAGGTATCTGCCGTATGCGGACAATATGAATAACCAGAGGCAGCAGGCCGGAACACTCCGGCTGATTCAGACAGTTTCCTTTCATGGAACTCCTTTCTGTCGATCCCTGATTCTTCATTGCACCTTCTGTCAGCGGCCTCTACTTTGAATATTTACGGGTCCGTATTCAAAGCTCTCCTGTCTTTTGAAGAAAGATCACTCGACGCATCTTTCATATGCATAGACGCCTTCCTTTCAGCAAACCATTCAGTCACTGCAGCTGAATATGTTCAAGTTCACCTCCTCAAAAACACCGGGAAGGCACAGAAAAACCGGGATTGCGATGATCCGTAAAGGTCATGGCAGTCCCGGTTTTCAATTCTTGTCATGATCCGCAGGAAACATTTTGAACATTCGTCTGATCAATGATGTTTCAGCCAATATAACTCCGCATCATCATAATCCCGGAATTCATCTTCATTCCATCGCCAGAATTCATGAGGATTGGAATAATCGTGCGCATCGTAACGATCTTCTTGATCGAAATAAGAACGGGAGTGGATCTTCAGCCATGCCTTGCGGTAAGATTCATCCGCCCATTCACAATCATGATTTTCAATGATCGTCAGGCCGGGTTCCTCAGTATGTGCAGTCTGATCTGCCTGTTCAGAATCATGATTCTGTAAACCGCCACTCTGATCTTTGGATCTGCCAAATATAATGGAAACAATGTTTGTGAGCCATGTTCTGATTCCATGATTCTTTTTCATAATTTCATCTCCTTTGTCCTGATTATGTTTTAACAGATCAAAGGCAGAGCTTTTTATTTCGGGTTCCTGAATATGAATCATACAAATCCGAATGATTTTTCTGATGCATTGAAATACCTGATACAGTGCAAAAAAGACACCATTCGAAATGAATGATGTCTGAACAGGAAATTAATAACCGACTTCACTGACGCCGTATTCCGCCTCTTCTCTGGTGAATCCTTCATACAGCAGCTGATCGATGAGACCTGAGCGTGAGAAGGACATCATATCCAGATAGTCCTGTGCCTTGAGGGCTGCCTGTTTGTTCCAGTCCACATTCAGCGCATCCACCGCCATGGTTGAGGATTCCGTGCTGAAGCCTTCATATTCAAGCTGTTCGATCAGGCCTTTTCTGGAGAATGCCATAAAGCTGAGATAGGATTCAGCTTTGCGGATCGCATTCTTTTCCTCCATGGAAAGCTCAAATGTTTCCGTCTGCATTTCTCTTCCGCATAATTTGCAATGGGTTGCCTTCTTGCCGGCTGAACTTGCACTTGCGGCGGTAACGATCACCCATTCGTTGTCATCAACATGTTCCAGCTGCGGAATATCTTCCGTGACTTTCTTTCCGCATACGGTGCATTCTTTTTCCTGCTTGCCGCGTTCCGTGCATGAGGCTTCTTTGGTGATTGTCCAATCGCCATAGCTGTGCTCACCGGTCGCCTCGATTAATTGCCAGACTGTTTTCTGACAGCAGGAACAGTAACCCTCTTCCCTGCCCGCATTCACACAGGTCGGTTCCTGGGTCACTTTGTATTCTTTGACATCATGGCCAAGCGCTCTTCCCTCTGTCTGTCCGCATCTTCTGCAGGTTTTCAAGGTTGTGCATGTGGCCTCTTCCCAGTCATGGCCAAGCGGTTCCCCCTCCGTTTCACCGCATTCCGAACATGTCTTCGGTTCGGTGCAGGTTGCCTCAGTCCATGTGTGCTGATGAGGTGCTGAACATCCGCCCAGCATGCTCAGCACCATCGCAAGTGTAAGAAAAGATCTGATTGTTTTCATGTGATTCTCCCTTTTGCGTGTTCACGTGATCATTTTCGAAAAACAATTTTTTCACGGATACGCACAGCTTTTATATTCCGTGCCGTGATGTTTTATCCGTTTGTTTTTTCAAATGATCAGTTGACACCGGTTTTCATTCTTTTCTTCACCGTAATCCTGTTCCCGCCGGAACAGTCAAATGCCTTTGTGTGTTCTTAATGATTTCAGAATATCCATACCGTTACACTGTCTCTTTCTGAAACAGACGCGCATAGAAAAAGCCTTCTGAAACCGATGAAATTTCAGAAGGCCGGTTCAACTGCAATATGAGGTTTGGAATCACTTTGCTCTGAGGATCATATTCTTATAGAAATTCACACATCCGGGCAGACAGTTATACTCAATGTTCTCATTGAGTCCGTGCATTCCCGCCATCTGCTCAGGTCCGTAGATGACCGGGGCAAATCTGACGATATTGTCTGTGATGTCCTGATAGAAGCGCGCATCGGTGGCACCGGTCATAACATAGGGAGATACCGGTAAACCGGGGAATGTTTCCCTGATTCTTTCCGTCACATATGCGAAGGCATCACCATGGATATCGGTAGCCTTTGAAACATCCACGGGATGGAGCACTTCCATTTCAAGATCATATTTCCGTGCTCTCTCACGGATGATGTCCAGGCTTTCCTTCATTCCCTGATGAGGGATGAAACGCATGTTGGCACCCAGGGTCGCTTCCTGGGGCATGACATTGTATGCGTCGCTTCCTGACTGCATGGTAAAGGCAATGGTTGTTTTGAGCATGGCCGCTCCCTGAGCGGAGATGGCCGGCATTGCTTTGTTGAGAAGTGGTCCGAACAGCCATAAATTGGTGAAGACAAGCTTTAAGGGAAAACTGGCATAGGGAGCGAGCTGTTCAAACATGGAGCGCACTTCGGGTGCCATTTTCTTTGTGAAGGGATCATGGGTTTCCACGCTGTTCACAAATGCGGCAAGTCTTGCGATCGGTGAGTTCTTCTTTGGCGCGGAGGCATGGCCGCCGTTGGATTTTGCGATAAAGCGCACATCCGCCTTTCCCTTTTCAAAGACACCGACCATTGCGAAATTGCCGGGAATACCTCCGACCGGTTCGGTAATAATACCGCCGCCCTCATCGCATACCAGCCACGGTTTCACGCCTCTGCGTTTGAGTTCCACAACAATCTTCGGACAGCCGTCTCCTGCCCACTCTTCCGTGCAGGAGGAGGAAAGATAGATATCCTGTTCCGGTGTAATACCTTCTTCAAGCAGTTCCTCAACTGCCTCAAAGAAACCGAAGACGGAACATTTGGTATCGGAAGCGCCTCTTCCCCATACCTTGCCATCGGCGATATCACCGGAAAACGGTTCGTGGATCCATTTGCCTTCGGCGGGGACGACATCCTGATGGCTCATGAGCACAATCGGTTTGTCGTGTTTCGTTCCTTTCCAGTAAAAGAGAAGATTGCCGTCGATATCTGTTTTTTCCAGATGTTCATGGACAAGCGGAAAGAGCTTCTTTAACAATGCATGGAATTTCGCGAAGCGCTCATAATCATACACACTGTCATGGGATGTGGTATCACATTGAATCATCTCTGAAAGTTTCTTTGCATAGGCAAGAGAACGTTCATTGTTTTCCGGCGCCTTGTATTCAGAAACCTTTGAAGGAATCAATAATGTGCGGATCAATGCAATCAATACCAGCAGAAGAAGGATACAGATGAGTGCCAGTAAAATCATTCCGATATATTTCATGCCTTAGCCCCTTTCTTTTTCCAGGAAAGATATGCCAGTCCGATGGAGATCGCGCCGGAAGGAAGAATCAATAAACTTGTCTGGGAAATCAATGAAGGAACCAGAATGAACAGCACCGTCATGATACTCAACGGAACAAGAGCCAGCTTGATATTCCTTCTGAAATATTGATAAGCCATGGCACCAAACAATGCCGGAACCACATTGGCAAAGCCCGGCTGTAATGCTTCACTCTGCAATACCGGCTGTAAAGGCACCAGCAATAATACGCCAAGCGCCAGTACGGTGATGGTTGTCAAAGAGGAAGCGGCAATCGAAAGGGTTGAAATGATTTCGTTTTCCGGTGTGCCGGCCTGAGTGCCTGCGATTTCACGGGCATTCATGGCACAGGGAATTTTCATATTGATCAGGTTGCCTGTAATAAATGCAAGATAGCCTCCCCCTGCCCCAAGCATCGGTGTATAGACAAGAAATTCCACCACGCTTGAAACCGTCCAGATGATACCGACGGAAAGGAACCCTTTCGCAGCTGCGGAAAGATCGGGCAGCGCGCCAAGGATGAAACCAATCAAAAATGGTGCACCGACTAACATGACCAACGTAATGGCACAAGCCGCTCTGCCGAGAATATGGGTGGAGCGGTCATATTTTTCAAGATATGTTTCTCTGTCCATGATTTCCTCCTAAAGCAATATGGCCGCCAGCATTCCCGCCAGCATGGATAACGCAATCGAGAAGCTTTCCAGCCATACCATCTTCTTTTTCTCAGAGAGATAAATGAAGCCTGACATGCATAATGCGGAGACACAGGCCACAATGACCGGAGTCAGATCGCCTTTGAATGTGAATACGCCCTCTCCTGAAACAAAGCCGCCGATGTAGCTGCCGATATAGGCGGACACAAGACCGATGAACATGGCGGTCATTGCCATATCCCCGAATCCGGGTTTTCCTTTGTTTTCCTCTTTCCTGGAACCGGACAGCTTTTTCAGATAGCCCTTGTTGAAGAAGATGGAAAGGATCATTCCCCACATGATGCATACACTCATGAGCAAGGCAATCGTGGCAAATGCCTTCGGGGTCATTTCCGCAGCGCTTAATGTCTGTAAGCCCACCTGTTCAGCAGCCGCCTGGGCCACCTGGGTTTCATAATGAAGCGCACCGATGACACTTAACCGCAGCCATGGCCATGGTGTGCCAAGGCTTCCGCTTAAGGCAATGACACCAAGCAATATACCCACACTTGGCAATATGGAGAATGTGACACTGGATGTGAGGGTGCGTTTGAGTTTTGCCTCATCCATGCCGATGGCTTTGCCTGCTTTATAGGCACGTACCATGAAAACAACACATACCGCCGCCACAAAGGCGACGATGATGCCGCAGATCAGATACAGCGGGATACTGTTCAATTGTGCAATCATACCTGTTTCCCCTTTCTCTTTTTCATATCTTAAAAGAGCGTTCAGTACTTAATTCCATTATAGCAAGCATGTGCACAGCTGACACACGGACACATAACGCAGAAACAGCCGCCGGTTTGATTGCCGGCGGCTGTCCGTTGTTCTGCGATATTTACGGTTGGTCTGATGAATGAAATGATCAGATTTCCATCGCTGTGCGGTATGCCTTGTAGATTGCCCACTTGGCATCCTTGACGGCTTCCGCATCACCGATGACACAGACCTTCTCGGCAAGGCCTTCTGTTTCAAACGGCACATACGGTTTGGAGCCGAGTGCGAGAATGACAGTGTCGAATCCGTCGAGAGTGAGCTCTTCGCCGTTTCTTTCCGCCTTGACACCGCCCTCAATGAATTCGAGAACCTTGGTATTGGTATAGACTTCGATTTCCTCTTCCTTGATTCTCTTGAGCATTGCGTTGCGCACGGTCAGATAGAGTGTCGGAACGATTTCCGGCAGCATCTCCACAATCGCGACTCTTGAGCAGTAGTCTGTTGCGTATTCGGCTGTTTCCGCACCGACTTCACCGCCGCCGATGATCAGGCAGCTCTTCTGCAGCACAGGTGTTCCCTGCAATACGTCATTGCCAAGAACCACGCCTGTTTCCTTGAGTCCCTTGATCGGCGGAACGGAAGGAGTTGCGCCGGTTGCGACGATGACGACATCCGGATTGAAGCTCTTGATGATTTCAGGAGTTGCTTCGCAGTTGAATTTCATGTCAACGCCGTTCTTTTCGCACATGTGCAGCATATATCTGATTTCTCTTGTCAGAGGCTGCTTGAACGGAGGGAATGCGCCGATGCGCAGCTGTCCGCCGGCCGCAAGCTTGTCATTCTTTTCGAGCAATGTGACATCATGTCCGCGGTATGCGCTCATCCACGCAGCTGTCAGACCGGCCGGACCTGCACCGACGACCACGACCTTCTTCGGCGCGTCTGTCTTTGTCAGCATTCTGTCCGCTCTGTGGCTGGACTGCGGATTGTACATACATCCGACACCCCAGTCGCCCGGCATCAGATTTTCAGGATAGTTGAATTCCATGCATCTCTGTGTGCAGCCGATGCAGGGGATGATGTCCTCAACGGCGCCGCCCACTGCTTTGTTCGGGAATGCCGGATCAGCGATGGACTGACGTCCCAGGGATACCGCATCGCAGTCTCCTCTTCTGATGGCTGTCTCAATGGTCCACGGATCATGGAAGAGACCGACAGAAATGACAGGAATATCGACTGCCTCCTTGACTCTTCTCGCATTTGCGAGGTTCCAGCCGCTGGGCCATGCGGTAGGCGGTACGATGGTCTCCCATGTTTCATAGGTGCCTGCGGAAATATGCAGTGCGTCATATCCGTATTCTTCCAGCATGGCAGCGAATACGATGGTTTCCTCCATCTCAATGCCGCCGATTCTGTTTTCTCTTGAGGAAAGACGGGCTGTGACTGCGAAGTCTTGGCCGCATGCCTTCTTGATGCCTTCCACGACGAGCTTCATGAAGTATGCCCTTCCTTCCACGCCGCCGCCGAATTCATCGACACGCTTGTTGGATCTCGGAGAGAGGAACTGGCCGCCCATGTAGCCGTGGGAAGCGTGGATCTCGACACCGTCGAAGCCTGCCTTCTTCATTCTGACTGCCGCATCGACATAGTGCTGAATCAGATCATATACTTCCTGGGTTGTGAATTCATGCGGTGTCTCTCTGTTGGTCGGACACGGTACGGATGAAGGTGCGACAACCTTTCCCGCCATTGCGGAAACTGTTTCTCTGCCGGCATGGTGCAGCTGAACAATTGTCTTGGCGCCATGTTCATGAATGGTCGCGGCAAGCTTTGTCATGCCCGGAATGCACTCATCGGTCCATCCTGCAGGTTCGCACGGCATACCGACGCCAGTGGGTTCGACGGCTGTGATTTCAATGATGATCAGTCCGAAACCGCCGGCTGCGCGTGCTCCGTAGTAGTCCAGTGTCGGCTGGTAAACAAAGCCCTTCTGATCAAATACACCGGAATCCATTGCCGGCATGATCAGTCTGTTCTTGATGTCCACTGAGCCGATTCTGTACGGTGAAAAAGTGTTGTTGAAACGCATAAAGATGTCCTCCTTCTTTTTTATGCATGCAGTGTTGTTTCACCGGTTATTTATAATGATATGGAATTTAATTCTTTCTTCATTTATATGATAGCGGCTGAAAATTGCCTGTTCCATTGACAAAAAAATTAATGTGTGCGCTAAAGGACAGTCTCATGCATTGCATGTCTGCAGCGGATCGAAGGCATACGGCGTAGATCTGTTGTTCCATATTGAAAAGGAGCCTGCCATTGAAGCTCCTGTTTCAAGAGATGATCAGGGACTCATGAATGTTATTCATTCATCATTTTGATATGTTCCTTATATAATTGCAAGCTTCTTCTGTAATAGAAGACAGTCTGTAACTATTAAGTTTTAAAAAGCGGGCAATATTCTCGTTATCCGTATCATGTTCAACATACTGTCTGTTATCTTCTTCATACTGTTTCAGTTGCTCGATAATTCTTGCCGGATCTTTCTTTCTTAATTCAGATAAATTGATCCTGACTTTTTCACCGTCAACCCAATATGTATTACTTTGAGAAGACCATACGGATTTGCCGGCAAAAGCCATAGGCTTGCCTGTAAGGATTTCTAATAACAAACGTTCCTGTGCGAATACGGGTCTTAAATCTGAACCTACTTTAGTGCACTCGGCATGACACTCAGGACATTCCTTTGTAAAGGACGGTGCATTACAGTGCTTGCAATAGTATATTTCGGCAGACAAAAGATTTGTCCTGCTTCCGCACACAGGACAAACACTCGACTCACATTCTAGATCGTTACAATGTCTGCATATGTACTTAATCACATTAACCTCTTCGCCTCAACTCTGGAGGCCTTTTGCAAAATTATTATAGCATAGCCAGAGTTGTCCGATTATTCTCAGCACCAATCACTCAAAAACGTCAAATGACACAAATACAGTTTAGCCCCATTTCTCTTATATATAGAAATCCTTGCGATTACTCTTATATTTCATTTGAATTTTTCAACATTTATCTTAGCCTTTTCCCATCAGAATTTGTGAGACTGCCGGTTGCAGTTTTTACATATCATAAAGTCATCACAATCCGCACAGATCAACTATGACTAAATAGCCGCCCATAGTTGTATGTCTGACAAAGAAAACTGCCCTTTCGGACTGTTTAATCAAAATAAGCAATAAAGCAGATTCCCCCGATTCATAATATGTATAGCGATCAATTTCTGTGCTTTTAATCGGAAAATGAATGATATTGTTTTCCGATTAAAAGCACATTGAGCATGCTGTGCTCAATCATGCGGCTTCATCCATGTCTCTTCTGACGTGAAGCCATGGATAACCTGCTTTTTCCAGTCTGTCATTAAGCTTGTATACGGTAGTTCCTTCTTCAAAAGAATTGATGATCAATTTGTCTCTGGGATCATTGATATCCAATGATTCCATGTTGCTTAATTCCAGGGCATGCTGGGTTTCGGACACATTCATACCGATTGCGCAGCAGATGGCGATCACATAGTCCCTCTGGATGGTTCTCCTGGTTCCATCCAGGACTTTATATAAATAGTATTGTGAAATACCGGTGCTTCTTGAGATGTCAATCCGCTTGATATGGTACTGGTCAATCATCCGTTGAATATAATCAGCGAAGCTTTCCATGTCCATTTCCGGAATCCCACGATTAATGCTGTCATTCATGCGAATCTCCCCTTCACTCAATAACTTACATAATCAATTTCAAGAAATTTGGACCTCGAAGAATTATTTTTGTATTTTTTATCTTTTTTGTTATTTCATCCCTGATTGCTTCCTTCCCATTGTTAGAGTAAGTGAAAGGGGTGTACAAAAAAACGTCACAGCATTGAATTCAGTTCAGTAAAAAAAGTGCCAACATTTTTAGTCAGCACCTTTCATAATTATGCCAATCAGATGAATGTTTCAAATCCAGAATAGAGTTTAGTTATTTGTTTTCCGAGCTATTAATAATCAATCATTTTCTTTGTATCTCTGATTTCCAGCGCCTTATCCAGGTCAGTATAAGTGTATTTGTGTTCGTAGCCATCCTCTTCCTGAAGTATTAATGTATCTGGTTGATTCTTCCGCTTGAAATGCAATCCATATGACCACTCATCCCCGCCATCATGGTAGGTAATAATCAACACACTGTTCAAATCACCAGATTCGATTTTCACTCTGTCACAGGTCTCATCCCCGTTTCCGTCCGCAAAGAAATATACATAGCCTTCATCAAAATCAATAATGTAATAATTTGTGTAAGTTGCACTGCTGGCGTATGCAAATACACCCGTATTGCCCTTCTTCGCCGTTTCAAGGTCATTGGTTGTATAAGATAATGATTTCTTTTTCTCAGGTTCAGGTGTCGGTGTTGGTTCCGGTGTTGATGTCGGTTCCGGTGTTGCGGTTTCTTCCGGTACCGGCTGTTCCTCACTGTCATCTGATTCCGCAGTATCACTCTCCGCATTTTCAACTCTGTAAATTGAGTTGATGATTCTTTCGAATTCTTCCGTATAATCAACATCACTGTCATCCATCTGATAGAAACTGACTTCTTCCAGCTTTGTTGTTTCCGGATCTATGAATACATATGTGGTACAGGTCACAGGATGATTATCATTGGTTGCTGTTTTATAAACCGCATGCCACATTTTTATTTTGTTTATCGTACGGGTATTGTATTCAATGACATTGTCTTCTCCCAATGATTCCAGATATTTATTAAGTGCAGCTTCCACATTAGCTTCAGTCCATTTAGTATCTTCGTTTTCACTTTTTTTCACCATTGCTTTATCATCCGGTGAAACACAAGCACCGTCGCTCTCTTCCCAGTTTTCAGGAACTATTATACTGAAACTGCCAACGCTGAAGTCCTTATATGCAGGAGAATCTTCTGAAGCATCTTCCTGCTCCGGAGCATTCATGTATTCATCAATAATCGACGCATCGACTCCCGCAGATTGATTAACTAAGTTAAAAGTGATTGATGAGCTTGTATGTGAAAGTTCATACTCGTAAGTCGTATCATCATGAACATCTATAGTTTCTGTTCCGCTTATACCATCATCGCCGTGCTTCACTGCTTTCAGTTCATATTTTCCTTCAATGGCTGTATACAGGTTTTTATAGGATTCACCGTTTTTGATTGTGCTTTCTTTTTTCCCCGCAACAGTCAGATCAATGTCATAAGTCGAGAAAAACAAATTCGCTTCAGATGTAACAGCCAGATATACGTAGCATTTCTTTGCGCATGTCAGAGTGATTTGTTCATTGACGCCAACCTCTGTTCCTTCTGGATGATCCTGCTCTTTGACGATATATCTGTTTTCATCCCATTTCTCGTCAAAGTCTTTGACAGATATGTTTGTGAAACCGAGTTTCTCAAGTTTTGACTTTGCTTCCGGCAAGGTCAGGTCCACGACATTTGCCATTTCAACCTTCTCGCCGGTATCAGTACTTCTTCCGCAGCTGATCAGGGTTAAACTGATCAAAGCAGCCAGCAGACAATTCACTATTTTCTTCATAAGCCCTCCATAATTTCTGTTTTGTTTATGGTTTTCATTCTTACCTTTATTAAAATCACAATAAAACCGTTCCCCATGGAACGGTCAAGGTACACAGGCTTTCACCTCAGCTTCTTAACTATTGGTTAAGCTGTCGCCGCATAACAAAAACATCCTGAACGATATGCAGAATTGAAAGAATTCTCCTTTCTCTTAACAAACTCATCCATGGATGCTCTTTTCGCTTTGAATTCTTTGTGAAGTCCGGAATATCAATGTATGGTCTGCTTTATGATTATGAACCGTAGTTTATTGCAGATTGAGATCTTTCATAAACTCTTCAATCAAACTGCTTAAGTTGCTATCCTCATCAGTCAGAAACGCATCAGCGGATATTTTCAACCCTGGTTCAGCCAATATTACTTCTGCATCCACATCTGTACTCGCTGCACATCCATTATGAACATGTATGATGTTTAACAATGCTTCATACAGTTTCTCGATTTCTTTTGGGTCTGCAGAGCCTGTAGTTCGTCTGATGAGCCGGAAATGTCCGTTCGGTCCATGATGATCATAATGACGCACAATAAAACGGCCATCAGAGTCAATGACTGTTTCATCTTTTGTATCTTCGTATTGCACACATGGTCCGCACCAATGGAATCTGTACTTAATTGTGAATGTTTCCTGCATACGACGCTCCTTTATTTCTGTCATCCATACGGCAAGATTAATCACAAGACTGCGTATCGGTGATTTCCGTATAATCCCGGATTCTCTTCAATATTTATGGCAAACTCTTTTCCTTTGATCTGTCTTTGTGATTGATCGTAAGTGTGCCATTCAGAGGCGGATTGAATACGTAATCATATGTATCTGCAAGTTACCCAAGGAATATATATCCTACCTGTATGCAATCTGTCTCAGCTCAGAAACAGTATGTGTTCCGGCACAGTTCAGATGGGATGCCTGCTTCAAATATAATTCATTGCCTTTCAATCTTTTTCAGATCAGCTTCTTTTTCAGCACCTCATATTCTTCTTTACTGATTGCTCCGTCATCCAGCAATGCTTTCAGTTCCTTAAGCTGAGAAATGACATCTTTGGTTTCCGGTTGTTTCTCAGGTTCAGGAAGAAGCTCAGGCTGATCAAACTCGATATATGCCCCCTGCTCAAGATTGAGAGTGATATTGTTGCGGATCTTCACATCCATTTCAGATGTGCACTCAAATGAGATATTGACCAACTGATCTCTTTCAAGGTCACGCAGTTTCATATAGGCATTCACGGGAACTTCTCTCGTTTCTACATGTGAGATGGTCTGTCCCCTGGTATTTGAATCCTCTTTTTTGCCGGTGCCGACGGCTGCACCGATCACCGTACCAAGACCGGGCATCAGTATTGTGCCGATGATCGCACCGGCCAGTCTTCCCTTCCTTCCGCCTCTTGTATGAGTGGAAGAATCATTATCCTGTATCATGACATCCTGGTATCTCGGTCCGTTCCAGGTATATTCAAGAACCTCATATTCTTTTTTTGTATTGTAATCAAACCATATGATTCCGGGTAATCCTGTATTGAAAAACACACGGGTATTACTGGAAAGCGTATTTTTTGAAACGGCATCTTTTCCGCCGGTGAGTCTGAGTTCAATGGAATCCGTATCCGGATCAAGTATATTCAGCAAAGACATGTCCGTACTCCTTTTACCTTCTTTGATCTCTTTGAGTCTGCGGTTCTCCTCAATCAGTCTGTTATATTTGCCCAGCGCATCGCCGATTCTGATCTGTGCCCCGCAATGGGCACACTCAACATAATCATCATCATTTGATTCAGGAGTGATTTCAATATACAGCGATTCTTCACAGACCGGACAGAACGCAGGCAATTCGTTTCTTCTTCTCATTGTATGCCATCCTTTCATTGTTTTGTGGACCTCGAATCTTTTTTCAAGGATTGCATACAGCGCATGGCTGATAGCCCATATCAATGATTTCTTCTCTGGATGAGGTGATCACCCGTTTGTTTTTCTCTTTCATTGCCTTCACACTGTCACAGTCGGGATAATGGAATCTCTTTGTATTGGTATTCAGGACATATTCCTGAGAAAGAGAAGTCATGGATCTTGTGATAACCTGTTCCTCTCTTTCACTTTCACCACTCAGGTAATTGATATTAATACCAGGTTGAACGTTATAACAGAAGACACAGAATTCCATATCTTTTTTCTCAATGGAGGAAGCTTCCATCAATACACCTCTGCATACCAGTTCATCATCGATAAATACCGGTGTGCAGTGATAATAAACATGATTGTTCGTCGTTTCGATGTAAGAAACGATCTGGTTTTCCCATGGCAGCATTCCTTCCACATTCATATAGCGTGTGCCTGTGACAAGGTTCTTTTCATCATCATTGATACCGCTGATTTCATAGGCAATCAGATGGCATCGATTATAGAGATAATTGCCTTCGATCAGATCATCATATCTGACCGTCTGCCATCCGGTGGGTCTGATTCCCCCGATTGATCCTCTCTGTTCTTTGGGAAGAGTATGAATACCGATGATGGCCTCGGCATCTGTGCATCTGCCAAGTTCATCCGGTTCTCCAAGCCTTATGTATTCGGTCACTGAATCATTGATGGAGTACGGATGATTGTCATTCATGATCACATATGGCTTCCCGTCATATGCAGGCACATCCTCATAATGAAAACCTTCTGTATCAATGGCTGATACAGAATTGTTTTCATCAATGATTTCAACACCTGATTCCCCTTCATGATTCACTGTGTCTGTATTCTTTAAACAGGAGCCAAGACACAGAGACATCATGATTAAGAGAAATCCTCTCATGATCTGTCTCATAAGGAAAGCAGTTAACAATATCGTTTACGGATTGCAGATGTTGCAGGAATCGTAACCTCTGTCAATCATTGACTTACGGGTGACACTGTAGAAATAAACTTTGTTGCTTTCTTTCATTTGTCTGACCGCACGGCAGTCCGGATAATGGAATACGCCGGTATTCCGGTTGGCAATATAATCATGTTTCTCCGCCGGTTTCTTCTTGCGTTTGACCGTGAATGACTTTTTGGTTTTATTGCCGTGCCTGTCACAGGCATGCACGGTGAATTCATATGAACCCGGATTATTAAAATATTCAGGTCCTTCCAGATAATACCAGCCGTTTCCCGCCTCCCCGGGATCGCGCGTCACCATTTCAAGGTCACCATCCACTGGATCCTTAACGGAAACGATGTTGTCATAGGGATCGAACTCCTTGTCCCACTTGAGCGTGATTTCCTTTTTATCAAACTTGATCTTCGGTTTCTTTGTGTCTTTAACGGTAAAGGTATGTGACTCATTGACGGAAATCTTGCCTCTTGCTACGGTGTAGGTAACCGTATATTCGCCTAATCTGCTTAAGTCGATTTTGTCATTGGTGGTAAAGGTGACTCCCTTCTTATCCGTTGAAACAAGTGTAGTCAGATCAATTTCCTTGTTTGAGTATTCCAGCACATCTGTTTCGTATTTAAGCTCATGCCCTTTGGTCAGAACATCCTTGAGCTTGTATGTGTAATTCTTGATAGAACTCATGACAGCCCTGAAATCATCGGAATAATCCAGATCAGAATCATATGGCTGCACAAAATTGAAGATCACCGGTTTTGCAAAGAGCTTATCGGCGAACATATATACCTCATGAATAACTTTCTTTTTGTCATCCGTATTTTCGATTCCCTTGACATAGGATGTTTTGTTTCCGGCAAAGTAATAATTGGATTTCTGATCCAGTACTTCTTCAAATTCAAACTGTTTCACATATTCATTGAAAATCCGCGGAACAGTATAGAATCTCACATCTTCCTCTTCACCTTGTGTAAAAGTGAAGTAAGCCCCTTTGCCTTTTTTGTCCAGATCAAAGCGTTTATCACCCTTGACCCATGTATCGGGAACCTTGAATTGGTAGGAACCCACCCTTCCGTTCTGATATTCCTTTGCATCCGCATAGAGTGTGGAGAAAGGTTTCGGTGTCTCTTCAGGCTCAGGAGTTTCCAGCGGTTCGGCTGTTTCTTCCGGCTGTTCCTCTGTGTTCTTTGTCACTTCAGCAGGCTCTTCCGTTTCCATTGGCACAATGCTTTCCAAAGGTGCTTGCGCTTCTTCGGTTACAGCTGGCAGAGCACTTTCTTCAGGTACTGCAGTCTCTTCGGGTTGTACAGACACTTCGGGTGTGACGGAAGATTCCGGTTCAGCCGAAGGCTCAGCACTTATTTCTGGTTCGGAAGTGACTTCAGGTAACGTTGTCAGTTCAGGCGTCGCAACGGGCGTCGGCGCAGGAGTGGGAGTCGGCGTTGGCGTTGGCTTTGGTGTCGGGGTTGGAACAGGAGTCGGCACTGTCCTTGCCGCAATTTCCTCCCGCTCATTCATCTGTACATTCTCAATTGAAATACTTGATCTGCCATGGCTGACTTCAAAAGCGATATCCATATCAGCATTGAGTTTCAGGATATATGTATCCGCAAGCTCATTGTCATTGTGTTTGTTTACAGTCAGGATATGCTCCCCTTCCAGAGCGATCACATTCTCATTGACTGTTTCACCGTTTTTTACGGTCGCAATCTTCTCATCATCCAGGGAAATATCCATGTCATACTTGGAAAACAGCCAGTTGGCATCGGATGTCACGGCAAGCACTATTTCAAACTGTTTCAGACAATCCAGGATCACCGCTTCCGAAGGATCCAGCTGACTGCCTGCCTCATGATTCTGCGAAACCACGACAAAACGATCCTCATCGGCTGTCTCATCACTCTTCTTTGTCTGCACATCCGTAAAGCCGAGTTCTTCCAATTTCTCAACCGCCTTTACCATTGATTCGCCAATCAAATCAGGCATTGATATTGTCTGTACAGTCTGTACGGATTCGTCATCCGCCTGTGAAGCGGAACAGGCAGTCATACATATGGCCAGTAACAGGATTACCAGAATATTTCTTACTTTCTTCATAAAGCAATTCCTCTAAACGCACGCACTGATATACAGATCAACAGACATTCAAAACAAATATCATTTCGTTCACCGCACATCTGCTCATGATTGTTCTCAAACCTGGATATCACAATTTCATTATACGTTGATTGAGACCTCAATGATTCTTAATCCGCTGTGATTCATCATTCACATACTGCTGTCAATCGCAATTCTATGACTGTTCCCCACGGAACGGTCAATGTTGTGTCCTCTATTGTCATTAAGATAAACACAGAAAAACTGAGCCTTGGCCCAGTTCGTTCTGCTACTGATTTGAATGTTTAAGCTTCATGGTCAATCAGGATTTTCAATGATTCATTCTGATTGGCTGCCATTGTGAAGGCTTCTTTGATCTGATCAAGCGGATAGTGATGTGTGATGATACCGGCAACCGGGGTTGTTTTGTTTTTCAGAACGGAAATCACTTCACGGATATCATCATTTGTATAAGCGAAGGAGCCTTTGATCTCAATCTCCGCACAGCTGATCAGATATGGATTGAGTGATACATTTCTGTGATAAAGAGCGACAATGGATACACGTGCATGTGGTTTTGCGCAATCCAGAATGGTCGGAAGAATCATCGGTGCACCGGATGTGTCAATATAGACATCTACATCGCAGGCAGGACTTCCGCCGAGATTGCTCACATCCTTGCCGAAGAGATCTCTTAAGAACTCCTTGACATCGCCTTTTGCGGAGTTGAAGGGAATGGCTCCCATATCTGCCGCTTTCTCAAGACGCCATTCATTGATATCAACAACCACGATTTCCTTTACACCTTTGGAAAGACATGCGGACAATGTGCAAAGACCGATCATACCTGCGCCGAAGATGACGACTCTGTCATCTGCTTTGACATTCACCTGATTGATACCGTGCATGGCAACGGAGAATGGTTCGATGATTGCTGCCTCATCGAAGCTGACATTTTCAGGTAGTTCAAACAGGTTGTAATCAAGTTCTGCATCCTGGATCTGCACATACTCTGAGAATGCGCCGCACTCATCGCAGATCTCAAGCATGGACAGTCCGCTGTCCGCTCTTTTGGAGAGAGTGGGATTGGGGAATACTCTCATGCCGATCCGGATCTCATCTGAAACATTCTTTCCTTTCTTATAAACAACGGAAGACATTTCATGTCCGAATGTGTTTTCCGGGAAAATACCCGCATCATCGCCGCCGTGATAATATGCTCCGATATCAGTGCCGCAGATGCTTCCGCGCACATTTTTCAGAATGACATCATTGTCTCCGCACTCAGGCATGGGGATTTCTTCCACGCTCACATTTTCAATTCCATGGTAGATTGCTGCTTTCATTGCTGTTACCTCTTCTCTTTCTTTGTGACTGTATTGTATTTGTGTTTTCTTGCGTTTTCTATTCCGAAAAACCAGAAAATGATTACAGTATTTTGCGAATAAAACGGTATGTTTGGGTAATAAATGACATATTTATTGCAGATTATTGCGTTCTCATTTCAATTTCTTGCGCCGCATTGTAAAATTCTGTCAAGAGGATAACAATCATGCTGTTTGAAAAGGATCATTCCCCGGTCATTACCGAAATCGTCTATATCGAAGAACCCGCCGGTTCTTCGTGGTCTTTCCCCCTGCACCGCCACCAGGACAGACTCGAACTCTCCTGTATCATCTCAGGCACACTGGAATGCTGGTCTGACGGCATATCCAAAAGACTTTCAGAAGGAGATCTTCTGATTAAAAACGCAGGTGTGATCCATGCGGAAAAAGCGGAAGGAGATACACCTTTGCAGGAAATCTGCATTTCCTTTGATCAGGTGCATCTGAAAGATATGAAGATCAATCATCTCATTGCGGATGATGCCGTCCCCTTTCTTTCTGTCAAAGATGAACCGTTGATCAGGGAGTTATTCATTTACCTTGAACAGAACCGCAATGACAAAGATAGAGACTTGCAGAACAGACTCGCCGGGGCACTGATTTCACTGGTACTGAAATGCTGTGAAAATTCCCCTTCCGTTTTGCCAAAGGAAAAACTTCCTTCGGCTGCTCCCTTGATCAGCTCGCTTCGATGTTTTTCATTTCCCCTTTCTATCTTTCCCGTCAATTTCATAAACATACCGGCTATTCCATCCGTCAGTACATTCTCCAGCTGCAGATGGGAGAAGCTGAAAACCTTCTGATTTTCAGTGATCTGTCGATCAAGGAAATCGCTTTGAAATGCGGTTATGACAATCTTCCCTATTTCTATTCTCTGTTCAGGAAATATGCTCATTGCACACCGGCGGAATACCGCAGTCAATATGCAAAAACAGATCAGAAGAAATCCTCCTGATCATAAATGTGATATATCTGTCATCTCTTGCACATATTTAAAAACAGCCATGATTCAGACGCCCGTCTGTTTCATGGCTGTTCAGTTCTTACAGGTTTATTCAGTTCTTAAAATGAGAAATTCACATATTTGTATTCAATGATCTGCCAGATTCCGTCTGAGGAATAGACATCGACTTCAAAGATATGGTCATTGTTCTGATCACGCCATGTATACTCATTCTTCGTATCATCCACGTCCATTTCATACGGCTCACCGAGAATTGCTTTGAAGGCTTCAGCCGGATCTTCCTTCAGCTGGATTGTATTACGCTGATAGATCACGATTCCATTGGCAAACGATACAGGAACATCTGCTTCATTCTCAACACCGATGATCACACAGTCCTCAGCCTTTGCCGGCGCATCCGTATTGTTATATACATAGAATACATTTTCATCACCGAACGGGCCGATATTTGTAGTTTCTACTTTGGCAGCTTTGTGCGGCTCAATCATTTCAACTTCATTGGTATCATCATGGGTCACATCATCCAGCTCTTCCACCTCATTGATGACACCTTTGTAATAATCCTTAAGCAGTGTTTTTCCCATGACAACTTCACCGCCCGCATAGGCATCCGCCACATATGATGCGCTGTAATCGGTTGTATAGGAGTCAAATCCGGCAAATGCGGATGAATCGGTGTAAGAGGCATTGGGATTTGTCACAGGTGTCTCTG
>CACWLH010000012.1 GCA_902761625.1 uncultured Erysipelotrichaceae bacterium
TTCTGTCAAGTGTTTTTTGCAGTTTTTTTAAAGAAAAAAGGCCTCAACTTCCTAATAGTTGAAACCTTTTCAAGCCCAGTTTCTTCAATGTCCTAACTTGATGACATTGTATTGCGATGAGCGTTTTTTGATACAGATGAATGTTTTGAAACAAATTATGGTTTCTTCCGGAGTGAAAGAATGAGGAAAACCGCAGTCACAATGATACCGGCAATCAGGAAATACTTACCGGCAGTGATGAAAAATGAATAGATCAGATACCAGCGATGATAATACTCATCCGGTCCGTCCATGACCATTCCGCCCATATGATATGCCCATTTGCTGAGCAGCCATGCAAGCGCGGAAACAGCCAGCAGTATAATTCCGATGATCAGTCCTTTTTTCTTCATATGATGATCCTCATCTTTCCGGTAAACACCTGACTTCTATTGTTATTATACAGAAAGTCTTTGCCTTTAGTCTCTGTCTTCAAACTGACGCGATTCATGATTTTGTGGTATTGTGAACTAGTTAAAAAGCGAAAGAAGGTATTGTATGTTACCAGTTTTATTGGCACTCCCCGTATCAGCCGCTCTGCTGATATGGATGCTCAGAATCAAAAAGGACAATCCGTTTCCTAAATACACAGTTATAAAGCTTCTGATTGCCGGCGTTATCTCCGGTATCCTTGCTTCAGTGATCACCCTGCTTGGCGCGATCATCACTCTGGTGATCCAGATCGGACCGGAAAATCTGCCTGCGCTCTTTAATGCTGAAACTGCGAAGGAGATTCTGGATCAGCTCGCCGCCCAGGGAAATACTCCGCTGACATGGGGTTCGGCACTGCTGATCTTCTGCCGCACATTTGTTTTGGTCGGTCTTGCCGAGGAAGTCATGAAGTTCTTCTGCGCAAAGGCTGTCATGAAAAAAGAAGGTGTTGTGCGTACATGGATGGACGCTCTGATCTGCTTTGCGATTGTGGCAATCGGATTCCAGGCGTCGGAAGATATCGGCTATGCGGAAGGAAACGTCGTGCTTGCCATCATCCGCGCATTGACACCCTTCCATTTCACATTCGGTGTGATCATGGGATATTACTGGGGTCTTGGCAAAGTGAAAGACAATAAGTCCTGTACGATGCTTGCGATCGTTCTGCCGGCATTCATCCATACAGTGTTTGACTACTCGCTCAATATGATCAGACGCAGTGAGGATTTCGGTATCATTGCCCTGGCTGTGCTTGCATTGATGCTGATACTGACTGTATTCATGATCCTCAAGCTCAGAAAGTGGCAGAAAGACAAAACTCTGGACGTAGTTATTTAATTCGTTGCTTGCGCACGGCATTCCTGTTAAGGGAATGTCGTTTTTTTGTACTGAAAAAAGGTTTTCGCGGAATTAATACAGTTCCTGAAAACCTTTAGTTATCGATACAGTTTTACAGCCGGTCAGTTTGCTTCTGTTTTTGAGGTTTTCCTGCTTCTGCGGATCAGGTGAATGCCAAGCAGAACAATGATCGCAAATGCGCCGAAGCCCGAATATGCCTCCATCATTACGGTGAACTGTGTAGCCGCCTGGCTGAATGTGCCAAGCATCACTCTTTCTAGCGATAACATGGAACCGATGGCTGAAGCCATGGAAATGGAACGGATCATGATCATCCTGTCATCTTTTCTGCGGTGGGATCTTATGATATTGAAAATGGCGATACCGATTAATACGAATGCGTATGTCGCCTGAGCGATTGCGCTGATCATTGTGCGGGAAGGATTTCTTCCCTCCCTGATGCAAAGCTGGATCATTCCGCTGATGACAACGGCCAGAAACAGGAATACAAAGCCCAGCCGTTTCATCGTTTTCTTCTCATTGATCTCTTTGAAGGCACTCACCATGACACGGCTGATACCGAGCACGAGAAAGTATGCGGCCAGAGTGATATACCAGTAAGACTTCTGAAAGATACCGGCAAACGCAAGGAAAACACCATAGATGAGATTCCATGCGGCGCTGATCCATGTGATCAGAAACGGATATTTTTTTGTGAGTTCTTTGTATTTCATACTTTTATATAATTCCGTTCTGTCCCGACAGAAAGCATGCATGATCGAGCAGAGCCCCTTCACTGAATAACCTTGCTTATTAAAATAATTCTGCTAAAATCATTGCGAAGGAACTGGGTTTTTTACCATCTGATTAAGTTCTAGGATGGGGTGCTCGGTTCCTTTTTTCTTTTCCATTAAAATGCCCGGATCATTTCAATCCGGGCAAAGTGGGAGAAGCTGATTAAATATTCTTTTCAGATTCACCGAAGAGGATTTCGAGAACCTCTGCCGGCTTCTTCTGCTGCAATTCATCGGGATCTGAGATCCTGCCGTTACCGGATGTATCCCAGGTGAATCTTCCGGATGCGTCCCCTTCAAATTCAAAATAAATCTCTGGATTGCACAATTTGGCGGGATAGCGTTCAGACCATACCGGATAATATTCCGACATATATTGTTCTGTCAGTTTGTATGCCTCGCAGGATTGATCAATACCGATGGCACTGATCTGAACACCGCCGCCCGGCTGTCCTGTTCTGCTTTTGGAAGGTGTTGAGTGTAAGATCACAACACTGCCGTCATCGCATGTGCCAAGTGAGATCCACACATGACCGTCAATGCTCATGACATCACCGGGTTTCATTTCGTATCCGTTTGTTTCATCTGGGAATTTAATGTCCTGTGTCCATTCGCCATAACCCCGCTCAGCGAGATCCTTTGCCATCTCATCCGCATATCTGACATAGCCGTGCTGCCCTTCTTCGGTTTCAAAGAAGTTGTATTCCGTCCAGCCCACATATCCGGAACAGTCCAGTCCGGCATAATAGTATTCGTTGTACCCGCCGTGAGGAAAATAGCTCTCGGAAGGATTCACCTTTGTGTCATCATCGTCAATGGCGTCATAGGTATAGTTTTCATCATGTTCATTGAAGAATCTGACCCAGTCAGTTGATACACCGAATGATTTCGCATTGATGGCCGTGCCTGTGTCCTGCCAGTCCCAGCCTCCGCCATACATGTAAAGAGTTGTGCCGACCGGCATCAATGCGGTCTTAAGGAAGTTGGTCAAGGTCATCTCACCGGGAGTTGACTTGACGGGTGGTATGTATGGCACAATATTCGCCAGAATTTCATATGCGTCTGTGACAGTATCATCTTTCACGCTCAATTGGTAAAGATAGTTTTCCTTGAGGACATTCTGGATCGGGTAAGCAGGATTGCCATCCGCATCCTTTGCGCTGTTGTCGATGGCATACAGCACCTCTTTGCCATCCACTTCAAAGCGGTATCGGAATTCTTCAATATGATCCTTATCAACATTCTCTTTGCCGTAATCCTTGACGCCAAGATAGAACGCTTTGATTTCAGTCACATCAGATGTTTCTGATTCATTGGGGGAAGGATTTGTATTTCCTGTGCATGCGCTTGTCGTCAATACACTCATACCGAGAAGTGCTGCTGTGATATATCTCTTATAATCTGACATTTTTGTCTCCTTGATCTGTTTTGTCTTTGAACTGCCTGTCACCCGGATCAGGTATCGTTGAGCCAACCCATTATATATTGTGAAATCCATAAAATGTACTCACTTCCCGAATATTAAGAAACCGGGCAGATTGCATGTCAATCATGACAGCGGCTGGCCCGGTCTGTATTTGGTATTAATGATTTAAACGGCTTCCTCTTCCAGCCATCTCAGAAATGCTCTGAACGGCGGTTCATCGAACACCCGGTGAATGATTGCCGCTCTCTCATTGGTGAATCCCAGATGAATGATTTCTATATAATCCTCTGACACAATATAGTCGAGATCTCTGAGATCGTATTTCTCTTTGTTTTTCATCGATCTTCCCTTTTCTCAATCATCATCAAAGATCATCATGAAGCTCAGTAAATCCAGATCTTTCTTCCGTTTTGCACATTGTTCGCAATAAAGCTTTCCGTTGACATAAGTATAACGGGAATTGTCTTTGATTCTCTTTCCGCATTTCATGCATCGGGTGTTCTTTGCAAGCGTGATCGGTTTTTTCTTTGTGCCGAACATATCAGCTGACTCTTGAGATGGTATCGAGCATCTCTTTGACGGTATCATCCTTTGTCAGATCATAAGCTATGGTAAGGAAATATCTGGCCGGTTCGAATGCTTTGTGATCCATATAGTGTTTGCCGTAAGAATATGCAATTCTGAGTACATCCCCGTCAGGACCGAGCGGGAAACCGTATTTCTCCGCATACTCCTGGAGCTGTCTGGGCGAAGGCTGTTTCACCTTCCCTTGTGTTTTCTGCTCAATATAGAAGAGCTCATTGGCTGCCTGCGATGCATCAGGTTCAAACACCTGGCTCATCAGATAGCAGGAGACCGCTTCACTCCAAAGCTCTTTTTCAATGAAATAATAGCCGAGGTTGCGGTAACAGCGGGCAATGTAATCCCGTCTGAAAGCAATTTTGAATGCTTCTTTGCTGAGACGGAAGAATTCATCGATCTTTCCGAGCGCCTTGAATGTTTCGATATATTCCATTGCCAGAAAGAAATCAGCCGGATTGTAATGAAGTCCCTTGCGCAATTCGGTCTGTGCCTTTTCATACTGTTTATGTTCTACCAGCAGGCTGCCGTAAAGCATATAGACTTCCGTATAGTCGATACCCGCATGACGGACTTCTTTTTCAGGTTTTGCCGTATGGAGATAGAGAATTTCCTCAAAGGGTTCATGGAAGTATCTGTATTCACTGACCGAGTCATCCTCAAATCCATGCAGTGACTCAATCTTTTCAACCAGTTCTTCCATGAGTTTAAGCGCTGTATCAAATTCCTGCGCATCGATTTTTTCATGAACCGTTCTGATTGTGTCATTGAAGCCGCCGAAGTCCTTCTTCATGGCTTCCTGCATTTTCTGTCTGAGTTCTTCGGGCATGATTTCACTCATCAGCCTTCCGCAGGCACGGATGATTTCCTTTGCGAGTTCATGGTTTTTATACGTTTCCATCTGTTCATGAATGTATCTCAGATCCGCATCCGCATCGCCGCTGAGGTTTGATCTGATTTCATTCATGATCTGTTCCAGAGTATTCTGATTATCGTTCATCATATTCATCCTCCTTCATTCATATTCAATCTCATCACAGTTGCAGAAAAAATGCCAGGGGATTCCGGATTGAACATGTCATCACAATGATTCACTGCAGAAAAAAAGAATGCCTGTCCGGGCATTCTCAATTTCAGCCTGTAAATGCGATCGCCGTGCCGTATGCCATGACTTCGGCAGCTCCCTGCATAATGGAGGCCGAGGCATAACGGACACAGATTATGGCATCCGCACCCATCGCTTCCGCTTCTTCGCACATGCGCTTTGTCGCAAGCGCTCTGGCCGTGTTCATGAGCTCATTGTATTTGACCACTTCGCCGCCGACCAGTGTCTTAAGACCTGCGCCGATATCACGGATCGCGTTGACGGTCTGTACGGTGGAGCCTTTGGCAACACCGAGGATTTCATAGGTTCTTCCCGGGAAGGTGTCAGTAGTTGTTAAGATCATCTTCTTCTCCTTTGCGGATTTCCTGAACCCGCTGTGTCACAACACAGGACATTCCGAAACATAAGCCGCTGAATGCGCATCCGTAAACCAGACGGATAAGAACCGGCATTTCTTCAAACATGAAGAAGAACAGCGCAAGACCGGCAAATACAATGATACAGAAAATACCAGTTAACAATGCCGCGGCCAGCTTTTTTGATTTTGTGTCCATAGGAAACCTCCCTGTGTGATGACTGTCATTCTTACACTATCATAGCACGCAATGGACATTCGGGAACGCCGTGAAAGCAGAACCATGCCTCTTTTCTTTGTATTCATTTATTGCATAGATATATATGTTATATAAGTAATTCAAATGCATTTGCTTTTCATGTATATTGTGTTTGCGGAGGTACACACCACATGAAAAACAACCTGATTCTGAAAATTGCTTTGCTGTCATGCTGCTTCGTAACAGCATCCGTCAACGCTGTTGCGGGTAATATCCCTGCCATGGCGGAAGCGTTCCCGAATGTACCGCTCTCATTGATTGAGCTTTTAACAACTATCCCTTCCCTGTTTTCCATGGCAGCTGTATTAATATCAAACAAAATCGCTTCTGCGATCGGCTATAAAAAGACTGTTCTTGCCGGATGCCTTTTCGGTGCAGCTGCCGGAACAGTCCCGGTGATATTGAACAATGTTTATCTGATTCTCATTGCCAGAGCAATCTTCGGTTTCGGATGCGGTCTGATCTCATCTTCCCTTCTGATTCTGATTGTCCGTTTCTTTGAAGGAGAAGAAAGAAGTCAGATGATCGGTCTGCAGGGAAGCGCAGGCGGACTGGCTTCCCTTGTGACAACATTTATTGCGGGAAGACTGCTTGTATACGGTTGGAATGTTTCCTTCCTTGTCTATCTCTGCGGCTTTGTCGTATTCCTGCTTGTCTTATTCTTCATTCCTCATACCGGTTCCATCAGAACTTCAGCTGCTGAAGGTGCACAGAACAAAGGAAAGCTGAATCTCTATTTCAACGGTGTGATCATGTTTGTTTCCGTATTAGCCGCGACGCTCTTTGTCATCAAATGCGCTTCGCTCGCATCCGTGAAGAATATTACAGGAAGCAGCACCGGAAGTCTTCTTGTCATGTGTATCTCAGCAGGCTCCATGATTGCCGGAGCCGTCTATGGAAAAATGACAGCACATCTGAAAAGAATCTCGCTTGCTGTATTCGATCTGATCTGCGCACTCGGATTCCTCACTGCTTCATTTGCTTCAGGTTTCTTCATGATCGCACTCGGTGCCTTCCTTCTCGGTTTCGGCTATCTGGCCTTTGTGCCATATCTTCAGGAAAGTGTTTCCTCCTATGGCGCGGAAGGAACAGCGGCTGTGCTTGTCTTTCAGGGTCTCGGCGCTTTCGCGGCTCCGTATCTCGGTTCACTGTTATCCGTATTCAGTGAATCGCTGAGTGTGCAGTTCATTCTGGCAGCCGGTATCTTTGTGGTTTTGGCACTGATCGCTTTTGTAACAGAAAGCAGGAAGAGTTTCTGATTGTCCGCAAAACAGTTTACATTCCAAAAAAACACTGATTAATAAAACATATGCGTGTCTTCCGCCAAATGCCGGATGACACGCATATTTCTTTCTGTCTGAATTACCGGAACTCCACTTCCAGACTGCAGTCTTTGCCTACGCCTTTGATAATCGGTGAATACATTTCCCATACCGCAAGTTTTGCGAAACGGTCGGCGGTTTCCAGAACATTGTCCTCTTTGAGTTTTTCTTCCATCTTTTCTCTTGCGCCTGCCTGGATCTGACTTGCCTGTTCCGCGCTCATTTTAATCTCACCGAAGGCAAGCAGTCCGCCATTGGTATCGCCGAACTGGATCTGATCTTCAGGAATGTTGATCTCCTCCTGCACGGCATGAGGAATGCGGAGTGTGATGATCTTCTGTTCCTCATCATAATCGATGTCATCCGCACTCAGTGTGGAAAGATCCACGGTGTAAACAGCAGTGCCGTTGTAAGTGATGAGCTGGTTTTTGGAGAAGATTTCCCAGTTAATGAAGCCTGTTTCCTTGACACTGGAAACATCGGAAACCTCCTGGCTGAACACTTCCAGCTTTTTCAGTTTTTCCGAGTCACCCAGAATGGCATCCTCGAAATTGGCTGCAGTATAACCGAGTATTCCATGGTTTTCCAGCACAAGATCATTCTCTTCCGCACCATTGTCAAAATTCATGAATCCTCTGACGCCGGTGCCGAACGCATTAACTCTGTTTGCGATCATGAACACCACAATCAGAACGATCAGAATCGGTACGTACTGAAGAATCGGTCCCACGATTCCTTTGGAACTGGCTCCCTTTCTGGCCGCATTCTCAACCTTTTTGAGAAACTCCTCCTCGTTGAATCTGTTTTCACTCATATTGTTTATCCCCTCTTGTCTTTCTCCAGTATAGAACCGTTCCCCGGGGAACAGACAAACAGGCAAAATGAAATCCCCTGTCTTTTATGAGGCCAGAGGATCGTTTTTGAAAATGAGTTATTCCGCAAGCTCTTTGCCAAGCTGATAGGCTTCCTGCATTTCTTTCGGAAAGACTGTCTCATGTCTTTGTTTCTTTGCTTCGGGATTGAACATGGACCATTCCCAGTCATTTTTCGAATAGTCTTTCAGCTGTAATGTGTTTCCCGAAACAAACACCTTTGTCGGACCGATGAAGCGGTCCAGTGTTCCCTTGTAATTGTTCAGAAGATTCGTATAGGCTGTATCGCCCGCATTGCTGGTCATGATGAGCAGCACCGGGATTTCCCTTTCATTGCATGAAGGTGTTTCCATGTTGTAAGTCAGATTCTGGAAGATCAGTCTTTCATAAAGAGCGCGGAAGGAAGCGGTGAGCTCGCCAAGGTAATTCGGTGAGCCGATGATCAGGCCGTCGCTTTCATGGATCGCATCAAGCACCGGTGTCAGTCCGTCTCTGCAGATGCAATGGCCTTTGAAACGATTCTTCTTGCAGCCGAAGCAGGAAATGCAGCCGGTATAGCGTTCCAAACGAAACAGGTCAAAGCGTTCCACCTCTGCACCTGCATCGATGGCGCCTTTGGAAGCTTCTGTGATTAATGTTTCGGTATTCCAGCCCATTCTCGGGCCGGCATTGACCGCGATGATTTTCTTTGTCATTTCCATACTCTCCTGTTGAAATTGTAACAGTCATAAATTCTGAGTAAAGCAATGCGCTTAGAGAAAAAGAATCATAGCTCATTCATATGACGGATGATCTCAAAGAGTTCCTCCGGTGTTTCCTTTTTGCCGCCCCGCAGCCACATGTTGCAGATCGTGAACGGACGGATCCAGAAATACACCATGGTGTATTCCGGATAAGATGAGAGGATTTCATCATTTTCCTCGGATGCGGAAAGCAGTGATTTCTGGGTTGGCAAGGAAGCCACCCTGTTCAGTAAGTCCCAGTGTCTGAGAACAGTGATCAGTTCACTGTTATGATCGAAGAACGAAATCATATCGCGCAGAAACTGATCACTTCTGAAATAAGCCGCTGTCCACTCCCGTTTTCCAAAGGCTTTTTCATGGGCTGCCTCATAGGCGGAAAGCAGCACATCATCCAGGCTTGGAAAATGATGATAAAAAGCTGTTCTGGAGATGTCCGCCTCCTTGCATACCCGCAATACGGAGATCTCTTCAAAGGGCGTGGTTTTCATGATCTTCAGTAATGCCTTCTCAATCTTTCTTCTGTTTTTCTCGGCGGTTCTGTTCATACTGACATTCTAGCTTAAAGTTTACAGTATATCCATATTTGTAAACTTTTTAATATAGGAATCCTGCTAAGTTAGAAGCGGAGGAAAAAACAATTATGAAAGACTACTTTGGATACAATGGAAAAATATGCGTCGTCACAGGCGCATCCAGCGGTATGGGCAAGGCTGCTGCGGAAATGCTCGTCGATCTTGGCGCGAAGGTTTACGCACTTGATTTCAATGAGTGCCCGGTGGAAGGAATCGAGAAATTTGTAAAGATGAATCTTTCCGACAAGGAAAGCATTGACGCAGGCTTTGAACAGATTCCTGAACACATTGATTCCTTCTTCGGCATTGCCGGTGTTTCCGGAATCAAGACCGATTTCAACACAACCGTGACCATTGACCTGATTGCAAATACATATATCACAGAAGAATACCTCGCAAAGCGTATGAGCAACGGCGGCGCGATTGCCTATATCACTTCCACCGGCGGAAACAACTGGGAAAAGGAAGGCAACAAGAAGTACTTCCTGCCGGTCATTGAAGCAAGCGGATGGGAAGGCAGAAAAGCAGTTCTTGAGGCAATGAATCTCAATGTCCTGCCGGGCCCTTTGGGTTACCTGTTTGCCAAGTGCGCAATGAACTACTATGTCGCATATGTGCAGAAGGATTTCGCCGCAAAAGGCATTCGTGTCAATGCACTTCTGCCGGGTTCCACCAATACAGGCATGAAGGATGAATTCCAGATGGCTGCCGGCGGTGAGGAAAAGCTCCTGGCTTCCGCAGGCTATGCGGGCAGACTGGCAAAGCCGGAAGAAATGGGCAGACCGGTTGTCTTCCTCAACAGCGATATGGCAAGCTTCATCTCCGGTGAGCTGCTGGTTGTTGACTTCGGTTCCATCATTGAGGAGAATGCAGGTCTGAGACCTTCCGCAACCATGGAATTTGATGCCATCATGAGCAGACTGAAAAACCGCTGAATACTGATTTAAAAACTGTTTTCCTTCAGATGATCAGATCTGTTTGGAAAACAGTTTTTTGTATCTTACCGTCTGATATACTCCGTTACCGGCTGTTTTTCTTCCGATTTTAAGAGCGTATTTCCAACTTAAACAGCCGATAATGATCCGAAAGAAAAAGATCAGCGAAGATATATATCCATTTTCAGACATTCCCGCATCTATCCCACTGAAAAAAATGTTTCCATCAAAGATCTCACAGATCCGGGAAACATTTTTTCGGTTAATCAGTCAGAGATCACACCATATCCAGCCCGTAATCTCTTGAAGGCATCGGGAATGCTTTGTCTAACTGTGCAACCTCCTCATTGCTCAGGATGATTTCAACCGCTTCACGGTTTGCTTTGGTATGTGGCGGTGTACTGGCTTTGGGAACCGCAAAGACATTGCCGTTACGCAAAACAAATGCCAGCATGATCGCAAACACATCCGTGCCGTAAGCCGCCGCGATCTGTTTCAATACCGGATTTCGCAGCATGCCGCCCCTTAGACTTCCGACCTGGGCCAGTGGCAATATGCCATTAAAGGGATATCATGCTGTTTCAGCCATGGCTGCAGTTTACGTTCTGTTCCCCTGCTGCCAAGATGGTAAAGCACCTGATCCGTCTGGCAATGATCGCCGTTATGGATATCATAGAGCTCTTCCATATCATCATAGTCAAGGTTGGAGACACCCCAGCGGCGTATCAGACCGTTGCTCACCAGCTCTTCCATGCATTCAACCGTTTCATGAAGCGGAACACTTCCGCGCCAATGCAGAAGATACATGTCAAGATATGAGGTTCCCAGTCTTTTCAATGAGTCCTCGCAGCTTCTGAAGATATGTGCTCTGCCTGCATTCCAGGGATAAACCTTGGAAACCAGAAACAGCTTTTCCCTTTCATAAGGCGCGATGGCTTCACCGACCAGTTCTTCCGATGCGCCATCCCCATACATTTCGGCGGTATCGATCAGATTCATGCCGTTTTCAATGCCCCACCTCAGTGCGGCGATTTCATCTTTTCTTCTGGATGGTTTTTCACCCATGAACCATGTGCCCTGGCCAACCGCAGGCACAGGTGTTCCGTCTTTCAGTATGACTGTCTTCATTGCTGAACCTTCTTTCCATGGCATTTTAGCATGACGATAAGGATCAGGCAGTTCACATGCTGTCATGTATGGGGAGGCAGAAAAAAACGTATCAGATGCGATACGTCTTTTGTCCGTCTTATCGTTTGTCGCGGTCAATCTGTTCCAGAACTGCCACTGCCACAACCGCAAACAGCATGATCATGAGCAGAAGCACAAACCAGCACAGAATCACATTGTCTGCGGTATGGGCATAGGCTTCCACCGCGCTGTATGCGCCTGTCTCCTGAAGGAACTGATCTCTCAATCCGTTTTTGCGGATGTAGTCGGTGAGCATTTCAATCGGTTTCTGGCCCTCGATCTCATAGCCGCGGAATTTCCAGATCATATTCCACATGGAGACCATCGGCTGGCTGTTGTAATCACCAAGCGCGCATAAGCTCTGAAGTCCCCATTTGGTGATGGTGAAGTTCGGGATATTCGCAGCCGGACCATTCAGGAGAATCAGAGTGCCGGAGAAGAGAAGCTGAAACATCATGACAAAGGGCATGACGGTCATTGCTGCGGTGGTGTTTTTGACAATCGCCGAAATGGCAAGTGAGAGCATGTCCGCCGCATAAGTGATCAGGAACATTGAAATGGCAAAGTCCAGAAGGAAGTAGCTGGTGACAAGTCCCTCCTTGGGGAACTTGAAGCCGGCAAAGCCGCAGATGGTAAGAATGATTGCGGTCTGGGCAATGCATAATACCGCCTGGTAAATCATATGCGCGGCAATGTATGAGGAGATATGGGCGCCGGAGCGGTGTTCCCTTTTGATGATCGGACGTTCACGGCAGATGACCTGGATGGAATTGAAACAGCCGTTCCATACACAGACACAGGCCAGTGAGAAGCATCCGTTCATTGTGCCCTCCTGGGTTACAAACACATTGGTGCCCACTGCGAAGGTGACAAGTCCGCCGATGAGTGCGGCCATCGGCAGCATCTTCCAGTCATTCTGGTAAACAAACATGCGGAACAGTTTGCCAAGATAGATTCCGGTCTGGGCAAACCTTCCTCTGTATCTGCGTTTCTCAGCCATTGGAAAGAGCACCTCCCTCCTGTTTCAGATGTGCGAATTTCTCGATGAATTCATCGGCTCTGCCCTCTCCTCCCTCATGAGTGGAGTTGACGCTCATGACGATGCGTTCCATCGAATCCTTTTCAAAGAATTTCTTTGCCTCATCAGGTGTGCCATAGAAGGCAAGACGGCCGACTCTGCCCGAGTCACGGGCAAGCACGATCACCTTGTCAAACAGATCCACAACACGGTCAGGCGTATGCGTGATCGCAATGACAATCTTGCCCTGATCTGCAACATCGCGCAGACGCTCAAACAGTTCTCTTGCAATGACGCCGTCAAGACCGGAATCCGGCTCATCGAGAATGAACAGTTCAGGATCGGCGATCAGTTCCATACCGATCGAAATCCTCTTTTTCTGTCCGCCTGATTTCTTTGCGACCAGACCGTCATCACGGCCGGTCATACCGAGGGTTTCCACCACATCATCCAGACGCTTTGCGCGCTCGGCGGGTTTGATGTCCTTGGGCAAACGGAACAGCGCCGCATCGGACAATGTCCTTCTGACCGAGTCGTTGAGTCTGAGCAGATCCTGCTGAGGAACATAGCCGATCTTATGTTTCATCTCGTCATAATGACGGTAGATATTCACACCGTTGAGCGATACCTGCGCATTGGCTTTTTCATAGCCGATCACGGCATTGATCAGGGTTGTCTTGCCGGCACCTGAGCCGCCCAGCAGCAACACCAGTGAACCGTTGGGAATGGTCAGGTTGATATCCTTGAGCAGATAGCGTCTGCGTCCCTTGGCACGCACAACACGGTTGCGCAGATGAATGACCAGACCGTCGTCGCTGGGATCATCATCAATGGCCGCATCGATATCCGCCGGAGCTGTTCCGGCAAGCTCTTCATCATCGTTGTAACGGCCAAGATTCACCGGCTCATAATTAACTGAGAAGCCGAGTTTTGCGGCAACATACCATGGCATGATGACCCAGAGGAAACTGTATCGTTTCGGTGCGTCAAAGGTTCGTATGACACTGTCCATGACACGTACTTCATAAATGATGTCAGTGATGGCGGCCACCATCCATAACAGCATCCACACACCGTTGACCGCGGCATCCGCGGGAATGAAATAATAGCCGAAACGGAACACCGCGTTCAAAGCGTCGAACACCATTGCCATCCAGCCTTCCGATTCACGGCCGCCCACGATGCCAAGATCATAAAATCTCAGACCCGGAATCAGCCCGTGCCAGCCCTTCATATTGCATTTTTTCAGGATCATCCATAAACCGCCTGCCAGCAGCAGATCCGTTATGATCTGAAAACCGATTGAAAACCACTTGAAATCATTCATGATATTTCCTCTTGTCTGCTGATTCTATTGTAAAGGAAATCCACCGATACGTGGCATGAGGTTTCAGAAAAAAAAGCAGAATGTCAGTCTGAAACTGAACCATTCCGCTTTACATTGTGCTCATTCAAAACGGATTCCTTTTTCTTTGAGCTGTTTTCGGAAATGATCCAGATCATCATGGAAGACAATTCCTTCCATGCCCGCCCGTTCCGCGGCGCAGACATTGGCGGCGGAGTCATCAATGAACAGACACTCTTCCGCTTTCAGATCATATTTCTCTTTGATCAGCTCATAGATTCTGAGATCAGGCTTGAGCAGATTGACCTCGGCCGAGGTGATTCTGCCTTCGAAGAAACGGGCGCCGGGAAGACGGTCCGCATATTCCGCCTGACGGATGGAGGCATTGGAAAGCAGGTAAATATGATAGCCGTATTCATGAAGGGATGCGATCAGCTCATCCATCCCCTGCACATCGTCAAAGTCTTCTTTCCACCAGTTAAGGATCAGGCTTTCGGCGGCTTGATGAAGAGATGCGGGCAGCCGTTTTGTGATTCTTTCGATTGCCTCTTCTTCGGTAATGGTTCCTTCATCCAGAAGAATCCATTCTTTTTCTTTGAACACTTCTCTTAACAGAAGTTTTGTTTCAGCCGGATCATCGGTATATTTTGCGATCAGTTTGGGAGGGTTGAAATATTTGAGCACACCTCCCATGTCAAAGATGATATTGCGGATCATGCTTTCCTCCGGTAATGGTACATGACAATGCCGGCCGCCACCGCCACATTGAGTGATTCAAAACCTTCCATTTCGATGCGCAGTCTTTCATCTGCGGCTTTCTGGATGGCGGGCGTGACGCCTTTGCCCTCATTGCCAAAGACAAACGCCAGCTTTCCCGCATCGGGGATTTCAGACATTGTCTTTGAATGTTCCAGGGTGGTCGCAACGATGGTGAATCCGTCCTTTCTGAGATTTGAGATCAGATCATTGAGATTCACGCGCATGACGGGAATATGGAACAATGCCCCCTGGGTGGAGCGGATCACCTTGTCATTGTAAAGATCGCAGGTATCTTCCGAACAGTAGACCGCATCAAAGCCGAACGAGACAGCGGTGCGGATAATCGTGCCCAGGTTGCCCGGATCCTGAACGCCGTCCAGCAGCACAGCTCTTTGCGCTTTGGCGATGTGCGGTTCTTTCTGTTCACAGACACCGATCATATGAACAGCGGATACATTCTGTGAAATCTTCTTCATGATTTCGGGAGTGACTTCATAGATCTCATCTGCTTCAAACGGACACGCCTCATCGATGATCAGGGTTTTCAGAATTCCGGCCGTGATGGCTTCGGAAATCAGATGTTCCCCTTCGACCAGAAACAGTCCGCTTTCGGCTCTTCCTTTTTTTGTATGCAGGGAAGTCCATTTCTTGACTCTCCCATTCTGCAAAGATGTGATTTTATCTTTCTTCATCGGTTTCTCCATGATCATTGATTGAAACGCTGCCGCTCACTGCTTCGGCCTTGATGCCCGCCGTGCATAATTCAGTCGCTTTCAGCAAGGCATCCTCTTCGGAAAGATGATCCATCAAAACGGCCGGCAGATCTTTCAGTGCATTTCTGATTTCGGCAATGGAAAGACCGGTGATGTTTTTCAGAATGGAAAGCGCGTTTGTCATATTGTCGATTTCCATGATCACAACCTTTGATTTCATCGGGTCATTGAGTTCAAGAACAATCTCCTCATCGTGTTTGGGTGTGAACTGGGGTGCGCCGCAATTCGGACAGTACATGCTGAGATCCTCAATCTCAGCACGGCATTTCAGACAGATCATATGGTCCTCCTTTGCAAGATTCATTCAAATTATACACGAACATGAGGATGAATCTGCCATAATAGTGTTGCAGACATGGAGGACACATTATCATGAGCAGAAAGCTAGTCGCCTTTTTTTCAGCAGGAAGAGAAACCCGCTTCACCGCAAGAGAGCTTGCACAGATCATGGAGGCGGATCTTTATGAAATCAAACCGCTTGCCCCTTATACGGAACAGGATCTGGACTATATGAATCCCGAATCCAGATCATGTCTGGAAAACAAAGAGCCCGGTTTCCGGCCTAAACTCGCCGAAGAAACAACTGACCTTTCATCCTATGATCTGATCTTCCTCGGCTTCCCGGTATGGTTTGACACCTGCCCGCGTATCATCGCCTCTTTCATTGAACACAATGATTTCAAAGGCAAGACCATCGTTCCCTTTGCGACCAGCAAAGGCGGCTCCATGGGCAGCGCAGCTAAGGATATCCAGGCATATGCGGGTGAGGACACAAAGGTTACCGAAGGAATGTTACTCAACGGAACGATCAGCAGGTTCAAGATTCAGACATGGCTGCTTACCATCGGAATCAGCGAATAAAAAGCGGATTGCTCCGCTGATAATATCTGATAACCAATAAAGAATGCGGTCATATGACTGCATTTTTTAAATTCTGTTTTGCCGCATGACCTCGAATGACAGCACACTGCACGCGCCTGACGCATTGAGCGCATTGCGGAAATCATTGGCATAAGGAATGAAGATATTGGTTTCAATCTCTTTGCGCACACCGGCGGAAAGGCCGCGCATTTCACCGCCCACCGCGATGAACAGCGGTCTTGAGAGATCCGCATCAAAGCATTCGATTGCGTCTTTGCGCATGGCCGCATAGGTGCGGATGCCTTTCTGTTTCATTTTGCGGATTTCAAGAGAAGGATCCGCGCACAATACGATATCAAGATATTCAAATGCGCCGGCACTGGATTTGAGGATTACTGATTCCGCCTTTGACCAGTCACGCTCATCCAGAAACAGGCCGTCGCAGCCACTTGAATACAATGAACGGATGATATAGCCGAGATTGAAGGGATCCTCCACCCCTTCCACCATCATCAGGAACGGGTTCTTTTTATTCAGAACTGAATCGCTGTTCTGATAAACTCTCGGACCTGCTTCGGCGATCAGACCGCCATGGGTTCTGCCTGAGGCAAGCGAATCAATGAAATCGCGGGATACCCGTTCCACCGGAATATCGCGTTCCATTGCCCGGTGAATGATCCAGGAGGTGTCCTTGTCATGTTTCTGCGCATCCGCATAAAGCTTTGTGACTTTTCTTTTGCCGCCAAGTATGGCCGCTTTGACACTCACATTTCCTTCCAGAATCATCTTGCCCTCCTGAGGATATCTTCCGCCCTGAGTTCAAAGGGAACCGGAATTTCCAATAACGCCATCGGCTTTCTGGATTTTTCAATATATTCCCCATCCTCATTGCGGATCGAATTCACTGTAAAGCTGCGGTTTTCCCTGCCCGGGGAAAGCACTTCGAATGCCTCATTGACATCAAAGGGATTTCTGGTTTCAATCACCGCTGTTTTCTTTGTGTCATCATAGGATTTCACGGTTGCCAAGAAATCATGATTGACGCTGGCATCGGAATTGGGATGGTAAATAATCGATTCGCTGCCCGGTACGCCCTGATAGAAGCCGATGCAGGTCTCGCGGTTTTCACCGCGCAGGATTTCTTTTTTATGATATGCCATGCGCTCAGCTGACAGCGGTTTGCCTGTCTCCAGGATTTCATCAATCAGATGGCGGTAGGCGCTGATCACAGAAGCGATGTAATATTCCGTCTTCATGCGACCTTCGATCTTGAATGAGGATACACCCGCCTCAATCAGATCATAGATCATATCCGCCGCAAAAAGATCCTTGGAGCCGGAAGTGAACAGCAGATCATCGCTGATCTCTTTATCTTCATCATAAAGATGATACTGCCAGCGGCAGCTTTGCGCACAGCCGCCGCGGTTCGCATCGCGTAATGTCATGCGGTTGCTTAATGTGCAGCGGCCTGAATAATTGACGCACATGCCGCCATGGATAAAGGCTTCGGTTTCGATATCACAGTTTGCGGTGATTTCCTTCACCTGTTCCATTGTGCACTCTCTGGCCAGTACCACCCTGTCCACGCCGAACTCTTCACGCATGAATTTTGCGGCAAGGCTGTTGGTCACCGACATCTGTGTGCTGCAGTGGATTTCCAGCTTTGGCGCGCATTCACGTGCAATTTTCATGATTGCAGTGGAAGCGCAGATGATTGCCTTGACACCATACTCCTGTAATTTGATCAGGTATTCTCTGAGGCCTTCGAAATCCTCATCATGGGGAATCATATTGACTGTCACATGGATGGCACAGCCATAATCCTTCGCAAATGCGCAGATTTCCCGGATATCATCCATGGTGAAGTTGGAAGCCCGCGAGCGCAGTGAAAACAGCTGACCGCCGATATAGACGGCATCAGCTCCATAGCGGATCGCGGTTTTGGCTCTGGCAAGATCACCGGCCGGAGCGAGCAGTTCAACCTTTCGCATGTTTTCACCTGACTGTCTTCTGTTCATAATAGCCTGAGGAAAGCGGCAGCTCTCCGTATGTTTCACGGTATGCGCGCACCATGTCTTCTGTCTGGTCTGCGTCAAGATAGGCGCGGTAAATGCGCAGGGTGTCTTTGATGCATGTCTCTTTGAGCATCCATGAGTCAATGACAAAGCGCTTCACACCGGCTTTCATGAATGCCTTCATCTCATCAAAGGATTCCTGGATATAATCGCTGAACACCATCGTGCAGTAATCATTTTCATAGACCGGCATCTTACCGTCCCGCTTTTCCTCAACCAGGAAGAGATTTCCTTTGTTTTTCAGAGGATATAAGCCTCTGTGATCCGAATAGGCGCTTAAGAGCGGTCTGCCTGAAACGCTCATCATCTGATAGCCGTGCACATTCACACCGCCGTTATCAATGCATGATGCGATATGGATCACTTCCTCTTTGGTCAGAAGTGAGGAGATCATGACTGCCTGGGTGCCGAGATCATGCCATACCTTTGCGTCAAAGGATGAGGTCATCATCGTTTCCGGCTGGAAGATCATCCTGTTCATAAAGCCTTCCCGCTTTGCGGTATATGCCAGCGCGGTATCGGCGAAGATGATGCCATCAGCACCCGCGTCAATCAGCCGCTTCATGTTTTCGCATGCCTTGGCGGCATCGTTTTCATGAAACAGACGGTTCATCAATACACTGACATCAAGTCCGCACTGGTGCGCTTCTTCAATCAGTTTCACCATCTCTTCTTTGTCATAGGCTTTCAGCGGACTGAAACAGCTGTCTTTCAGAGCCAGAATCACTTCATCCGCTCCGGCCTGCCTGTATTCTGTGAAAAGCACAGGGTTTTCACATGTAATGCTTAATTTTCCGTTCATATGGGGGTATTGTATCACGCATATCGCTTGACTTGCACACCGCATATGGTATGTTAAGTTTATCAGTCGGCGTTAAGTGCTGTGAGTGACGGGAATCTCACGGACGAAAAGCATTGCTTGCGGTTGGCTGATCTATCCCATTGATGTGAAAGAGCCTTCTTTCTTCACAGAAATGGACGAAGAGAGGAGGTTTTTATGTTTACCAAAGACTATTGGAAGTCTTCAGCCGAAAAACTCAAAAGCACCAAATATCTGGCTTTGATCGGCCTGTTCATCGCATGCAAGGTCATCGTCTCCTTCATCTCCATCAGAGTTTCCGAAAATCTCTATGTCTCCATTTCATTCCTGTTCACCAGCGTGGAAGGCGCCATCATCGGGCCGGTTGCCGGCATGGTATCCGGCGCTGTCACGGATGTCGTCGGATATATGGTGAACTCCAGGGGTTATTCCTTCTTCCCGGGCTATACCCTTTCCGCAATGCTGGGCCTGTTTGTCTATGCCATCTTCCTTTACAGGCAGAAGATCACGATCGTGCGCATCGCGGCGGCCAAAGCAATTGTCAACTATGGCGTCAATGTGCTGCTTGGCTCGGTATGGAGTGCGATGATGATGTCCAAGGGCTACATCTTCTACGCAACCCAGTCATTGATCAAAAACTCGATTCTTCTGCCGTTTGAAATCATTGCCCTGGTGGCACTGTTCAATGTGCTCATTCCCACCCTGGTCAGACAGAAGCTGATCATTCCGCAGGATCCCCTGCCGGTTAAACTGATTGCGAAAAAAGAATCCTGACTATTTATAAGGAGAGGCTCTTACGCTTCTCCTTTTTTGTCATGATGCACTCTATGAAAATCACATGCATCTAATGGATAATGCATGGCGGATATGATGTGTTTCTTCTGGTACTCACAGTTCAATGAAATACTGGACTGTGATGCGGCTATGAACAAGCTTAATCCTGAGGAGAAACAAAGAATGAAGCCCGAAATCAAAGCAAAGGTGGACGAATTCCTGAAGTCCGCCGAACAGCGTGAGCTGAACCTGGATGAAATGGAACAGGTCACCGGAGGCGCAGAACCGACAATCACCGTAGACGGCAGAACCATGACAAAAACGCAGTTCAACAATTTCGTGTTCGCGATGTTTGACGAGGTGGGACACGACGCTGCCTTCAATCTGTTCACCATATACACCGGCTATGACGGAACATATTCCGGCGGCAGAACGGAACTTGAAACACTGCTGGCAAAGTACTGGGCAGCCGTCGAAAGCGGCCAGTAATATTCTCATCACGGACAGTTTTGGAAAGGTTCGGATGAATTAAAAAAAGTTATAACCGACTGTGAAAACAGAAGCAAAAGCGCTTCTGTTTTTTCAGTTCCATGCAGAAAGTGACACAGACTTGATACCCTCTTATGTATGCGCATCGGGAATGAGTGCTATAATTTGGTCATGATCAGATCGCATTACGAAAATGTCAAAAATACAATCGGAGATCATGTTCAGCTTTGCGTCGTCACCAAGAAGCGCTCTCTTGATGAGATCATGTCTTATTATGAAGCCGGCGAAAGAGTCTTCGGAGAAAACCATGCACAAGAGCTCAAAGCAAAAGTAGCCGCTCTGCCTTCGGATATCCGCTGGCAGTTCATCGGCCATCTGCAGAGAAACAAGGTCAAAGACATCATCCGCCTGGTTGACTGCATCCAGTCGCTTGACAATCTTCCCCTTGCGCAGGTGATCGAAAAGGAAGCAGCCAAAGCAGAACGGACCGTCGATGTGTTATGTGAATTCCATCTCGCCGATGAGGATACCGCCAAAACCGGTCTGAGCAAAGACGAGGCGGTTCCGTTTATCAAAGAGGTTCTGAAACTGGAGCACATCCGCATCAGAGGCATCATGGTCATGGGACCCCATACCGATGATGAGGAAAGAATCCGCGAAGTGTTCAACGATGCACATGAACTGTTCATGAATCTTCAGAAGGAATTCGGAAATGAGATCATGCATACCCTTTCAATGGGTATGAGCAGCGATTATGCGATTGCCGTGCAGTGCGGAAGCACGCTTGTGCGGATCGGCACATATCTGTTTGAGGAATAGGAAACAAAGAGGAAACAATTATGCCTGCAGCAACCACCCATATTGAATTTGCAAAAGACGTCCTGCGCACCCTGGATGAGGAGCAGCGCAAAAGAATCACCAACCTGCACATGTACTGGCTCGGTTCCCAGGGACCCGACATGTTGTTTTTCTCCAAGGCAAGCGTACTGCCCGGCTCATTGCACAAATACGGCAATCTCATGCACAACGCCAAAGTTGCGAAGGTCATGGATTTCTTTGAACACTGGTCGGCGGATGATCCCGATCTGTACAGCTATTATATGGGCTTCTTATGCCACTATGCGCTTGACTCCACGGCGCATCCTCTGATCAATGCGATTGCCAAAGCCCGTCATGATCAGTCCGGTGTGCATGAAGGCAGCGCCCATGTGACCATGGAAGCGGACATCGATGTGTGGATGCTTCATCAAAGAGGCAGAAAGATCTCCAGCTATGATGTTCATAAGATGATCAAAGTGAACAATCACAGTGCGGCGAAACTGGCTGATATGTATCATATGATGTTTGCGGATGTCTATGAAATTGAAATCAGCGTGAGTGATCTTCTGCGTGCGGTCAGGGATGCCGGATTCTTCACCGGTGTGCTCTATCCGCGCAAAGCGACCAATGCGGTGATCAAAGAGCTTGAAAAGCTGCTGAACATGCCCCCGGCAATCAGCGGTATGGTGCTTGTCGGCAAAGGCAATATGGAAATCATCAATCTGGATCATACTTCCTATGCCTTACGCTATGATCCGTCCAGGACAATCAGTGCATCCTTCCCGGAACTCTATGGCGAAGCGGTGCTTCTGGCGCAGAAGCTGCTCAAAGACCGCAGCGATGCGGATTTCACCCTCAACTTCAACGGCGAACCCCAGCAGAACTGAACAGTTCTGCTTTTTTATGAGCAAATGAAAAGGCCGCCTGCGCGGTCCTTCGTTTTTTGATATTTAATTGTCCGAGAATCCCCATGCGGGAATATCATTGCCTCTTCTGATCAGAACTGTCTTCTGCAGATCTGTCTGGTTGAGAAAACGGAGCACATCGTCCACTTCCTTTTCCGTGCATCCCACCAGCATCTTGACATCAAGTTCTTTTGCCAGAATATCCGCAGCGATCACAAGCGCGGTGATTTTGTTTCTGTCACCGCTGCCCGCATATACGGATACACCTTCACTGGTGACACTTTTCGTGTCGGAAATGTGACCGTAATCGGTGGGATAAATCAGGTTCTTGAATACAGGATGAACATCTCCCTTTTTCCTGGAGAGATTCATGCCGCTTGAGAGAAACAGCGTGTCAACCTTCTGCCAGAAGTAAGCATTGTTTTCATATTGGGCCATAACAGTTTTGCCAAACCTTTCTCAAGTGCACCTATCATATCATTGTAAACAGTTGATGTAAACCACATCAAAACGAATGTAATTTTTTCATTTTTATTAGTTTCATTTTCCATTTTTAATGAGCACTGCGTCATTCATATATGCTTTGCGCATAGAAAAACCATCTCTGCAAATGCAGAAACGGCTTTACGTCAGATCAGAACATCTTCTCCTCGTCATTGTCAATGGCGGAGAAAGCGATGGTCGGCAGCTCCTGATCCTCAGGATCGTTGGGATCATAGAGCATTGATGTCTTCTTTTTATCAATCAGCAGCATCGCCAGAGTATCGCTGCGGAAGTCACGTTCCTGTTCCTCCGGTGATTTCTGCGGCTCCTCTTCCGGCTCATCTCCGGCAAGACGTCCAAGCACGGAGCTTTCCTTCTTGAGCGCTTCCAGATCCAGTTCGGAGGTCGCATCATCATCGGGTTCACTCTCTGTCATCTCACGGAAACGGTTGAAGAATGAATCGGCATCCTCACCTTCGGCGAGCTCGATCGATGAAGTGGATTCCGCCTTGCGGGCGGTTTCAATCATCTTTTCGGGAATCTTCACATCGGCGAAGGCAATGCCTTCATCCAGATCCGCCGCTTCGGGCAGCGTCTGCTTATTGCGGTCAATCTCAATCGCTGTGGTTTCCTGGAAGACGAGATCTCCGGTTCCCAGAGGCGGTTCGTCATCATCGTCAAACAGCGAATCCTTGAGCATTTCAATCCGTCCGCGGCTGTAATAATCGGGTACGGATGCCTCCTGCTGATCACGTGCATCGAAGAAGTCAACGACTTCATCCTCTTCCGGCTGCTGAGGTTCTTCCACAACTTCAGGCTCTTCCGGCTCTTCGGCAGGCTTTTCAGGGATTCTCAGATCATCGAATGACATTGAGGATGTCGCTTCGGCTTCTTTCTTTTCCGCTTCAAGCACAGCGCTGTCAAGTTCATCAAAGATACTGAGATCAAAGTCGAATGCATCATCCGCGGGTTCTTCGGTCTTTTCTTCCGGTTTTTCTTCAGGCTTTTCTTCCGGAGTAATGACCTGAGGGCTCACGACCGGCTGGGTCTGAAGCGGCTGTTCATCCTCATCTTCATCATCAAACAGCAATGCCTGGATTTCCATCTGACGGGTGCGTTCTTCGTCGCGTGTCATCTGCGGATAGACAGGCACACCAGGGAAATCATCTACTTCCTCTTCCTCAAAGCTCAGCGGCTCATCATCCGCCTGGGTCAGCGGGAGTTCCTGTACGGAAATTTCCGGTTCTTCCGCAGACTGCGGCTGACCGATGATTTCGTTCAGCGCGATTGCCGGGATATCATCATCTTCCTCTATGACTTGCTCCGGTTCAGGCAGTTTCTGTTCCTGAATCTCTTCAACAGCCTTTGCATCTGTCCTTGCTACTTCCGGTTCTCTTTCAAAGACTTCCTCTTCAAAGGTCAGGGTCTGCGGTTTTGAAACGGGTTCGGCGGGTTCTTCAACGGGTTGCTCCGGCTCTTTGATATCCGAGACTGTTTCGGAAAGCAGACTTTCAAGAATCAGATCACTTTCATCGGCAGCGGCCTTTAATTCATCTTCATCAAGCTGGGGCAGCGGTGCGGCCGGATAGATCGCCTCGGTTGCCTTGCGGACAAAGTGCGCTTCCATTTCCCTGAGAATCACACTTCCCTTTTCAGCGGGAATGAAGATGGTTCTGGTACGGGTACCGTTCTCCTCTTTTTCTTCAAGCAGGAAACACGGTACTTCCTGCTCATCCTCTTTGAGGAAAGCGGCCTGTCCGCGATAAGGCGGTTCAGGATCTTCCGAAACCAGCCATGCGTTCCAGTCGATATATCTGCTGACTTCCTTATTGACAAGCGAATGAATGAAAGCAGCCATCTGTTTTTTTGAAAGACTCATCAGGATTTCATAGTTTGTAGCCATGTTCTACCTCCTGTTTACAGTTGGGTCATCAGTTATTATCGCATAAGACGCGATATTTCGCACCTTTTTGTCTGTTTCACAGATTTCTTAAGCGCACACTGCATGCACTGACAAGATCAAGCGGATCATAAATGCCGGTCAGATTCATCACATTGGCAACAATCATAAGACACCCGTATGAATCACTCAGGGCATTGTGATGGTCCAGTTCAACCCCGAGATAATCGCACATGTCATTGAGTCTGTGATGGGCGAGGTTCGGAAACACACGCCGGCTCAGTTCCACTGTGTCAAAGTAAGTCAGAGAAGGAACCGGCAGGCCGCTGTTGAGGCAGGCGGCTTTCAAGCAGCCCATATCAAAGCGGGCATTATGCGCGATCACCACCGCATCTTCAAAATATTCACGCATTTCTTCGTAAACCTGACGGAAATCCGGCGCATCTGCGACATCTTCGGGACGGATATGATGAATGGAGATGTTCATCGGCGAAAACCGGGAAACATTGGCTTCCGGACGGATCAGGGTATAATACTTCTCCTCAATGGCGCCGTCCTCCATCACCGAGATTCCCACCGCGCACACACTTGCCGGACTGCCGTTTGCCGTTTCAAAATCAATTGCTGTTATCTTCACACATTACTCCCTGATATGTTCCAGTGCCATCCGGTAGATATTTTCGATATGTTCATCGGCCATGGAATAATACACATTCTTGCCGATTTTACGGGTCGTGACCAGTTTGGTCTTCTTCAGTGAGGAAAGCTGGTGACTGACTGCGCTTGTGCTCATTTCAAGCAATGCGGCCAGATCGCCCACGCAAAGTTCACTTGTAAACAGCGCACTCATGATCTTGAGTCTGGTGCTGTCTCCGAACATGTCAAAGATCAGGCTGAGATCGTCGTATTCTTTTTCGCAGAGCATTTCTCTGCGGCACTGTTCCACCGCTTCGGGATTGATCAGCTTTTCCTTCATCATAACTTCTTCGCGCGCACACGCGCCTCCTTGTCGGCCACATAGATTCTCATATAAATCGCAATCCGCTTTGAATAGCATTCCTGTTTCTGGGTGCTGCCGTCCACCATGGTGATGATCAGCTCATCGGCGGAAGGATGGCGCTCGTATTTCCATGAAACAATTTCATCATAATAGATGAGCATGCAGTCATCACTTCTGCGCCGGTTGTATAGAATCAGATATTCCCTGGTGAATTCGCAGAGAATCCCGTCCGGCATGATAAACAGACAGAATGCCCCGAGCATCGTCATCATGATGCCGCCAAGCATCAGATACGGCTTGGCTGCCACCATCAGCATTCCGCTGATGATCATACTCACCAGAAAAAGCGTGGGCTTGAGCTGATAGCGCTGCAGCACACTTCGTGTTTCGGGTAAATTGCGGATTCTGATCACCTGTGACTTCATGAGATGATTATAACACTTAAGCCATTGACGCGCTTTCATTGAATCTTTGCTATACTGTAGGTCGAAAGCGAGAATACTATGAATCCAGTCACTTTTGAAATCACACATGTGTGCAAACAGTCCGGCGCCCGTACCGGAATTCTTCATACACCGCATGGCGATGTGGAAACACCGATGTTCATGCCGGTCGGAACCCAGGCAACCGTCAAGTTCCTGTCTCCGGAAGAATTATATGATCTTGGGGCCGGGGTTGTGCTTGCCAACACCTATCATCTCTGGTTAAGACCGGGTGAGGAAGTGCTGCGCAAGGCAGGCGGTGTCCATAAATTCATGAATTACAAAGGACCGATGCTGACGGACTCCGGCGGCTTCCAGGTCTTCTCTCTGGCAGATACCAGAAAAATTTCCGAAGAAGGCGTCACCTTTAAAAATGTCCTCAACGGAGACATGCTGTTTCTTTCACCGGAAAAATCCATTCAGATCCAGAATGCGATCGGTGCCGATATCATGATGAGCTTTGATGAGTGCATCCCCTATCCGGCCACCTATGAATATGCCAAAGACTCCATGTTAAGAACCCTCAGATGGGCAGAGCGCGGCAAAAATGCCAATCAAAGACCGGATGAGCAGGCCATCTTCGGCATTGTTCAGGGCGGCGATTATGAAGATCTGCGCCATTACAGTGCGGAAAAGCTTGTTGAGATGGACTTCCCGGGATATGCGATCGGGGGAACCTCGGTCGGTGAGGACAAGGAAACCATGTACCGCATGGTCGCCTGGAGCGCAGAGAACCTTCCTTATGACAAGCCCCGCTATCTGATGGGCGTCGGTGCCGTGAACGATCTGCTTGAGGCGGTTTCACTCAACATCGACATGTGCGACTGTGTATTGCCCACACGAATCGCAAGACACGGCACATTGATGACCAGCCATGGCCGACTCAACATCCGCAAGGCGATGTATAAAGAGGACTTCACCCCGCTCGATCCGGAATGCGACTGCTATTGCTGCAGAAATTACACAAAGGCCTATCTGAATCATCTCTTCCGCTGCGACGAGGGATTCGGCACAAGACTCATGTCCATTCACAACACCCGCTTCCTGGTCAGACTGATGGAAGACGCAAGGCGGGCGATCAAGGCGGACCGCTTCAACGACTTCAAGCATGAGGTTCTCACGAATATGAAATTCGATGAAAGAGGATTCTGATGAAATACAGCAAGACTAGTGATTTTGATTACGAACTGCCCAAGGAGCTGATTGCCCAGACACCGCTCAAAGACAGAACGGCATCCAGGATGATGGTCATCCATAAAAACCAGGGAACATACGAAGATAAAAACTTCCGCGATCTTCTGGATTATCTCAAACCCGGAGACGTGATTGTGCGAAACAACACCAGGGTCATTCCGGCAAGACTCTTCGGCACCAAGGAAGAAACCGGCGCCCATGTGGAACTGCTTCTGCTCAAGCAGAATGAGGATGATATCTGGGAGTGCTTAGCAGGCAATGCGAAAGTCATCAAGCTCGGAACGATCATCTCATTCCATGACGGCAGACTGCGTGCGCAATGCACCGGCATCGGTGAAAAAGGCATCCGTTTCATGAAGATGCTTTATGAGGGCATCTTCAATGAGATTCTTGATGAGCTTGGAAATGTTCCGCTGCCTCCCTATATCCGGGAGAAGCTCGATGATCCCGAGCGCTATCAGACCGTATATGCAAAAGTCAGAGGCTCCGCCGCCGCTCCGACCGCGGGACTTCATTTCACTCCTGAATTCTTCGATGAGATCCGCGCCAAAGGCGTCACGGTTGCCGAAGTCACCCTGCATGTGGGGCTTGGCACCTTCCGTCCCATGGACACCGAAGACATCGAAGATCATAAAATGCACTCTGAAGTCTATATGATGTCCAAAGAGACCGCGGACATCCTGAATCAGGCAAAAGCGGAAGGCAGAAGAATCATTGCCATCGGCACCACCTCGGTCAGAACCCTTGAATCGGTATGGAACCGCTTCGGAAAATTCGAGGAATGCACAGGCGCCACCCAGCTGTTTATCTATCCGGGCTATGAGTGGCATACGATCGACTGCATGATCACCAACTTCCATCTTCCCAAAAGCACTCTGATCATGATGATCGCCTCATTCGCAGGCTATGATCTGACCTTTGAGGCATACCGCCATGCGGTAAGCGAGAAGTACCGCTTCTTCTCCTTCGGCGACTGCATGTTAATCACCAATGAATGATCAGGAAGAATATATCGAATACATCAAAGGCAGGAAATCCTCCTTCAAGCGCAACTTTTACAAAGAGTCGCTGAAAGAGATCGAATCCCTGAAAGATAAATTTCGGGACCGTAAGCCCCGCATTCTGTTACATGCGTGCTGCGTGGTATGCGCGTGCTGGCCGATGGACTTTCTCGCCGATGCATTTGATATCACATTGATTTACAACAATCCGAACATCTGGCCCAAAGAGGAATATGATCAACGTCTGAGTGAGCTCAAGCGGTATCTTCATGAAAGATGGAATGATCAGATCGGATTGATCGTCACGGAATACAACGGTCAGGAATATATGGATTCGCTGGCCTTTGGCAAAGATGATCCGGAAGGATGGAAACGCTGTTTCTTCTGTTATGAAAAGCGGATGGACGAAGCCTTCCGCTATGCCGATTCAAACGGCTTTGATTATTTCACCACGGTCATGACCTTCTCAAGACAGAAGGATTCGCAGAAGCTCAATGAGATCGGATTAAAGCTGCAGCAGAAATATCAGAATACAAAGTATTTCGCTTCCGACTTCAAGAAAGCGGACGGACAGCGTAAATCCAACGAGATCTGCGACGCATACAATCTTTATAAACAGAACTATTGCGGATGTATCTTCTCATTCCGTTAAAAAGAACATGGACTCTCATCCATGTTCTTTTCATATGGTCCTGCCTGTTACATTGTCCTGAAGCGGTCGAGAACATCGCGCAATTTGTCCAGGAAGGTCTCCTCTCCCCAGGTGTTCACTTTGAAGAACATCGCCTGCGACCCGCCGGATGTGATGGCTGAGACATGAACCTTTCCCCGTTCGCCTTCGAAGAATGTCACATTCATTGACACACGGTTATTGCCGGCCATACTGAAGCGTTCAAACACGCGCACCGCGCATCTGGCGTGGTCATAAGCATAGTCGCTGCCATCCTCAAGCGAGGCTGTGGCGCTGCCGTCCAGAATGCAGTTTTCAACCACATATACGAGTTCATCAAAATCAGCCAGTACGATTGTTTCCATCTTTGCCATATATTCTTACCTCCTGTCAAAAACGGATGCGTTTTCTGCGCATCCGGAATTCTGACATATCATCCCACGCATGGCAGAAACCACACATGAGTCTTGCGGAAGATTTGCGGGCCGGAGGATTGTTCCCCGTCTTGACGGTCCGCAGACTGTTATGCAACAGCCGCTACTCCCTCATCTGTTCCTATCATAGCAGAAACTGACCGCGAGTCAATAGATTTCAATCAGCTGTTATGCACGGCGTCACTCATTGCTTTCACAAAGGAAGCGACCGGCTCTATACTGTCTTTGCCATATTGTGCAATCTGTCTCACAATCGCGCTGCCCACGATCGCCCCATCGGAGAGTTTCGCCATTTTTGCGGCTGTCTCAGGTGTGGAGATGCCAAAGCCCACCGCGCAGGGAATATCAGTGACGCTTCTGACCTCTTCGATCAAAGAAGCGATATCGGTGGTGATCTGACTTCTGACACCTGTCACTCCCATCGAGGAAACCACATAGATGAATCCCTTCGCCTCTTTGGCAATCATGCGGATGCGCTGCTTTGAGGTCGGAGCGATCATCGAGATCAGATCCATGTCATAGGCCTGACAGAGGGAAGCGAACTCTTCTTTTTCCTCAAACGGAACATCCGGCAGGATCAGTCCGTCCATCTGCGCTTCTTTGGCCTGGGACAGAAACTTTTCTGCGCCATAGGCAAAGACCACATTGGCATAGGTCATAAACACCATCGGAACTTTGATGGTTTCTCTGAGTTCCTTTGCCATGGCAAGAACCTTAGCGGTGGTGGCGCCGGCTGAAAGCGCGCGGTTGTCCGCCTCCTGGATCACCGGTCCTTCCGCGGTCGGATCAGAAAACGGAATGCCGAGTTCAATCAGATCCGCACCGTTTTCAGCCATTGCAATGACAAGCTTCTTTGTTGTCTCAAGATCGGGATCACCGCATGTGATAAAGGGAATAAATGCCTTTTTGTTTTCAAAGGCCTCATGGATTCTGCTCATTCGCTGATCTCCTCTCCCCGGTAGCGGGCAATCGAAACGCAGTCCTTGTCGCCGCGGCCGGATATGGTAATGACGATGTTCTGATCTCTGCTCATTTCAGGTGCGATCTTCATCGCATGGGCAACCGCATGGGCGGATTCAATGGCCGGAATGATTCCTTCCATACGGGAAAGATATTCAAACGCCTGCACTGCCTCTTCATCGGTTACCGGCACATATTCGGCTCTGTGAATGTCATGGAGCCATGCATGTTCAGGGCCGATGCCGGGATAATCAAGACCTGCTGAAATGGAATAGACCGGAGCGATCTGGCCGGATTCATCCTGACAGAAGTAGGACTTCATGCCATGGAAGATTCCGAGTCTGCCGGTATTGATCGTTGCGGCTGTCTCAAAGGTGTCAATGCCCCTGCCCGCCGCTTCGCAGCCGATCAGTCTGACTGAAGGATCATTGATGAAATGATAGAAGGAGCCGATCGCATTGGAGCCGCCTCCCACACATGCGATCACCGCATCGGGAAGCTTTCCTTTTTCCCTGAGGAACTGTTCTTTGATCTCTTTTGAAATGACCGCCTGGAAATCACGGACAATCGTCGGGAACGGATGAGGACCCATGACCGAGCCGAGACAGTAATGCGTGTCATCGATGCGGCTGGTCCATTCTCTCATCGCTTCGGATACCGCATCCTTGAGTGTTCCTGTGCCGGTATTGACAGAAACCACATCCGCGCCAAGCAGTTTCATCTTGTAGACGTTGAGCGCCTGGCGTTCGATATCCTCTTTTCCCATGAACACGACACATTCCATATCAAACAGGGCTGCCGCGGTGGCGGTGGCGACGCCATGCTGGCCGGCACCGGTTTCCGCGATCAGTCTTGTCTTGCCCATCTTCTTTGCAAGCAGCGCCTGACCGAGCACGTTATTGATCTTATGGGCGCCGGTATGATTGAGATCCTCACGCTTGAGCCAGATTTCAGCACCGCCAAGATCCCTGCTCATTCTTTCCGCATGGTAAAGCAGAGACGGTCTGCCCGCATAATTGTTGAACAGATCGCTCAGCTCTTTGTTGAACTGCGGATCGTTTTTGTAATGATCATATGCCGCTTCGAGCTCAATAACGGCATTCATGAGTGTTTCCGGGATGTACTGTCCGCCATGGATGCCGAATCTTCCGTTTGCATTTGTCATAATGTCACTTCCTGTTCTTTGCGCACTGCCGCGATGAACGCTTTGATTTTTTCCGGATCCTTGCGTCCGTCTGTCTCAACTCCGGAACTGGTGTCAACCGCAAACGGATCGCATTTTGCAAGTGCTTCGCTGATATTGTCCGGATTCAGACCGCCGGCCAGCACATACGGTCTTCGCATGCCGGCAAGCAGATTCCAGTCAAATGTCTTTCCGCTTCCCTTCCCCGCATCCAGCAGGACCAGATCAGCCAGGCTGTGATTGGCATCCAGGATATCCCGCTCATCATGGATTTCAAAGGAGCGGATCAAAGGGAAGAACGGGTATTCCCGTTTGATATCAAGAATGAAATCATTGTCCTCATCACCATGGAGCTGAACGATATCGATCAGATCCTGTTCGAGGAATTCATAAATATATTCAGGCGTCTCATTGACGAAGACCCCGACGGCGCGGATTCTGTGATCCAGCTGTTTTCTCAGAAATGCGAGATTTGCGATATCCACATATCTGCGGAAAGGCTGGGAAAGAATGAAACCTGCGTAATCAGGCAGATATTCATTGACCGCATAAATATCCGCAATCCTCGTCAGCCCGCAGATCTTGACCTTGCTCATACGTTGGACTCTCTGATATAGGCTTCCATGACACGGTAAGCCGCACCTGAGTTAATCATCTCTTCGGCAAGATGGACACCTTCGCGCATGGATTCAGCTTTGCCTGCCACATAGAGCGCGGCACCGGCATTCATCAATACCGTATTGCGCTTTGTGCCTCCGACGCTGCCGTTCAGGATGCCTTTGGTGATCTCTGCGTTTTCTTCCGGCGAGCCGCCCTGAAGATCTTCTTTGGCGCCTCTTGCAAAGCCGAAGTCTTCCGGTGCAATCACGGTTGTTCTGTAATAGCCGTCTTTGAGTTCGCATACAGTGGTTTCACCGACCGAAGAAATCTCATCGAGCTTTTCATGGCCGTAAACCACGAAGGCGCGCTTCACGCCGAGCTTGTCAAGAACCTTGGCAACCGGTTCAACCAGATAATCATCATAGACACCAAGCACGAAGTACTGAGGTCTTGCCGGATTGGTGAGCGGGCCCAGGATATTGAATACCGTGCGGAAGCCGAGTTCCCTTCTGATCGCACCGACATATTTCATTGCCGCATGATATTTCTGGGCAAAGAAGAAACATACACCGACTTTTTCAAGAAGCTCAATTGCCTTTTCAGGCGACTGGGAAATATTGACGCCCAGCGCCTCCTGGACATCGGCGGTTCCCGAAAGAGAGGAAGCGGCGCGGTTGCCGTGCTTTGCCACTTTCACGCCTGCGGCGGCGATGATGAATGCGGCGGTTGTGGAAATGTTGAAGGATTGGGAGTTGTCTCCGCCGGTGCCGACGATTTCCAGCACTTCCATGCCCGGATGTTCCACCGGTGTGGCATGTTCGCGCATGGCTTCGGCGCAGCCGGAGATTTCATCGATGGTTTCTGCCCGTGCGCTCTTGGTGGAAAGCGCCGCCAGGAAGGCCGCGTTCTGGGTGGGTGTGGTCTCACCGGACATGATTTCGTTCATGACCGTATAGGCCTCGTCGTAGGTCAGATCCATTTTGTTGACAATTTTTACAATCGCTTCCTTGATCATTGCATTTACCCCCTGATCCCTTTCAGCTCTCTCAGCATCATTTTTTTATCCGCCGCTCTCATCAGCTGCTCACCGATCAGAACGCCGTTCATCTTTCCTTTTTCAAGTTCTTCGATATCGCTTCTTGTGCGGATGCCGCTTTCAGCAACGAATAATATGTGTTCCGGCACAAGATTGCGTAAGCGGATGGAATTGTTCAGATCCACCGTGAAATCTCTGAGATTGCGGTTGTTCACACCGATGACTTCAGCTCCCGCATTGACTGCTGTATGAACCTCACTTTCATCATGTGCTTCCACCAGCGCGTCCATGCCAAGCTGCTTCACAATCTGCAGATATTCTTTCAGCTGCGCCTCAGACAGGATTGAAACGATTAACAATACAGCCGACGCACCAGCAGCTTTTGCTTCATAGATCATGTATTCATCAACCGTGAAGTCCTTGCGCAATACCGGAATATTCACCGTTTCACTGATCTGCCTCAGATAATCCAGTGAGCCGAGAAACCATTTCGGTTCGGTCAGAACGGATATGGCACCTGCCCCGGCTTCCTCATATTCCTTTGCGATATCAAGGTATGGGAAATCTTTGGCAATCAGGCCTTTGGAAGGAGAAGCCTTCTTGCATTCGCAGATGAATGTCATGCCTTCTTTTTTCAGTGCGGCTTTGAATGCATGCGGTGTTTCCGTTTTCATATCCGCTGCCCTCTGTTTCATTTCTGCTAACGGAATGATCTGCTTTGCGGCATATACACGTTCTTTGGCATGTTCAGCCAGTTGACTCAGAATATCGCTCATATCTGTCTCCCAAACAAAAATCCCCGATGAATTTCTTCATCAGGGACGAATCTTCTTTCGCGGTGCCACCCTGTTTCACGTTTTCACGTGCGCTCTGCCGGATACCAACATATCCGCGGAAACTAACGTATTCCCCCACGTCGCAGAATACTCGGAACAAATCCTTTGACTGCGCCCTCAACGGTCCATTTGACAGGCTGTGCTTCTGCCCGGCTCTCACCTTCCCGGACTCTCTTGGAGATCATACCTGCCGTTATCTCCGCCTCATCGGTTTCTATGAGAACATTATGCGGCATCATGATTGCATGGTCAATCATTTCATGCATGAAGATGTAAGTGTTTTCATAATTTTTATGAAACTGAATTCAATTATTTTCATCACGCTCATCGCGGTTTCTGATTCTGACGCTCACCGGAATCGGAACCAGGGCGGTCTTTGAGTAATGGGAATGCGGCAGTGTGTGATATTTTCTTGAGCAATGCGCGCACCACCAGAAGAACAATACCGGAATGCCGACCATCACAAGGATCACAAGCAGCTTCGGCATCTGCGTCTGTGCATTGCCGGACAGAAAATACACCGCAAAGCCCAGAAACACGCCCGACAGCCCGGCCATGCCGGTTTCAAGAACATACAGCAGTGTATTGCGCAGAAGATGCTGAAGAAATGAGGCATCACTGACACCATCCTCATTCTTCACTCTTAAGCGCACCAATAATTGTCCGGGTGTGCTGCCTTTGCAAAGCAGAGGAACCAGACCGAATATCAGCACAAATACGCAGAACCAGAGCAGATTGTACAGTTTGCCGTTGAAGGACGGCTGATGGAAATACACAAAGAGTCCGTTGATGATCGCAAAGACCGCAAGATCAAAGAAACAGGCGAAAAAGCGGCGGATGAGGGTGACGGAAAGTCCTTTGGTATAAGACATCTGATCGATCTCATCGCGCTTGGGCAGAAACATCTGGAACAATGGTGTGATCCAGCAGCCGATCATACATCCCAATGTATTATTGATCAGATCATCCACTTCCGCATATCTGTAAGCTTTGGGATAGATGAACCACAAACCGGTCAGCTGGGTCAGTTCATAAAACAGACTGACACAGAAACCGGCCAGAAGAGTCTTCTTCCAGTCCAGCCGGAAATAATAGCGCAGATAAATGCCTAAGGGCACCTGCATGATGATATTGGCAACGATCTGAAAGAAGCCGAAAGAACGGAGCATTCTCTTCCAGTGAGCAATATTCTGAAACGTGGAAAGGTCCTTGAATGAGAAGCCCGCTTCGATCAATGTTTCATAAAGATCCTTTCCCGGAATCAGTCCGACGGGCTTTGGTTTCATCGCTTCCACGGCACTGATGGAAGGCAGCGGAAGCACGGTCAGAAACAGCGCGCACATCGAATAGAGGATGAATGAATAAACAACCATGACCCTGATGACGGGAATGCCGCCGTATTTTCTGTAATGCACAATCACAAAAGGCAATGTGAAAACAGCCGCGACCAGCGGAAAGAGTGTGCATGCGGTAACGATCGAGGTCATATAAGAGTTCATGGTTTCACCTTCTGCAATCTTACACCAAACAGGATGATTCCAGACATATTCTTAAACGAAAAGAGCCATCAGGCTCTTCCGGATGTATCTGTTTTTGGGATTGCTTATTTGTCCCCGTTTGCCATGCGCATGATCTTGCGCTCAACGGCCGCCGCATATTCGGCTTCCTCTTCCTCATTCGCGGGCACAAATTCGGGCACCGGGGAAGGTTTTTCATCCTTATCAAGGGCCACATAAACCAGATAGGCACGGTTGATCAGTTCCTTTTCGCCATAGTGGTCGATAAAAGAATCCACCCGCACTTCCATGGACGTTCTGCCCGTCCATGTGACTTTGGCCTCCTGGATGATGATGTCATTGAGATAAGCAGCCTTGAGAAAGCTGAGATTGTCGATGCATGCGGTGGTGACCGGTTTGTGCGCATATCTTCTTGCGGCAACCGCACCGATGACATCGATCCACGCCATCAATTGTCCGCCGAAAAGACGCGGACGTTCGTTTCCATTGCAATGCTGTGACAGAACAATCTGTACACCTGTTGTTATTTCACTCATATTGTCTCCTGTGATGTTTCCATTGTAACTTGAAACATCCGGATTTAATCAGAACAAATTGCCTGAAGGTGAGTTTATTTTCACCTTCAGGCATCCTTTTTTACTGATTTTCGTTTTCGACCCGGGTCAGTCTTTCATGAAGCAGTTCAAGCACCTTTTCCTTGGTGCGGATCAGCTCGAAAGTGTTGCAGCTGTCGGTGAATTCGCGGTTGTTCACCTTTGCTTCATAGAACTCGCGTCCCAGTCTTTCATACGCCTTGGTGAGATCTCTTGAGGCATGTCCGATTTCGGAGCGGATCTCCGCCTTGCGCTTTTCATAATCCAGTTTTGAGAGAAGGCTCTTGGATCCTTCCTCAATGGTTTTTCCTGCCTTTTCGACAAATTCGGTTACTTTTGTATTGAAGTCATCTGACATGTTTTCAGTCCTTTCCGGCCCGTTCAATCAGGTCCAGGATAATTTCTTTGATTTCATCATCTTCCGCTTCCTTCTGGCTCACCAGCTCGATCACGCCGCTGATCAGAATGTCCGCGTAGTATTTGGGATGCACAAGCATCAGCTCATCCTTTTCGTTGCCCTCTTCAAAGAGTGCTGTCAATGCGTCAATCGCATTGGCCTTGGCCTCTTCGATGGAGCGCATGCTGAGCTGCGAAAGATCGACATCCTCTGCTGTGGAAAGCTTGTTATCAAGATCGCGGAATGATGCGACCGTGTTGGATACAAACTGTCTGAGTCTGCTCGGATAGTCCGAATGATCCATGGAGGCATTCATCATCTCATTGAACACTTCATTGTATTTCTCGCTGATTGCGTCAATCACATCATCCTTTGACTTGAAGTAATAATAGAAGAGTCCTTTGGCGACATTCATTTCCTTGACGATCGAACTGATCGTCGTGTCAACGATGCCGTTTTCCCGGAACAGCTTTTCCGCCGCGTCGACGAATTCATTTCTGCGTTCTTCCCCGCCGTCTCTGTTCTCCTGCACAGTATCACCTCCGTCAAGTTCAATATACATACTGACTGACCGACAGTCAATACCTGTGTGATATACTTTTCGCATGAAACTGATCTGTCCGGTCTGCGGCAAACCGCTTGAAAAAGTCAATAAAGAAGCGATCTGTGAAAACAATCATCATTTTGATTATGCAAAAAGCGGATATCTGAATCTGCTGGTTTCCAACAAGAAGATCCATGGCGATGACGCGGCGATGGTGAAAGCCAGAAGCCTGTTTCTGAGCAGCGGCGCCTATGGCTTTTTAAGAGACCGGATTGCGCAGCTGGCTGCGGGAAGCGAAGTGCTTTGCGATCTTGGATGCGGCGAAGGCTATTACACCAGTGCCTTTGATGCAAATGAAAAATACGGCTTTGATCTGTCCAAGGATGCGCTCAAGCATGCCGCAAAGCATGACAGAGATACGCATTATACAATCGCATCGATTTTCCGTCTTCCCCTGCCTGATGCATGTGCGGATGTCTGCGTCACGTGCTTTGCACCATTGGCCAAAGAGGAAATCATCCGGGTTCTCAGACCTGGCGGAAGATTCATCTTTGTCACTCCCGGACCAAAACATCTGTTTGAAATGAAGGAAGTCCTTTATGAGCATCCTTATGAGAATGAGGTCTCTGAACCCGATACCGGAATGACATTGATCAACCGGGAACAGATCGAACAGAAATTCACCTGCAAACAGGAAGAGCTTGAAGCGCTGTTTGCCATGACACCTTATGCATGGCGCACTTCCAAGGAGGATCAGGCAAGGCTCAAAGAAAAAGAGCAGCTTGAACAGAAGATTGCCCAGGCGGAACAAAAAGAACGGCGATACGCAATCGAACAGAAAATCCTTCTCCGGGAGCAGTCTCAGCTTGAGCGGAAAAGGCGGAACCATCGAATTTTCTCTCGCGGCGCAATGCTGGAATCCTTTCTGAGAAAACCGCTTCTTATTACGGATGATCAGGTATACGAACTGCTGAAAACAGCGTTTCATCACCCGGATGTACAAAGCAGAGAAATGGAACTATTAAAGGAAGAAATTGACGCCATGAACGAGGAGTTCCCCAAGAAAGAGGCGTTTTCGGAGTAAGACCATCCCTGGCACAGGGCGCAATTATACACCGGCAGCCCGGTGAATTGCGCTCTGCGAGGCTGACGCAGCGGCTTCGCCTTTGCTTTGAGCAGGATGTTCTGCGGAACATCCTGCAACAGGTGCAAGCCCCTGCGCCGGTAAAACCGGCTACCCCAAAGAAAGGAAGTGACGGCTTATTGCCTGTCCACATTTCAGCATTACCATCCGGCAGCGGAGCAAAGGCCAATCCGCCGTTGCCGGGGCCGCCTATCAGAGCGGCGAAAAGCTATTCAGCGAATATGACCAGCAGACAAAGAATTATGCCTACAAAGCAAATGAAGTATTAGCAAAAGGAATCCTGCTTCCTTCCAATGCGCCGAAGGAATATGCAGATCGGCAAACTCTATGGAACGCAGTGGAGAAATCGGAGAAACAATGGAACGCCCAGCTTGCCCGGGATTTCATCATTGCACTGCCGAGAGAATTACCCAAAGAACAATATGAATTTTTGATACGGGATTACTGTCAACAGCAATTTGTCTCACAGGGCATGATCGCGGATTATGCTATTCATGACAAAGGCGACGGCAATCCTCACACTCACATTATGCTCACCATGCGGGCGATGGACGAGCAAGGAAACTGGCTTCCGAAATCCAGAAAAGTTTATGATCTGGATGAGAACGGAGAACGAATCCGTCTGCCCTCCGGCAACTACAAATGCCACAAAGAAAGCACAACAGATTGGAGTGATCCAGGAAAAGCAGAGATATGGAGAACTGCGTGGGCTGACCTCGTAAACCAATACCTGGAACAGGCGGAAAGGCCGGAGAGAATCGACCTTCGTTCTTACGCCCGTCAGGGGAAAGAGGAAGCCCCGATGATTCACCTTGGCCCGGCTGTCGCTCACATGGAAGAAAAAGGAATCCACACCGAAATCGGCGACTACAATCGAGCAATCAAAGCGCATAACAGTTTGATGGCACGATTGAAGAACCTCCTCAATTCCGTGAGCAAATGGCTGGCAGAAAAGAAGGAGAAAATCAAACAACTGGCTGAACCGGAAAAGCCGCAGCCAACCCTTTATGATTTTGTGAGCCGGTTCGTGGATTTGCGTCGGCAAGGCCGCGTAGATTGGAACCGGAAAGCGAAAGAAACAGCAGGCGTAAAGGATTTGAAATTCCTGTCCGCCGTGTCCTTCTGGATGAACGAACATAACGTCCACACCCTGGATGACTTTCAACAATTCATTGAGGAAAAGAAGGCTGTCTTTTCAGACCTGAGCGCCGCGAATAAAGAAATCCGCAGGCTGGAAACAGCACTGAAACATATCGACGTTTTTGAAAAGAACCAGCCCATCTACATACAGAGTAAACGCGGCTTCGACTTTATGAAGAAGAAATACGTGGAAGCGCACAAGGAAGAAATCGCCGCTTACGTCAAGGCGGTGAAGTACCTGAAAGCCAATGGCATTCAAGCGGCGGATAAAGAAAAACTCCTCCAGGACCTGACAGCCTTACAAGCGAAGCGGACAAAAATGTCCAACGTTCTGGAGCAGCAGCACATTGATCCTGACCTGATCGGCAGAATCCAATACTGCATCAAGACGGTGATGGAAGCCGGAGAAATCCCGGAACACCAGAGGAGCATTCTGGAACAGCTTCAGCAGCCCATGATGCCGCAGGCTCAGACCAAAGAAGAACAGAGCTATCGGAAGCAGAATCCGATTGCCCGTTAAGGACGGAATTGACCATACAAATTCTACAAAATAAAAGGAAAAAGAAAATGGAAAACAGTTATTTCGATTTTATCGAACAAATACCGGAAAACGCGCTCAACACATGCGGAAAAGAAGAAAAAGAATATGATCCGTTCTGCGACGCGACTACTGAAAAAATCGGCAATACCATTTATCACGTTTCAGTCACTTGTGCTGGAACAGAACCCATCCTTGAGATAATCAAGCGTTTCCTCTTTGATGATCCCTTGCCCCAGAAAGAAGAAGATTGTGCATGACATTTCTCGAAAAAGATGGTATAATAACCACAAGCACTACGGTACTGTCGGCTGATCCGGCAAAGGAGGACAATGAAATGGATCAGCAACAGATTACCGCGCTCTACTGCCGTCTCTCCAATGAGGACGACCTGGATGGCGAGTCCAACTCCATTCAGAATCAGCGCGCCATCCTGCAAAAATTCGCGCAGGATCAAGGCTTTCGGAACATCCGATATTTCGTCGATGACGGATACTCCGGCACCAACTTCAACCGACCTGCCGTCAAAGAAATGCTTTCTCTGGTGGAAGCTGGAAAGGTTGGCACGATCATCGTAAAGGACATGAGCCGCTTCGGGCGTGACTATCTCCAGGTAGGCCAGTACACCGAGTTGGTATTTCCCAGCTATGATGTACGATTTATCGCGGTGAACGACGGTGTGGATTCAGCCCGCGGCGACAATGACTTTACCCCCGTGAGAAATCTTTTCAACGATTTTTATGCGAAAGATACAAGCCGGAAAGTCCGGGCAGTCATCAAAGCCAAGGGGATGAGCGGGAAGCATCTGAACCAGCCGATGTATGGGTACCGGGAGGAACCGGACAACAAAGGTATCTGGCTGATTGACGAAGAAACCGCTCCCGTGGTCAGGCGGATGTTTGACCTGACCATTGCGGGCAAAGGCACACAGCAAATCGCGGAGATTCTGGAAGCGGAAAAAGTTCTGAACCCAACAGCGGTGAAAGACTTGCGCCGGGGAAAAACACCGCGAAAGGAACCCTGCCGGTGGAACAACAATACGGTGAGAATGATCCTGCGGCACAAAGAATACGCTGGGTACACGGTCAGCTTCAAGACCTTTTCCAAGTCTTACAAGCTAAAGAAAAGGCTGCCGAATAACCCGGAAAACATGCTGGAGATTCCGGACACCCAGGAAGCCATCGTACCCTTGACGCAATGGGAGCGGGTTCAGGAACTGCTGGACAAGAAGCGCCGCCCATCGAAGCGGCTGGAACGGCAAGGGCTGTTTTCCGGATTGGTATTCTGCGCTGACTGCGGAAGCAGGCTGTATTTCCACGACAGTCCTAAAGGAACGCTGAACAGGGAAAGCTATTACTGCGGGAAATACAGCGTTGGCCGAGGAGAATGCACCGCCCACTATGTCCGGGAAGCTGGGCTGAAAAGCATCGTTCTGAATCAGATCAGGTGCATCGCATCCTATGTCTGCTCAGACGCCGTTGACTTCGCCAACGAATGGATGCAAAGCCAGCGTAAGCAGCAGGAGAAAGAACTTCGCCAAGCGGAAAAGAGACTGGCGCAAGTCAGAAAGCGGA
>CACWLH010000013.1 GCA_902761625.1 uncultured Erysipelotrichaceae bacterium
CTCGATGAAAGAGATGATGGGATATTGTCAGAGAGATGATGTCGGCATTGTCGGCTGCCGTCTGCTTTATGAGGATGACACCATCCAGCATGCGGGTGTCATCGTCGGTGTCAGCGGCATTGCAGGACATGCCTTCAAGGATCATTACTCCGATGAATTCAATTATTTCAACCGTGCGGTAACCGTTCAGGATCTTTCCGCAGTCACCGCAGCTGTGATGCTTGTGAAGAAGGAAGTCTATGATGAAGTGGGCGGACTGGACGAAAGCTTTGAGGTAGCATTCAATGACATCGACTTCTGCTTAAGAGTGAGAGACTCCGGCAGGCTGGTGGTCTACAATCCGTATGCGTGCTTCCATCACTATGAATCCAAGTCACGCGGCATGGAGGATACGCCTGAAAAACAGCAGCGCTTCCGCGGTGAAATTGTCCGCTTCCTGAAAAGACACAAGGATTTCCTCGCCAAGGGAGATCCGATGTACAATCCGAATCTGACGATTGCGGATACAGACTACAATCTGAGAAATCTATGCTTTGACAAGGTTGGAGATCCATTCTACAGAAACCGTCAGCTCCATGAGCTGCTGAGCCTTGATTCCGACTGAAGGGAAGCGGAATTGTTAAGTTTGCAAAACATGTTAAACTGCAATCAGGTTTAAAGTGCTGATTGTGTTATGATAATGAAGCTTCATCCTGAACATGAAAGGTACAGATATGAGTGAGTCTAGAAAAATCAGCAAAAGAAACAGAAAGATCAATAACATTCTCCTGCTGATCTTAATGATACTGCCTCTGCTTGTTGTGGCTGCGTTTGCCGCGAATATCATCCGCGTCAAAAACGCTGAAACGGGCAGCGGCGAAACGATCGTGGAGGAGGAACCTGAAAAAATCGAAAATGAATATACCAATGCGTATTATTCAATCGGTTATAATGCCACGGATGTTACCAAGCAGTATTTCAAAGAACTGGATGCCGCGCTGGAAAAGGAAACACCTGACCGTGCAGAGATTTCATCCGCGCTGGTAAAGTGCTTTGTCAGTGAATATTACACATGGACAAACAAGGACGGAAACTATGACATCGGCGGCATGCAGTATATCTATTCAGATGAAAGAGCTGATTTTGAAAAATACACCCGCTATGGTTTCTATGCGGATATGGATCTGTATCTGACGCAGTATGGAAGAGATCAGCTGATAGAAATCAAAGATGTCACAATCAACAGTGCGGCACAGACCGACCCTTATTATCTGGAAGACGGTGTGACGGCATTGGATTGCTATATGGTGGATGCGTCCTGGACTTACAATGAGAACACGCCGATGGATATCGGAAGCATGCAGTCTTCAGCGGTTTTCATGGTTGTGGATCATGGCGGCAGGATGGAGATCGCAGCCATCAACTATCAGCAGCAGGAGGAGGAAAGTTATGAATATTGATGAAAACAAAAAGCTTCCTGAATTCCCCGCTGATGAAACCATTGATATTCTGTTTGGTTCATCCGGCAAACAGACTGATGAAGCCAATGACGGAGCGACTGTTCAGCTTTCCGTGGTAACCGACGATGAGGACGAGAATGAGGAACCGGCAAGAAAGCCGGCACCCGAGAAACCAAAGCGTGAACCAAGGAAAAAGAAAACAGGCAGTTTCAACAAGGACATGACCGTATTCAATATCGTGCTGACCATCGTGACGGTCATCGTGAATATTCTGGTCATCAGCATATTGTTCGGTACAACCCGTTTCTCCGCCCTTGACAAGGATATCTTTATCAAGGTCAATCTGATCGTCATGTTTGTGCTGATTCTGATTGATGTGCTGATCTGGCTGAGCATCCGCACAAAAAAGATCGCCGTCTTTGTGGCAGCTGTTGCGGTATTGATTATCAGCAGTGCGGCCGGTGTCTATGGCGCCTATGCGATGAACCGGGTTGATACCAACCTTGATACCATCACTGCCAAGGAACACAATACCGATATCAATACCAGTCTGGTCATTTACACAAAGAGCAGCGGCGGTATCATCATGGACGTTGAAGACCTCGAAGGAAAGAAAATCGGCGTGGTCGAAGGAACGGATGCGGCGACGCTCGGAAAAGAGCGGATCAAAGCGGAAGGACTCAATGTCACCTATTCAAATTATCTGTCATTTGCGGAAGCTTTCAAGGCACTGGTGTCAGAAGAAATTGACTGTGCGGTACTGCCGGCCAATTATGCAAATGCGGTCGGCACCGAGGAACAGCTGGAGCCGTTCATCGTCGATACAGCCGCAATCCTGACATTCACCGAGAGCGTGGTTCAGTCCGGAACCGACGGTGCGGAAAAGGATCTGACTTCCGAACCGTTCACGGTTCTGATCTCCGGTGAAAATGAAGGCCTTGCGGATACGATCATTATCGTGTCGGTGAACCCGGTTTCGATGAAGATCACAATGACCTCCATCGCCCGTGACTCCTTTGTCCCGATTACCTGCTATAACTACGGTTCGAGCAAAATCAACTCAGCCCACGCGGTTTCAGAAGCGTGCCTGGTTGACACGGTCACATATATGACCGGCATTGACATCGACTATACCGTTGAATTCAACTTCGCATCGGTCATCCAGGTTGTCGACGCGGTCGGCGGTGTGGATGTGTACAATCCGATTGAATTCATGGGCCAGTGCTGGGATGTCGAAACAGACAGCCTCGTGGTTCTGCCGATCCCGGCCGGCGATGTTCATCTCAACGGTCAGCAGGCGCTTGGCTTCGTGCGTGAAAGATATGCATTTGAAGAAGGCGACTTTGCCCGTCAGCAGCACCAGCAGGAAGTCATCGAACAGATTGTCAAACGGGTTATGGATACAAGAGACCCGAACACATATCTGAAGATTCTCGATGCGGCCGGTGCCAATATCAGAACAAACCTGTCCACGGATCAGATGGTCCAGTTCATCAGCTATGCGATGAAAAAGGCGAGAAGATATTACGCTCCGGAAAATCCGGTCGGCGTCATGAATATCATCAACTCAAGAATCGCGGGATGGGCAGCGCAGAAATGGGATGATTCCCTGGCAATGTATCTGTATGTCTACTTCCCGTTTGACGGTGCAAGTATTGACACCTATAACTATGTTGCCAGAAATACCAATCTCTGGACAATGGCTGGCATTCCGCAGGATGTTTCCTGGAGTGCAGCCGCGCCGGCATTTGAACCTCCGGCAATTTCCGCTGAATGGTATGCGGGAGAAGTCGGTGCAACCGTGATCGGCGGACCGCCTGAGCCGACTCCCGAAGCGACAACGGAGGCCGCGGAACCTGCCCCTGTTGAAGAAGTGCCTGCCGAACCTGCTCCTGCGGAGGAGGTGCCGGCGGAACCCGCTCCGGCGGAAGAGACACCGGCAGAACAGCCTGCCGAACCTGCCCCTGCTGAAGAAGCACCGGCGGAACAGGGAGAAAATCCGTAAAATCAACAAACGGGAGGGCAAAGCCTTCCCGTTTCATGTAGAATAGATAGGAAGTAAAAGCCTATGACAGAATCAAAGCTGAACGCGATTGCCAGTCTGATCGGTAAAGCGCTGCACATCTGGGCGGTGCAGTATCATTTTGTCATTCCCCGGGAAATACTGAAAATGTATATCGACAAGTTCACCCATGAGCGCAGAAATATCGCCCGCTACGGCTGCCGGTTTTTTGATCCGCATGATGGTGAACAATACCGGAAATGGCTCTCGTTCAGAACCTCCGCCCTGGATCCGTCAAAAAAGCGCAATGATATCACCGCTGTCGCAGAAAACGCACTGCTTGATCTGAGCGCAGTCCATACGGAATATGCGCTGATTGTTTCAGAAGGATGTCAGCTGTATCCGGGCTATGCGTCTGTGCTGCCTGAAGAAGGGGATGTGATCTATTTCGATCATGACAGAACAGATGATGCAGGACAGCGCTTTGAGCCTGTCCTCAAACCTGATTTTTCATATAACACATTGCGCAGTTTCAACTATATCGGCCGCTGTTTCGCTGTGAAAACAGAATTGCTCAGACAGTTTGAAGGAGAGCCATGGAATCCATACCGGTGGGTGCTTCAGCTCAGCGATCAGACAAAGAAGATCACTCATGTCAGTGAGATCGTCTATGCCGATCAGAAATCCTTTGCATGTGAAGCTGAAACATTGCGTGAATATCTTTCTCAAAGCAATACCAGGGCAGCGGTGCGCGTGAATGCGGATCAGATCAGCTGCACGGTTGAATATGAGACCCAGGGCAATCCATTGATCTCAATCATCATTCCCACCAAGGACGGGCTGGATGTGCTGCGCACATGTGTTGATTCCATTTTCAGAAAGACAGTCTGGCCCCGCTATGAAATCATCATTGCGGACAATAACAGTGAAAAACAGGAGACACTGGATTACTTCCGCGCATTGAAAGAAGCGCATGACAATGTGCAGGTGGTCCGGGTGGATGCGCCGTTCAATTTCTCCTATATCAACAACCGGGCTGCGGAATATGCCAATGGGGAATACTTCGTGCTTTTGAACAATGACACCGAAGTCATCAGTCCTGACTGGCTGGATCAGATGGCCGGCTATGCGCAAAGGTACAACGTCGGCACGGTCGGTGTGAAACTGTATTATGAGGACGGCACCATCCAGCATGGCGGTGTGATCATCGGCAAGGGCGGTGCGGCTGCCCACCGCTGGTACAGATGCGAGAAGGATGTGCGGGATTATCTGTTCACATTGAGCGCACCCAATGACGTGGGCTGTGTGACCGCCGCCTGCATGATGACATCCCGTAAATGCTGGCAGGAAATGAACGGTCTGAATGAAGAGCTTGCCGTTCAGTACAATGATGTGGATTATGGACTGCGTCTGTTGAAAGCGGGATACTTCAATGTGTTCCTGCCTTCGGTTGAGCTGTATCATTATGAATCAAAATCCAGAGGAATCGACACGGACCGCAAAGCGGTGAAGCGCTTCTTTGAGGAAGTGAACTGGTTCAAGGAACATTATGCGGCTTATATCATTCATGATCCGTTCTACAATGACGGCTTTGACAAGAGCTATGATTATATGCTGATCGCGTCAAGCGGGAGAAATTAACCTCTCACTATGGTAAAATAGGGTTGGTTTAAGGAGAATATCAATTATTATGAAGGGAATTATTCTTGCCGGCGGAAGCGGCACAAGATTATATCCATTGACGAGAGTCACATCCAAGCAGCTTCTGCCTGTCTATGACAAACCGATGATTTATTATCCACTCAGCACGCTCATGCTGGCGGGAATCAGGGACATTCTGATCATTTCCACACCGCATGATCTGCCCAATTTTGAAAAGCTGCTCGGTGACGGAAGCGAGTTCGGCGTGAAATTCTCATATCAGGTCCAGGAAGTTCCGGACGGACTGGCCAGAGCCTTCACACTCGGTGAGGAGTTCATCGGCAAGGATTGCGCCTGCCTGGTGCTTGGCGACAATATCTTCTACGGCAACCATTTCGGAAGAATGCTCAAGGAAGCGGTCCGCAATGCGGAGGAGAATCACAGAGCGACCATTTTCGGAAAGTATGTCAATGATCCGGAACGTTTCGGCATCGCTGAATTCGACGATGAGGGCAGAGTGATTTCACTTGAGGAAAAACCTGCAAATCCGAAATCCAATTACGCGGTGGTCGGTCTGTACTTCTATGACAACCGGGTTGTGGAATATGCGAAGAGTCTGAAACCTTCCGCCCGCGGAGAATATGAGATCACGGACCTGAATAAAATCTTCCTTGAGGAAGACCGTCTTGATCTTCAGGTTCTCGGCAGAGGTTTCTCATGGGTTGACACCGGCACGATCGAATCGATGGCGGAAGCGACAAACTATGTCCGCTCCATCGAGCATGTGCAGGGAATCCGTATCTCCGTTCCGGAAGAAATCGCACTGTACAACGGCTGGATCACAGAAGAGCAGCTGCTGAAACACGCGGATGATTACGGCAAGAGCCCGTACGGCGAATATCTGAGAACCATCGCCAAGGGACATGTCCAGAATCCGATTAAAAAACAGATCATCAGGGAGAAGAAATAAGATTATGAATATTATCGTTACCGGCGGAGCCGGCTTCATCGGTTCCAACTTTATCTTTCACATGTTGAAGGAACATCCGGATTACAGAATTGTATGTCTGGACAAACTGACTTATGCGGGCAATCTTTCCACACTTGAGCCGGTTATGGACAATCCGAATTTCCGTTTTGTCAAACTGGATATCTGCGACAGAGAGGGTGTCTATAAACTGTTTGAGGAAGAACATCCTGATATGGTTGTCAATTTCGCGGCGGAAAGCCACGTGGACAGATCCATTGAAAATCCGGAAGTCTTCCTGAACACCAATATCATCGGCACTGCCACACTCATGGATGCGTGCAGAAAGTACGGCATCAAGAGATATCACCAGGTTTCCACCGATGAGGTCTATGGAGATCTGCCTCTGGACAGACCGGATCTCTTCTTCACCGAAGAAACTCCGATCCATACCAGCTCACCTTACAGCTCTTCCAAGGCCGGCGCTGACCTGCTTGTTCTGGCTTATCACAGAACCTATGGCCTGCCTGTGACCATCAGCAGATGTTCCAATAACTACGGTCCGTATCACTTCCCCGAAAAGCTGATCCCGCTGATGATCATCAATTGTCTTCATGATAAGCCGCTGCCGGTTTACGGCGAAGGTCTCAATGTGAGAGACTGGCTCTATGTTGAGGATCATTGCCGTGCCATCGATCTGATTATCCACAAAGGCAGAGTCGGTGAAGTCTACAATGTCGGCGGTCACAATGAGATGAAGAACATCGACATCGTGAAACTCATCTGCAAGGCACTGGATAAGCCGGAAAGCCTGATTACCCATGTGACTGACCGCAAGGGCCATGACATGCGCTATGCGATCGATCCGACCAAGATCCACAATGAGCTCGGCTGGCTTCCGGAAACAAAGTTCGCGGACGGCATCAAGAAGACCATCCAGTGGTATCTTGACAATGAGGACTGGTGGCAGCCGATCATTTCCGGTGAATACCAGAATTATTACGAAAAGATGTACGGCGACAGATAATCCGCCAATCTGTTTCAATTTCTCAGCAGTGAGTCATCTCCGGATGGAGAGGTTTCACTGCTTTTTTAGTGAAAGAAGAAAAATCTGTAAGAAATTGTTACGGACATACAGAATGATATTGAAGAGGTTTAACAGAAAGGGGGATCAGAACATGAAACGATTGGTTCATTGCATGCTTGCCCTGTTATTGGTTTTCACCGTTTCCGGATGTGAGACGGCAAAGAATGTAATCCGGCAGGCTGCGGCTTTTGAAATCGGCGGGCCTGCATTGTATCAGGGGATTCCGGAAAATCCCGATGATGTGATTTTCAGATCGTGGGCACAGGTATGTTATGAAGGACCGGCCGGCTCGCTTAAGGAATTAATTGAAAACAGTGATGCAGTCATTTACGGCGAAGTCACGGATGTGGGATTCATGGAAAGCGATCTGCTGATCAACACCGTGGCATCCATCCGGGTGATTGAACCGCTGTACGGAAATTATTCTGCCGGCAATGTCAGAATCATAAAGGAAGGCGGATATCTGCCTGCGGATGTGTATTATGGCATCCACGGTGTCAACGAGAATACCGTTGACGAAAGCGGCAGAAAGATCATGGATTACAGTGACGAGGAACTGAAGACAAAATATGTCAGCTATGAACCGGACGGCTTCATCTGTCTGAAACCGGGCGACAAAGGAATCTATTTCCTCACAAAGACAAATGTGATCAAGGATGGGTATTGGATTACCTCCGCGCCGTTTGACGGTGAGTATCTCGAAAACCAGGATCATCAGTTTTACGTTTATCTGATGAAGGAAGATCCGGCTGATCCTGAGGGAAATGCATTCTTCACCTTTGAACAGGTGAAAGAAGCCGTTCAGAACGCGATTCATTAAACAGAATATAATGTGCAAAAAAAGGAAGAAAGCTTTGCCTGCCAGCGCAATCTTCCTTTTTTTACGCATGTTGTGAATGATAAGCTGGCATGATGCATGTTTTTTCAATACAATATGAATACTTCTTCTTTTAACAAAAGAAAGACGGAAAAACACTGCTGCAGTCATATGGATTGCAATACAAAAACTCCGCCGGAAATATGAATTTCGGCAGAAAGGGAATCATTATGCAGCAGAGCATATGTGTATGGCAATGGATCAGGGAAAACCATCTCAGTTTTCTGAAATATCTGTTTTCCTTCGTTCTGATTCTTCTGGCTTGTCTTCCGGATCATTCTGACGCTTTGTTCAGCGGCATCATTCAGCTGGGTGTGATTATTCTGGTCACGGATGTATTGCTCAGATACAGCCGGCATTTTCAGTATCTGAATGATCTGGTCATGCTGGTGTTCAATACGGAATACATTCTTCTGTATTTTGCCAACAGTTTCATCACTCTGACAATGCTGGACAATGTGGATTCCATGGCTGATCTCAGCGGCAAGGCTGCACCTTATGTCATCGGGGTGATGGCGGTTGTCTTCATATCTCTGATGCCGGTGATCCCGTTTGGCACATCCCGGAATATCAAGGCTTCTTTCATAAAGCTGTCATCCGCAGTCATTCTGCAGATGGCAATCGGCATCACCTTCTTTCAGAACTCCATGCTCGGATCGATCGTCAAGCTGAACAATGATTATCATACATATCTGAAAATGAGAGAGATCATTGATTCTCATACAGATGATCCATCATACAATACCGGGTTCCAGGACAGCATTTTCTACAAACCGGAAGTGCAGGATTATATCGCAAAGCCCGCGTCATTGCCTGAGAAGCCGAATATCATTCTGGTTTTTGCGGAAGGATTGTCCTCGAATATTATCCATGATGAAAGAAATATCATGCCCAATCTGGCGGCGTTTGAAAAGGAATCGATCAGTTATTACGGCTATTACAATCATACGTTTGCCACATATCATGCTTTGCAGGGACAGCTGTTCAGCGGATTTCAATTTGACAATTATGACAGGAATCATCTGGTCTCCATTCAGAAAATACTTCATGATGAGAACTATGCCTCCTGTTTCATCAATACTGAACCGTCCAATGAAGAGTTTTCTTCATATCTGAATGATCTCGGCTTTGATCTGGTGATTTCAAGTGAAAATTTGACCGAAGTTTCCGGACTGGAATTTGTCAGTGATGCGGAGGCATATCAGCTGCTTTTAAAACAGGCGGAACAGATGAGCTGGGGCGGACAGCCTTTCCTCTTATCAATGTACTCTTTCGGAACCCACGTCTCACTGGATTCACCGGATGAAATCTATGGGGACGGAAGCGATCCATTGCTCAATAAATTCTTCAATCTGGATGTTCAGGTGGGACAGTTCCTGGAACAATTCAGGAACTCTCAGCTTTATGACAATACCATCGTGGTCTTCACCGCTGATCATGCGACATATCAGGATCAGGATTTCTCGAATTCCTTCTCGGATTATTACCGTGCTGTCACAGTCTGTGATGAAATGCCGCTGTATATCTATCACAAAGATGTGAGCGCTGCGGAAATTGATGTTCACGGCAAGACAACGATCGATCTAGTGCCGACGATACTGGACTATCTGGATGTGAGCGGGGAAAGCTGCTTCATGGGGGAAAGTCTGTTCAATGAGGAAGAAGGACAGGAGATTGAATATGTCTCATGGAATTCCGAATATGCGGTCCGTACCAAAGACGGAGAGATTGTCTGGATCACAGATGAAGAACTGGATGAGCTCAATCAGCTGCTTCAGCAGTATTTCATCCTTTACGGCAGCCAGGATGAATCAGCGGAACAAGGCTGACAGAAATGAAGATGCACAGGGCAGAAATGCTCTGTGCTTTTTTATTATTTGCAGTTGTATATTGTTTTTTTCAAAAACAGCTAATCAGATGATGACCAAACCATGTTATATTGGAATTAACCAATTATCGAGAAATGATCATGAAACAAAAGCAATTCCGGCTTTGCTTTTGTTGTTTCTGATCAATTCCTTAAGGATGTTATGAAACGGATTCATGAACAGCCTTAACTCACTCAATCATGATCAACTGTAAAAACTAAAATGGAGGAAAAGAATGAAAAGAAAAGCATTTCTGAGTCTGATTGTGGCATTTCTGATCGCTTTGAACACCATGCCTGTGCATGCGGCAGAGGCCGGCTGGAAAAAAGATGGCACAGGCTGGTGGTATGACAATGGTGACGGCACGTATGCGAAAAATGAGCTGAAGAGAATCGACGGCAAATATTACGGGTTTGATAAAAACGGCTATATGCTGACCGGTATTCAGTATGTCGCCGATGGTATTCACTATTTCAAAGACAACGGCGAAATGATGTCTTCAGAATGGTACAGGGTCAGTGCAGAAAATTGGGCATGGATTGATTATTTCGGCGAGCGGTACACTTACCATAATAATGTGGATAACAAAAGATACAGACTTAACAAATACTCATATTGGACTGGTCAGCCACCGAGAGATTCGTACTGGACACAGGACAGTGCCGGTTGGCATTTTGTATATGAATTAGGATTGGTCAGATCAGAATTAACTGAAATCGACCGTAAAGTCTATCTCTTCGATGAAAACGGAACGATGCTCACAGACTGGCAGCAGGTGGACGGAAGCTGGATGTATTTCGGTGCTGACGGTGCAATGCGTCAGGAAGAGTGGATCGGCAATTACTGGGTGGACTTCTATGGAAAGATGGCAACAAACAGCTGGGTCGACAACGGCAAATATTATGTCGGTGCGGATGGCGCATGGATTCCCGGTTATGGAAAACCGCAATGGAAGAAAGATGCGTATGGCTGGTGGTATGACAACGGTGACGGCACCTATCCAAAAGGCGATTTCGCGGAAATCGACGGTGAGACATATTATTTTGACTGGAACGGCTATATGCTTACCGGCTGGCAGTATATCCTCAAAGAATGGCATTTCTTCAAACCGTCAGGCGCGATGAAGAGGAATGAATGGGAAGGCGATTACTGGCTGGATGCATCGGGCTTCATGGCCCGCGGCTGCTGGGTTGACCAGGGAAGATATTACGTCGGCGATGATGGAAAATGGGTTCCGGATGCCAAGAAATCATAACTCTCACAAAACATTCTGAACAAAGGCGCTGTGATGAAAATCACGGCGTTTTTCAATGACCGCATCAGAAAAAAAGACCGCATAGAACGGTCCGGTTCAGAAATTGGTTCGGATCAGCGCTCACTCTGCATATGCCCTGTAAAGGAAGGTGGCTGCCTGTCCTCTTTGTCTGAATGAATCCGAAACTGCGGCGCTCATTGAGAAGAAATACCGAACAGGAACTCTCAATAATCAGACGAATGAACATTCACGAATATTTCATAAACAGGCAATATGGGGCTGACCAATACATGCTATATTGGAATTAACCAATTATTGAGAACTGATCATGAAAGAAAAGCAATTCCGGCTTTGTTTTTGTAGTTTCAGATCAATCTCTTACGGATGTCATGAAGCGGATTCATGAACATCCTGAACGCATTCAATCATCATCAGCCGGAAGAAAGACAATGGAGGAAAGTATGAAAAGAAAAGCATTTCTGAGCCTGATTGTGGCATTTCTGATCGCTTTGAACACCATGCCTGTACATGCGGCAAACGCCGGCTGGAAACAGGATAACAACGGCTGGTGGTATGACAATGGCGACGGCACGTATGCGAAAGATGAGCTGAAGAAGATCAATGGCAGCTATTATGGTTTTGACAAAAACGGCTATATGCTTACCGGCATTCAGACGGTCGACGGAGAACAGCGCTATTTCAAAGCAAGCGGTGAAATGATGTCTTCTGAGTGGTATAAGGAAAGTGAAAGCTACTATCTCTGGATCAATTATTTCGGTACGGTGGATACCGGAGGAATTCTGGTGGACAACAATAGATATCTCACGGATTATTGGGGATATTGGCAAAATGACAAACCGCGGAATACGTACTGGACACATGATGGTGCCGGCTGGCATTTCGTGGATTCAGGAGCAATGATCAAATCACAGCTGATTGAACTTGACCGTAAAATCTATTACTTCGATGAAAGCGGAACAATGAGAACCGGCTGGCAGAAACCCCTGGGCGTATGGATGTATTTCGGTAATGACGGTGCAATGCGCCAGGATGAGTGGATCGGCAATTACTGGGTGGATTTTTACGGACAGATGGCAACAAGCAGCTGGGTCGACAACGGGAAATATTATGTCGGTGCGGATGGCGCATGGATTCCCGGTTATGGAAAACCGCAATGGAAGAAAGATGCGTATGGCTGGTGGTATGACAACGGAGACGGCACCTATCCAAAAGGCGATTTCAAGACAATCGGCGGCGAGACATATTATTTTGACTGGAACGGCTATATGCTTACCGGCTGGCAGTATATCCTCAAAGAATGGCATTTCTTCAAACCGTCAGGTGCGATGAAGAGGAATGAATGGGAAGGCGATTACTGGCTGGATGCATCGGGCTTCATGGCCCGCGGCTGCTGGGTAGACGGCGGAAAGTATTACGTCGGTGATGATGGAAAATGGGTTCCGGGTGCGAAACATTAAACAAAGATGACAGGACCATAACTTTCGGAGGCAAAACATGAAAAGAAAGATTGCGGCACTGACATTGTCATTATTGATGGGTGTCTGTGCGCTGCCTGTACATGCGTCAAGTCCCGGCTGGAAACAGGATCATAACGGCTGGTGGTATGACAATGGCGACGGATCATATGCGAGGAATGAGCTCAGATACATCGACGGAGAATACTACTATTTCGATGATGACGGCTATATGGCCACCGGCTGGCGGACCACCGGCGGGGTAACCCTTTATTTCAAAAGCAGCGGGGCAATGGCATGCTCGCAATGGGTAGGCAAGAATAACAATGAATGGGTGGACCGCTATGGCTGGCGGCTTGAGGACAGCTGGGTCGACAATGGAAGATATTATGTGGACGGGGCAGGTTTTTGGGACCCTTCCAAAGGAACCAGGAAAACAGCCTGGAAACATGATGCCGGCGGCTGGTGGTTTGAAATCTCCGGCATGGCTCCCGGCTATGCCCGCAATGAATTCATGGAAATCGACGGTGAAATGTATTATTTCAATAACAGCGGCTATATGGTGACCGGCTGGCAGAAGCTGTTTGACTATTGGGCTTACTTCGGTTCAGACGGAGCGATGCGTCATGATCAGTGGATCGGCAATTATTATGTGGGCACCTTTGGACAGATGCTGACCGGCACCTGGGTAGGCGAATACTATGTCGGCGAAGACGGCGCATGGGTCAGAAATCCCGGCACACCGTCCTGGGTTCAGGATGGCGGCGGCTGGAAGTATGACTATTCCGGATATGGCGAGTATGTCCGCAGCAATTTCAGACAGATCGGCGATGATACTTACGCCTTCGGACCGGACGGCTATATGAGAACCGGATGGATCTATTTTGCCGGCAGCTGGTTCTTCTTCAAGGATTCAGGTGCGATGAAATTCAGTGCCTGGGAAGGTGATTACTGGCTCAGGGAAAACGGCACCATGGCGACTGATCAATGGGTGGATCATGGCCGCTATTACGTTGATGAAACCGGGAAATGGGTTCCGGATGCGAAGAAATCATAACTCTGATAAAACATTCTGAACCAAGGCGCTGTGATGAAAATCACGGCGCTTTTTTCAATGACCGCATCAGAAAAAAACCAGACCGGTTCAGTCCGGTCTGATTCAGAAACTGATCTGCCCGGATAAAGATCTGCCGGTGGATACCGATATGGAAATGCCGTTTGAAGATGTCAAGAAAGGCAAGTTCTACTATGATGCGGTGCTTTGGGCGCTGCAGAATGAAATCACCACCGGAACCAGCCCGACGACGTTCAGTCCGAATAACCCATGTACCAGAGGACATGCGGTGACATTCCTCCACAGAACTTTTGTGGGCAAGTGATTCATCAACAAGAAACACTCAGAATCAGGCACAGATTCAGATCTCTCACAGAGGGTCAGGGTCTGTGCCTGGCTTTTATATTTCACGTATTTGCGGTTTAAACGGTAAAAAACAGCCGCAAACATTAAAAATACCTCGGGAAATTTGCAATCAATTCGAATCTTGGTAGAATTGAACGTGTCATTGTTGTTTTCAGTGACGCCTGAATGCTATGGATAAAAAGAGAAGAAAAAAGAAAAGATATATCAATGCGCAGTTTCTGTGGCTGGTATCCGCACTGGCCGCGGCTGTTTTCCTAGTCTCATTCAGCCGGCTGGCGATGCTGCCGTTCAGCTGGACGCTGATCATGGGAGGAGTGCTTGGCATCATCATGCTCACAACGCTGGTTCTTTCGTCACGCAATCAGAAGAGCCGCTTTGTCAAGAGTGTGAATGTTGTGCTGTGCGCTGTGCTTCTGGTGATGGCATGGCTGCTGCCTGTTTATCAGAACAGGCTGACTGAGCTGTTCAATATCGTGACCGGTGATGTCTCGTATATCAATTTCTATGTGCTCAATGAAAAATACCGGGCAGCTCATCCGGAAATGTTTGAAACTTCCGATGTGTCATATGAACTCAGTGATCATCTTAATGATGTGTTCATCACTTCCATCACTGCCGACGCTGTGAATTCAGCGACTGCGGTTTCCAAGGTGAAGGAGGATTACGGGGTCAGTATCCAGACCACCGACCGCTCTTCCTATATCGATGCGCTTGATGCATTGTATCGCCGCGAAGGTGATGTGCTGATCATGTCCGCTTCCTTTGAAGCGATGATTGCGGATAATGAGGAATATGAACTGTTCCGTGATGATCTGAAAATCATCGGCCGGGTTCCGAAGGAAGTGAACAATGTGCTGCCTGAAAGCACAACGTCTCTGACAAAAGAACCGTTCATTGTCTTCTTCGGCGGAAATGATGAGGAAGGCGAACTGTATCTGGAAGGAAAGACGGACGTGGATATGATGGTGACGGTCAATCCCGTGACTCACCAGATCGCGATCGTTTCATTGCCCAGAGACTCCTATGTGGACAATCCCGCATTCGGATATGGTGATAAGCTGACGCATCTGGGCATGCGGGGAATTGACAACACATTGAATGGCCTGAATGCTTATCTCGGCCAGCAGATTGACAACTATGTCATTATCAATTTCACCACATTCCGCAATATCATCGATGCCATAGGCGGTGTCGATGTGTACAACGAATATGAATTCACGGCGATCAACGGCATGGAATATCCGGAAGGACTGATTCATCTGGAAGGGGAATATGCATTGATGTTCGTCCGTGAAAGATATGCGCTGATTGACGGCGATTTCGGCCGCAACTATCATCAGCAGCAGGTCATGCACGCGATGATCGACAAGATCGCTTCTCCGGAAGTCATTGTGCATGTGGATGATCTGCTGAGTGCTCTGGAAGGAACATTTCTGACAAATCTGACATCCGATTCAATCTATGCGTTCTGCCGTATGCAGCTGGAACAGAACATTGACTGGAATATCGTGAGCTATCATGTGACGGGGCTGGTTGATTATGCGGAATGCGCATCAGCGCCGGGACAGGAGCTTTCGGTTGTGTTCCCTTATTTCAATCAGGTTGCATTTGTGTCTCAGGTCATGAGCGATGTGATTGACGGAAAGATTGTTACACAGCAGGAGCTTCCGGAAGGAAATTATGACTATTACACGGAAGAGCCGCAGGAGGAATACGGCGAGGGGGCAGGCTGGTAACCTGAAAGGTTGATTATGAATAAAATTTATCGATTTATGAGCAGATATCGTGAAATCATCATGGCATTGATCGACATTGCCCTGGTGCTGCTTTCCTATCTGTCCGCATATTATCTGAGAACCGACTTCGGCAGGCTCTCCTATGAACTGGCATGGACTTCTCTGATCAGGCATTTCCCGTGGGTGGTTCTGATCAATCTTGCCAGCATTCTGGCTTTCAGACTCAATCGTTCATTGTGGATGTATGTGTCCATCGATGAGGCATTGCGTGTTGCCATGGCGGTGTTTACCGGAAACTTCATCTGGTTCATGATTGTGCTGCTGTTCCATTTCACGGAATATATCCGCAGTGTACCGATCATCGCGGCGATGTTTCAGCTGCTGTTCATGCTCGGGTTACGGATCATTTACCGGATTGTGCGCAGAAATGATGCGATCACCAAGCGCTCCCATCGTGCTTTGATTCTCGGGGCAGGCAGCGCCGGTGCGATCGCATTGCGCGAGATCACTTATTCAAACAGATATGATGCGAAGGTTGTCGGCTTTCTCGACAACGATCCGGGCAAGGTCAAGAAGATCCTCAACGGTGTCCAGGTGCTTGGCACGGATAAGGATATGGAAAGAATTGTCCGTGAATACAACGTGGATTCCGCATTTATCGCGATCAAGAATATTTCCCGCAATGATCTGAGGGAACTGATTGAAAAGTGCCGTGATCTTCACCTCAAGACAAGAATTGTCTCCTTTGAGATGCATACGGATCCCAACAAACCCGAGACATCAGTCAGAAATGTTTCCATGGATGATCTGCTGGGCAGAGGCGAACTCAGTCTGAACAACGGACAGATCGGAAGCTATCTGAGCGGCAAGACAATCATGGTGACCGGTGCCGGCGGCTCGATCGGTTCGGAACTGGTCAGACAGATCATGGAATTCCAGCCCAAACGGCTTGTCCTGGTCGATATCTATGAGAATACAATGTATGAACTCCAGCAGGAGATCAACATTGCCAGAAGATCCGGAAATGAACAGAACGAGACGGCAGTCACATGCCTGATCGGTTCGGTGCGCGACCGTAAGAGAATTGATCAGATCTTTGATCAGTATCATCCCCAGGTTGTTTTCCATGCGGCGGCTCACAAGCATGTTCCGCTGGTGGAGGATTCACCGCTGGAAGCCATCAAGAACAATGTCTTCGGCACCAAGAATGTCATTGAGAGCGCAATTGCCCACAAGGCGGAAAAGTTCGTATTGATTTCCACTGACAAGGCGGTCAGAACAACCAATGTCATGGGCGCCACCAAGAGAATGTGCGAACTGATCGTGGAGGCAAACCGCAACAACGGCGTGACAAAACTTTGTGCGGTGCGTTTCGGAAATGTGCTCGGTTCACATGGTTCAGTGATTCCGCTGTTTGAAAAGCAGATTGAAAGCGGCGGTCCGGTAACCGTAACCGATCCGAATATCATCCGTTACTTTATGACCATTCCGGAGGCGGCCCAGCTGGTTCTTCAGGCCGGCGCCTTCGCCAATTCCGGTGAGATCTTCGTTCTGGATATGGGCAAACCGGTTAAAATCGCGGATCTTGCCCGCAACCTGATTCAGCTGGCTGGTCTGATTCCCGATGTGGATATTGAGATCCGCTATACAGGTCTGAGACCCGGCGAAAAGCTCTATGAGGAGCTTCTTGTCGATCCGCAGTCATGCACAAGAACCGCGAACAACCTGATTTTCGTGGCAAAGCCTGAGACGGTATCGCCGGAAGCGGTCAATGCAAAATTAAAACGGCTGTCACAGCTTGTGGAAGCGGCAGCCGCTGATAACGATCAGATTATCAATATTATTACAAAAGACGCATAATCAGATAAGCGGTCGTCATGATCAATGCGATGAACTGGATGCAGATGCACAGGACATCGCATTTTTCATTTGCACTGATTGATTTTCCGCGGAAGGCCAGCAGCATCGGCAGTGCGATCGGCAGGAAATATCTTCCCTGAACGCCTTCGGCTACGGATGATGTGACCGGAGTCCATTGCAGTGTGATTCCCATGATGATCAATACAATACTGACGGCACTGGTCACAAACAATGTGAAGCGCATGCGGTTTGACAGACGCAGCGGTTCATAGTCACGGCGGATCGCACTGATGGCCAGCAATATCAGCAATGTGCTGACCAGATGATCCGGAATATTCAGATCAAGCCATCCGAGCTGATAGCCGATCATGGTTTTCAGATAATAGTCCCCTCTGTGGAACAGTGTGTTTTTCAGATAGGTGAATGTGAAGAGCGGATGATTGATGAATACTTCCTTGGTATAGCGGTATTCATTTGTCCAGGAAAGAAGGATCTTGGGCTCTTCGACGATATCGCCGGGGAAGACGAGATATTTCAGAAGGATCAATACAACAAACAATCCTGCACAGGTGATGGCGGTATTGCGCACCATCCGGTCGGTGATCCATTTTTTTCGGTAGGCGAAGATCATCAATGGCAGAATCGCTGTCAGGGAATAGATGAACGATCTCAGCGGGAACAGCAGCAGTCCGCTGACAATCAGCAATCCAGTCAGGGTTTTGCGGAACCTGATCTTGGTCTGATCGGTATAGAAGAGATAAAGCGTCAATGCCACAACCAGCACGGCGGCTGAAATCCTGAAGACATCCCGTGACATGGAGGAAGCGATCTGCAAAGAGATCGGAAACAGTGCGATGGTATATAATATTGATTTTCCAACCGGCAATACTTTCAGGCAAAGGAAGATGATACCGGTATAGAAAAGCAGATTGAACAGTCTTCCAAGCAGATAGGTGGCAATCGTGTTGAGCTTTAACAGACGTCCTAAAGTGATGCCTGCAGCGGAAGGAACATATTGGTACCATTCGGTTTTGAAGACTTTGGGAATGCGTGAATAATCCAGTGTATGAGGTGTGGCCTCTTCCTGGGACACCGGAACCAGGGTGCCGTCCTTGAGCGGAGCTGTCAGCTGGGAAAGATAGCGGTTGACATCATTGATATCGTATACGGTATATCCGAAGTCATAGTCCGCATCATCCTGACGCATCATGACCGTCTTTTCCGGACTCTGGATTCCCATCATGATATTGGAAAGATTGTAGGCGGTGCGCATGTGCTGCGGCTCATCGGCGATTGTATTGAGCGGAAACACCATGCCGAGTACAATCCCGAACAGAATCGCCTGGGTGGCAAACAGATTTTCAAAATTCCATTTGCCGCTGACAATCAGTTCCGAGATCAATGCGGTCATGTAGATCATGAAGATACACAGCATGATTCCGAGCATACTGTACGTGCCGCCGGTTTCCATCGCATTCTGACACCGGATGATAATCATCAACAGATATGCCAGAGCGCTCATGCAGGTCAGAAAGACCGGCCAGTTCTCCCTGAGCAGTTTCAGCGAAGGCGCTTCCCGGAATATGATCCATAACAGAATTGACTGACACAGAACAAAAAGGAATGCGCTGATCACGACTGATGGTCCGGGTGAATGAAGATAAAGGCATAAAGCCAGAGATATCGTAAAAAATATAATATTCAGAGCGAAGATGAGAATTTTACTTCTGCTCTGAAGTCTGTTAAGCAATGCTTCCATAAATATACCTTTTGCAAAGAGATTATAATGGAAAACTGATCGGTGAATCAACCGACCGTATCTGAATTATCGTCTTAAGATATTCAGTGTATCCGCATGAATGGTGTATAATGCCCTCGATGAATACAAAGAACAAATCTGACCGGTTATTCAAACATCTTGATTTTATCGTATTTGATTTCTGCATTCTGGAAATATGTTTTTATCTGGCCACATATTTATACGGTCTTGATCACAACCTCGTGGTGCGGATCGGCACCGTCTCTTTCCGCAGACAGCAGATCGCCCTGGCGGCTGCGGTTGCCATCTCCCTGGCTGTGGAGGAGCCGTATAAGAGTATTCTGAAACGGAACAAGTGGGGAGAACTCGGCGCGATGGTCACCCATACGGTTTTCTTAGCGCTGGTTGATGTTGTGATCCTCTTTTTTATTCATGACATCGGTATCACCTCACGTCTTGTGACCGTGTATATGTGGATCTTCTATTTCGTGATTTTCCTGTTTGTCAGGCTTGTGTGGAAAAAGATCATCCGCAATTATGTCATCCACCGCAAGGCTGCCAACCGGCAGATTGTCATCTTCACAACCCGCAGTCAGCTTGATTCCATGGTCAGCGGCCTGCGTTCCAAGATTTTCATGGACTATGATATCGCCGCCGCCTTCATCGATGATTATGACTTCGCGATTGACAAAGGGGCATCGATTGACCGGATTCCGGTATTGGGCAGTGCGGAAGACATGATGAATTATGTGACCCATACCTGGACGGATGAGGTTGTTCTCTATCTGCCCGAAGATCCCCATAAATCCATGAGTCTGACCGAACGGCTTGATACTGCCGGCATTGAGACACGCAATGTTGTTCTGAATCTGCACGATATGAAGGACAGCGCCTCCGCATATGTGGAAAAGATGGGCTCACTGGTTGTGATTTCAAAGCAGGACAGAGAGATCCCGATGCGGGAATGGATTTTCAAGAAGACGCTTGATATCATCGGCGGGATTGTCGGATGTATCCTGACGATGATCATTTTCATCTTCATTGCGCCAATCATTTATATCAAATCACCCGGTCCGATTTTCTTCAAACAGCAGCGGGTCGGCCGCAACGGCAAGGTGTTCACCATGTATAAATTCCGTTCCATGTATATGGATGCGGAAGAACGCAAGGCCGAACTGATGGAACAGAACAATATGGAAGACACGCTGATGTTCAAAATGAGCGATGATCCCCGGATTATCGGTTCTGAGAAAAAGGACAAAGACGGCAATCCCAAAGGCATCGGCAATTTCATCCGCGATACATCGCTGGATGAATTCCCGCAGTTTTTCAATGTGCTCAAGGGCGATATGTCACTGGTTGGCACCCGTCCTCCGACTCTGGATGAATGGAGCCAATACAGTGAGCATCACCGCAAGCGTCTTTCCATGCGTCCGGGCATTACAGGTCTCTGGCAGATTTCCGGCAGATCGGAAATCACCGATTTTGAGAAAGTGGTCGAACTGGATGCGCGTTATATCGATACCTGGACGGTGGGAATGGATATCATGATTCTCATCAAAACCGTCGGCAAGGTTCTCAAACGGGAAGGAGCGCATTGATCATGAGTCAGAAAGATATAACCATCATGATTGCGGCGCACAAGCCTTACCGCATGCCTTCGGATGCGATGTATCTGCCCGTGCATGCCGGCGCAGCTCTGAGTGATCAGGAGCTTGGTTATGCACGTGATGATGGCGGAGAGAATATTTCCGCAAAGAACCGTTCCTATTGTGAATTGAGTGTTCTTTATTGGGGCTGGAAGAATCTGGAATCGGATTATATCGGTCTGGTTCATTACAGAAGGCATTTTTCATTATCCCGCAAAGGGAAGGATCCCTTTGAAAACATTCTTCGCTACGAAGAGCTGAAACCGATGCTTTACAGATATGCGCTGTTTGTGCCTGCAAAGAGACATTATGTGATTGAATCGCTCTATTCCCATTATGCGCATACCCACTATGCCGATCAGCTGGATCTGACCGGACAGATCATCAATGAACTGTATCCTGAATATACGGCTGATTTTCAGAAGGTGATGAAACGCACCTGGGGATATATGTTCAATATGATGATCATGCGCAAAGATCTTCTGGATGAATATTGTCAATGGCTGTTCACGATTCTTGAGGAGCTTGAAAGACGCTATGACGGCAGCGGTCTGGATTCCTTCCAGGCCAGATTCTTCGGAAGAATCAGTGAATTATTGCTGAATGTGTGGATTGAAAGGCAATTGGAAAGCGGCAGAATCCGCAGGGATCAGATCCGTGAGCTGCATTATATTCATATGGAACCCGTGAACTGGCTGGTGAAAGGATCCTCCTTCCTGAAGGCCAAGTTCATGAAACGAAAATACGACAGGAGCTTTTAAATGAAATATGATTACCTGATCGTCGGCGCCGGTTTGAGCGGTGCGGTGTTTGCGCATGAGGCGAAGAAAGCCGGAAAAACATGTCTGGTGATTGATAAAAGAGATCACATCGGCGGCAATATCTATACAAAGGAAACGGAAGGCATCAACGTCCATATGTATGGCGCCCATATTTTCCATACCAATGATCAGAACGTATGGGAATATGTGAATCAGTTTGCGCACTTCAACCGTTTCACGAACAGTCCGGTTGCCAATTATCATGGCGAGCTTTATTCGCTTCCGTTCAACATGTACACATTCAACCGGATGTGGGGTGTCACAACCCCGGCTGAGGCGGCCGCTGAAATTGAACGGCAGAGAAAAGAATCCGGAATCACAGAACCGAAAAATCTTGAGGAGCAGGCGATTTCACTGGTCGGCCGGGATATTTATGAAAAACTGGTCAAAGGCTATACGGAAAAGCAATGGGGCAGACCCTGCACGCAATTGCCCTCCTTTATTATCAAGAGACTTCCCGTCCGGCTGAAATTTGACAACAATTATTTCAATGCGCTGTATCAGGGAATTCCGTGCGGCGGCTATACAAAGATGATTGAAAACATCCTTGGCGATACGGAAGTCAGGCTGAATACGGATTATATGAAAAACCGCGATGAGCTGCGCGCTCTGGCGGACAAGGTGTTCTATACCGGTCCGATCGATGCGTGGTTTGATTATGAATGCGGATATCTGGAATACCGCAGTGTCCGCTTTGAGACGGAAGTTCTGGATATGCCCGATTACCAGGGCAACGCGGTGATCAATTACACCGACCGGGAAACGCCGTATACAAGAATCATCGAACACAAGCACTTCGAATTCGGCACCCAGCCGAAAACCGTCATCTCGAAAGAATACTCCGCTGAATGGAAACCCGGCGATGAGCCGTTCTATCCGATCAACGATGAGAAGAATACGCAGCTGCTCAGAAAGTATCAGGAAATGGCAGAACAGCTGCCGGATGTCATCTTCGGCGGCAGGCTTGGTGAATACCGCTATTACGATATGGATCAGGCGGTTGCCAGAACGCTTGAAATCTGTCAGAAAGAACTGAACGGTCAGGACTGAGAAGTTCTGACTTTTTCTGTTGTAAAGATTTTTCTCTTATGTTAATGTAAGGAAGCATTTGCAAGGAGTTTTTCGTCATGGCTAAAGATGATAAAGTCATCCTGACATGTGAGGTGTGCCTGTCAAGGAACTATACAACGCACCGTTCGAAGAACAAGACAAAACGGCTGGAGCTGAAAAAATACTGCCCGAGATGCGGCAGGGCAACGCTCCACAAGGAAACAAAATAGGAGGTTTCCCATTATGGCTGAAGAAAAGAAAACAAACAAACCGGTCAAGGATCACTGGCTGACTGTGGACGGTGTCAGAAAAGAAGCGAAGCGTGTCCGCTGGCCGAAGTGGAAGACAGAAGGCAACACACCGGGTATCGCCCAGAACACAGGCGAAGTACTGATCTTCTCCGGTTTCTTCTGCGCATTCTTTGTTCTTTGTGACTTCATCGTCACATTCCTTCTGAGATTTATCGGGATCGGAGCTTAAACATGAGTGAAAAGAAAATCAACCCTGTCATCGATGACGAACATGAAAAAAGATGGTATGTGGTAAACACATATTCCGGACATGAAAACAGAGTCAAGGATAATCTGGAAAAACGTCTGCAGACAATGGGCATCCAGGATTACCTGTTCAGAATCATCGTCGCCGAGGAGCCGGAAATTGAAATCAAGAACGGCAAGCAGGTCGAGAAGATGAGAAACATGTTCCCGGGTTATGTCTTTGTTGAAATGAAAATGACGGATGAGGCATGGTATGTCGTCCGTAACACTCCGGGAGTCACCGGATTCATCGGTTCATCAGGCGGCGGCGCGAAGCCTTTCCCTGTATCACCGGATGAAATGGAATCCATTCTCAGAAGAATGGGCCAGAGCGACAAGAAAGTCGTTGTCAACTTCGCGGTCGGCGATACTGTCCGTATTCTCAACGGTCCGTTCTCCGGCATGGAAGGCAGAGTTTCCTACATGAATGATCAGACCCAGACAGCAAGCGTTCTGACCATGCTGTTCGGAAGAGAAACACCGACAGACATCAACTACAACGATCTTCAGAAAGTCGAAGAAGAATAAGAAAGTCATCTTTCAAAATAACCGGCATCTTCGGACTGAGACTGCATGATATGCATGTTTCACACCCGTCTGCCGGTTTTTTCTTTTGCTTGGTCAAATCTGACGGGGGACTTCATGAGGGACTTCACGGGGGATCATCTGAAAACAGCCTGGAGAAAATCATCTCCGGGTTTTCTTCTGCAAAGGATGCGATGATCTTTCCGTAATTGAAAGTCTTCAATCATCACGGCGGTGCGTCAAAAGCTGATGCATGCCTGTCTGAATGGGGTGTTTGTAAATGAATTAACAGAAAATGGACCTGCATACAATTGATGAAAAAATGGTTTGAGATTACTATATTAATAAGCAATCATATTTCTGCAGATAATCCAAAAACAGTCACAGCTTCCCGTCAAAGGGATTCCCAGCTCTTACAGGCTTTGCCGATTACATCAAATAGTTCAGGCCCGGAAGGTTCTTTCATTGAACAGACTCAGATTCCGGTGCTGATCTGTTTTAGCTTTTTCCGGATGGAAGCCTTTGTGACTGATCATGCGGATATGTGATATGGACCATCTTCGTTGAAGAAGAATGGGGACGCATCATGAGAAGACTTCCAGCAATGCTCGCGGCTGTTTCCATGTTCTTTGTATGCACACAGCCGGTAAACGCTTCCAGCGGATGGCAGAAAGACAGCAAGGGATGGTGGTATGAGCTCGAGGACGGCAGTTATTACACCAATGTGTTTGTTGAAATCGACGGAAAGATCTACAGCTTCGGTGAAGACGGATATATGGTGACCGGCTGGTATTCATTTGACGGCAGCACATGGTCCTTCTATAACAGCGAGGGATCCATGAAGAAGAATGCCTGGGAGGGAAACTACTGGCTGGCTCAGGACGGTCTCATGGCCCGTGATCAATGGGTGGATGGCGGAAAGTATTATGTCGGCCCCAGCGGTGAATGGATGCCGGATCCGCCCAAAAAGGGCGTCTGATTCACATTATTGAAAAAGGCAGAAACAGATCAAAAATCATAATGAATTAGAAAGGAGAAAAAAATGATGAAAAGATTCTTGAAACTCTTAGCAGTCGTATGCATGTTCTTTGTATGCACGCAGCCGGTCAACGCCGCAAGCGGATGGAAGAAAGACAACAATGGCTGGTGGTATGAACGGGATGACGGTTCATATTATGTCAACACATTTGCGGAAATCGACGGCAAAGTCTATTGCTTTGACAAAAACGGCTACATGGCAACCGGCTGGCAGGCAAGACCTGATTCCGGCGATCCCGCCACATACTACTTCACACCGAATGGCGAAATTGGCAACTGCCAGTGGGTCGGCGACAAATGGGTCAACTGGTATGGTGCGATGGCCAAGAATATATGGGTTGACAATTACAAATACCATGTCAATGAAAAAGGTGACTGGGATCACAACCCTGCGGATACAACCGCGTGGAAGAAAGATGCCTATGGCTGGTGGTTCGATCTGGGAGACGGTACATATGCCAGTGACGGATTCTATGAAATCGACAGGAATATGTATATCTTTGATGAAAACGGATATATGAGAACCGGCTGGTATCAGGATGAATATGATTTCTGGCATTATCTTGGCTCCGACGGTGCAATGAGACGCAGTCAATGGGCAGACGGATATTATCTGGATGTGCAGGGCAGAATGGCATACAGCCGCTGGATTGACCAGCAGACTGCTTATATTGATAAAAACGGCAAAAAGGCCCCGGGATGGCAGAAGGACGCAAAGGGCTGGTGGTTCAGCCTTGGTGCGGACGGCTATCTGAAAAAATGGGCATATGTCATCGGCTGCTATACATATCAGTTTGATGAAAACGGATATATGGTAACCGGCTGGCATACAAACGACGGCAGCACATGGTGCTTCTATAACAGTGACGGTTCCAGAAAGAAGAACGCCTGGGAAGGCAACTACTGGCTGGATGAAGACGGCATCATGGCCCGTGATCAATGGGTCGACGGCGGAAAGTATTACGTCGATGCCAATGGTGTCTGGGTGCCGAATAAAAAGCACTGATCGATTCTGATCAGACTTATCTGTAAATCAAGGAAGCTTCAGATCCTCAGACATGCCGCCGGGCTCTTATGAGGAGCCTGGCGGTTTTAATCTCAGCAGACTCATTCATCTGAAATTTTCAATGAAAGGGAAAAAGATGAAAAGATCAGCAAAACTTCTCGCGGCTGTATCCATGTTCCTGGTATGCACGCAGCCGGTCAATGCCGAAAGCGGCTGGAAGAAAGACAAAAACGGCTGGTGGTATGAGTTCGGTGACGGCGCATACTATGCCGGCACGTTTGCGGAAATCGACGGTAAAGTCTATTGCTTTGATGAAAATGGCTATATGGTCACCGGCTGGCAGTATTTTCCGGGCAGCGAAAGTACCGTGCAATACTATTTCACCCCCAATGGCGAACTTGGACGCTGCCAATGGGTCGGCAAGTATTGGGTCAACTGGGACGGCATCAAAGCCAAGGATGAATGGGTTGACAATTACCGTTACTACGTCGATGAAAACGGCAAGTGGGATTCTTCCATCCCCGGCCTCAATACGCTGTGGAGGAAAGATGACACCGGCTGGTGGTTTGATCTCGGCAATGGGACATATGCCCAAAATGGATTCTATGAAATCGACCGGAATATATATGTCTTTGATGAAAAAGGATATATGAGAACCGGCTGGTATCAGGATTCTTATGGCTACTGGTATTATCTCGGCAGTGATGGCGCTGTCAAATGCGATCAGTGGGTAGGCGATTATTATCTGGATCTGTACGGTTATATGGCCGCAGGCATGTGGCTGGAAAACCAGAGCGTATATGTCGACTCCACCGGCAAAAAGGCACCGGGATGGCAGAAGGATGCCAAGGGCTGGTGGTTCAGCCTTGGTGCGGACGGATATCCGAGCAGCTGGCCGTATTACATCGGCGGTAAAACATATCAGTTTGATGAAAACGGATATATGGTGACCGGCTGGTATTCATTTGACGGCAGCACATGGTCCTTCTATAACAGCGACGGCACCCAGAAGTCAAATGCATGGGAAGGCAATTACTGGCTGGATGAAAACGGCACTATGGCCCGTGATCAATGGGTGGACGGCGGAAAGTATTACGTCGGCCCCGGCGGTGAATGGGTACCCAATAAATCATAATGATCATAATTGCGTGCGGATCAGGGAAGTATTCAGTCCCCTGATCCACCTTGAGCAACCCTTAAAACTGCCGTCCGGTTCACCAAAAAGATCCGGACGGTTTCAATCCAGATAAACAATTAATAAAAATGATCGTGGAAAGGAGAAAAAATGAAACGGTTATTGAAACTCTTCGCGGCAGCGGCCATGTTCATGGTATGCACACAGCCGGTCAATGCGGCCGAAGGATGGAAGAAAAACAGCACGGGCTGGTGGTATGAACTCGATGACGGTTCCTATTATGTCAACACATTTGCGGAAATCGACGGCAAAGTCTATTGCTTTGATAAAAACGGCTACATGGCTACCGGTTGGCAGGTAAGGCCTGACTCCGGAGATCCCAACCAATACTATTTCACCGCAAACGGCGAACTCGGCTCATGCATGTGGGTCGGCAACAAATGGGTCAACTGGTATGGCGTTATGGCCAAGGATGCCTGGGTTGACAATTACAAATACCGTGTCAATGAAAAAGGCGACTGGGATCACAAACCTGCGGATACAACCGCGTGGAAGAAAAATGCCTATGGCTGGTGGTTCGATCTGGGAGACGGTTCATATGCCGTTGACGGATTCTATGAAATCGACGGGAATATGTATATCTTTGATGAAAAAGGATATATGAGAACCGGCTGGTATCAGGATGAATATGACTTCTGGTATAATCTTGGCTCCGACGGCGCCGTCAGACGCAGTGAATGGGTGGACGGTTATTATCTGGATTATTACGGCACAATGGCATTCAGCCGCTGGCTGGAACATCAGACCGTTTATGTTGATAAAAACGGCAGAAAGGCACCGGGATGGCAGAAGGATGCCAAAGGCTGGTGGTACAACCTCGGTGCGGACGGATATCTGAAAAAATGGGCATATGTCATCGGCAGCTATACATATCAGTTTGATGAAAACGGATATATGGTCACCGGCTGGTATTCCCCGGATGATTACATCTGGTCCTTCTATAACAGTGACGGTTCCAGAAAGAAGAACGCCTGGGAAGGCAACTACTGGCTGGATGAAGACGGCATCATGGCCCGTGATCAATGGGTCGACGGAGGAAAGTATTACGTCGATGCCAATGGTGTCTGGGTGCCGGGCAAAACGCATTGATCGATTTCAAACATAATTAACTGCGAATCAGGGAAACTTCAGATCTTCACAAAATGCCGCCGGGCTCCCGTGATGAGCCGGACGGTTTCAAACTCAACAGAATCATTCATCTGAAACGATTATGGAAAGGGGAAAAAGATGAAAAGATTAGCTAAACTCCTGGCGGTTGCGGCGATGTTCCTTGTATGTGTTCAGCCGGTAGACGCCAAAAGCGAATGGAAGAAAGACAATAATGGCTGGTGGTATGAATTTGATGACGGTGCATATTATGTCGATACGTTCGCAGTGATCAATAACAAAATCTATTGCTTTGACAAAAACGGGTATATGGCAACCGGCTGGCAGGCACTGCCGTGGGGCGATGGTACTCAGATGTATTACTTCACCGGCAGCGGTGAGCTTGGATATAGCCAGTGGGTCGGAAATCAATGGGTCAACTGGTATGGACAGCTTGCCAAAAACGGATGGGTTGACAATTACAGATACTATGTTGATGAAAAAGGCAACTGGGATCAGTCCAAGGGTGTCCGCAATACAGCCTGGAAGAAAGATAACAACGGCTGGTGGTTCGATCTTGGCGACGGCACATATGCCAAGGGCGGATTCTATGAAATCGACCGGAATACATATATCTTTGATGATAACGGATATATGAGAACCGGCTGGTATAAGGATGAGTATGGTGATTGGTATTATCTTGGCGGCGACGGCGCCGTCAGATGCAGTCAGTGGGTAGACGGTTATTATCTTGGGCTGTATGGTGTAATGGCGCAAAGTACCTGGGTGGAAGACAGTACCGTTTATGTCGATGTCAATGGCAACAGGGCACCGGGCTGGAAGAAGGATGCAGTCGGCTGGTGGCTCGATCTTGGTGCGGACGGATATCCGACGAATCGTCAGGTTTATATCGACGGAAAGATTTATCAGTTTGACGACAAAGGATATATGGTGACCGGCTGGTATTCACCGGACAACAACACCACATGGTATTTCTTTAACAGCGACGGCAGCCAGAAGACAAATGCATGGGAAGGAAACTACTGGCTGAATGAATACGGCGAGATGGCCCGTGATCAATGGGTTGACGGCGGAAAGTATTACGTCGATGCCGATGGTGTCTGGGTACCCAATAAAAAGCACTGATCACATTCACATTCAGATCAAAGAATTTCAAGCTCCCTGAAATGCAGTCAGAAAAATTGCATAACTGCCGCCTGGTTCAGATGATGAACCGGGCGGTTTTTATGACGTCACACGGTCACAATGACAGTGCTGGAAGGCTGATTCTGTTTGTTGCAAAGTATCGTCAGAAGAGCTGAAAAATGCAGTTTTCGATATTAATGCATGCACACATCAAACACATTGATCAAAAAGACAGGAGGTTACTCTGACAGCCATAATATCAGGCTCTCATAAGGCCTCTTTTTTTCTTTGGAGATGGCGAAGGCCTCCTTCACGCGTTTTTGTAAAACTTCCGCAATATTGTTGGCGGCCTGATCTCTTTGGGGCAGCCGTCCGGCTGAGTACGAAACACATCTGAAGCTTTGCAAAACATTCATTTCAAACATGGCTGCTCAATATATACGCATACATGGAAATGAACATGTGCGCGATTGGTAACCATAAGGACAGGTGAAAGCGCTGTCTAATCCGGGCTTGAGTAATATGCATGAAAAATTAAAAAAATATAAATACAATTTCTCATAAAAACCACAGGATGTGTTAAATTAATGGTTTGACAGGAGGCGGAGCGTGAAGAAGACTTTTTCCGTAATCAGCACGACTTTGGTATCGATTCTTTTCATTGTGTCAGTCCTGGCGGGCTTTTCGGCACAATGGACTCTTGAAACATGGCCCAATCTGAAAATGGAGGAGCTCATGTTCCAGTTCCAGCAGGGACTGTACGGAACCGGCGGTGAAATGTTCGGCCAGTATGGCATTCATTGTGTGCTGCCGACCCTTCTGGTATTTGCCATGATGATCGGACTGCTGATTGCGATGAAAGGCAGACCGAAACGCAAGATGAGAGTTCTGATGCTCATCTTCTCCATTGTCTCTCTGGTCTGTGCCGGCGCTTCGATTTATTCCAGAGTCGGCGTGGGGGATTATATCGCTGCCCAGACCACCAATTCCGAATTTATCCGTGATAATTATGCCGATCCGAAGGAAGTGGAAGTGGTTTTTCCTGAGACAAAGAGAAACCTGATCTATATCTTCCTGGAATCCATGGAAGTCACATTTACGGACAAGGAAAACGGCGGCGGTTTTGATTATGACTGCATTCCCGAACTGACTGCGCTTGCCCAGGAGAATGAAGATTTCTCCGGTACGGACAAGGCCCTCAACGGCGGTATTTCTCTTCCTTATACAACCTGGACAATGGGTGCCATGTTCGGTCAGACTTCCGGTCTGCCTTTGCAGACAAGCATTGACCGCAATGATATGGATACCCAGCTCAACTTCTTCCCGGATATCTGGACACTCGGCGATATTCTGGAAAAGGAAGGCTATAACAATACGCTTCTGCTTGGTTCGGATGCGGTTTTCGGCGGCAGAAAGACTTATTTCCAGACCCATGGAAATTATGAGATCCGCGATTATTACTGGGCGGGCAAGCATGGCTATGTGCCCTCCGGCCATTATGTCTGGTGGGGTATGGAAGACAGCTATCTCATCAATATGGCCAAGAGCACACTGGACGAATATTCCAAAAAGGACGGACCGTTCAATGTGACGATGTTAACAGTGGATACTCATTTTGAGGATGGCTATCTGTGCGCGGATTGCGACAATGAGTTCGATGATCATTATTCCAATGTCATGGCATGTTCATCAAAGCGGATTGCCGAATTCCTTGACTGGTGCAAAGAACAGCCCTGGTATGAGAATACAACCATCGTGATCTCCGGCGACCATCCGACCATGGATGTGGATTTCTGTGAAAACATCGCCCCTGATTATGAGCGGAAAGTCTACACATGCTATATCAATTCAGCGGTTGAACCGATGAAGCAGGACCAAAGAAGAGTTTTCTCCACACTGGATGAATTCCCGACAACCCTTGGCGCCATGGGTGCCTATATCGAAGGCGACCGGCTGGGTCTTGGAACAAATCTGTTTTCAGACAGAAAGACACTGACCGAGGAGATGGGCGTTTCCGAGCAGACTCTGGAAATCTCAAAGAAATCGAAATTCATGGAATCTCTTTCCGGTGTTGATCTGACCAACAAGGACCTGCTTTCCACCGGACACATCGTTTCAGATGCGACGGTCAAGGTGCTCGGCTATGACAGTGAGAAGTCAGCACTGAGTATTGCCGTCAAGGATATCCACAATGAAAACGGCCCGATTTACCGGGTGCTTGCGGTGACTGACAGTGCGGACGGCACTTCGGATATTTATGAAATGAATGCGGCCAGCGACGGTTCCTGGCAGGCGGATCTGATTGTGCCTGAGGAAGCACTTGAGACGACCGGTCTGCGGATTGTCATCTCTGAAAAGACGGAGAAACCGGGCTCGGGCATTTCCGGCGATACCGTATTCACATACAGCGGCGCAAGTCTGCTGTTCCTGGGTTCTGTGCAGAATGATGCGGCGGCTTATCTGGATACGCTGACCACTCTGGACAAGAGCCGCTATGCGGTATTTGTGACTCTCAAGGACAATGCCGTCAACGGCATTACCGATGAAATCCAGGAAAGCCTGTTCAGACTCGGCGTGCAGACGGATCTGCGCGGTCTGCAGGATTTTTACTGGTTCGCAGTGATTTCAGATGGAAAAGTGCATGAGGATTCTTCCTATTATTATCTGGAACGCTATGGCGTGACCTCTGGCGGCTATCCGTATGTCGTGGTCAGCTCGCATGGCACCGCGCCGGTCTATATTGCCGGAGGCTCCACCAACTGGGGCTATGGACAATACAGCAATTCCTCAAAGGGAATCAATGTGGTTGTATGGGATCAGCAGAACGGCGTGATGGCCAACAACGCATTCTTCGATACCCGCTGGGGCGTTCCGCAGGGTGATGTCAGAATCACTCAGCTCAACCGGGAGGCCGGTCTGATGACCATCCGTATCATGGACATCACGGGTGTGCGCGATGGGGTTGCGGATGTGAAGGTGACCATCTTCGGCAGAAAGAATCCCCGCAAACAGAAAACCTACCAGCTTGACAATACTGAGAATTACGGCTGGGCTCAGAATATTGACATCTCGGATATCGATATCACCGATGCGGTGATTAAGATTGATGTCCTCAATACATCCGGTGAATATGCGCGTCTGCCCGATATCACCGGCGATCTCAGAGAATATCAGGCAGAACAGACTTCGGCAATCGTTCCGTCATCACAAGAAACCGGAACGATACTTGACTGAACGGAAGGAATGACATTTTGAAGAAACTATTTGAAAAAACAGCGGATATTGTGGTGTTTGTCATTTTCGCATTTTCCATTCTGCTGACCTTGTCGGCGCTGTGGATGCTTGCGACATGGCCGAATCTGCAGATGGATGAGCTGGTATTCCAGCTGAGTCAGGGCATCGGCGGCACCGGAAATGACATGATCGGACAATATATGAAAACAGCCGGCTATCCGGCGGCTGCCGTGATGATTCTGATGGCATTGATTCTGTTCAGATTCAGAGACGGAAGGCGTCTGCAGAGGATCAGTCTTCTGGTCTGTGCTGTGTGCTGCCTGATTGTATCCGGAGGATCCCTGTATCAGGCAGTCAATCTGGGTGATTATGTTGTCACTCATGCGAAAGAATCGGAATTCATTGGGGACAATTATGCGGACCCGAAGGAAGTCAGTGTGGTCTTCCCGGAACAGAAGCGCAACCTCATCTATATTTTCCTGGAATCCATGGAAGTGACCTTTGCGGATCAGGCAAGCGGCGGCGCGTTTGAGAAGAACGTGATCAATGAACTGAGTGATCTGGCTAAGGAGAATGAAAGCTTTTCCGGTGATCAGACAACTTTGAACGGCGCATACTCACTGCCTGGCACCACCTGGACGATGGGCGGAATGTTTGCGGCCACGGCGGGACTGCCTTTGCAGGTCAGTGTCGGCGGCAATGAAATGGCCAGACAGGAAGAATTCTTCCCCAATATCCGCACACTTGGCGATATGCTCGCGGATGAGGGATATCAGAATGTATTGTTAATCGGATCAAATGCCGATTTCGGCGGAAGACGAGTCTATTTCACATCTCATGGCGATTATGAGATGAGAGATTATAACTATGCCGTGGATACCGGACTGGTTGACAAAGATTATTATGTCTGGTGGGGCTATGAGGACAACAAGCTGATCAGCTTCGCCAAGGATACACTCAACGAACTCTCATCTTCCGATCAGCCGTTCAATCTGACGATGCTGACGGTGGATACCCATTTCGAGGACGGATACACCTGTGTGGATTGTCCCGATACATTCGGCTCTGACCGTTATGCCAATGCGATGGCATGCAGCAGCGCAAAGATCACCGAGTTTATCCGCTGGTGTCAGCAGCAGCCGTGGTATGAGAACACGACGATTGTATTGAGCGGCGACCATCCGACCATGGACAGAGACTTCTGCGACAATGTGGCAGAGGATTATGAGCGGAAGGTATATACGGCATATATCAACTCAGCAGCAGAGAATGCGGCTCCTGAGGAAAACCGCATCTATTCAACCTTTGACAATTTCCCGACAACTCTTGCGGCCATGGGCGTCCATATTGAAGGCGACAGGCTGGCGCTTGGCACAAATCTGTTTTCGGGAAAAGAGACGCTCAGCGAACAATACGGCATCAGCGATGAGACCGCACTGCTCAGACAGAAATCCACATTCATGGAGTCCATGTCAGGCGTTTCCATCAGTGCAAAGGATCTTTATAAAAACGGAAACACGCTTGTCAACGCGGATGTGCGGATTACCGGATATGATCCGGAAACAGGAATGCTGTCCATCCGTGCGGATGATATTCTGATCGATGAGGGAGCGGTGAGAAAAGTCCGCTTCATCATTGAAAACAGCAGCGGCACGGTCTTCTATGACGGATATTGTGAACCGGACGGCTCCTATACGGCAAACCTGTATATCCCGTCTGATCAGCTGAGCAGCACCAGTCTGAGAGTGGCTGCCATTTATGACCGTCACGGCAAGATTTCAGGGGGCACCGTATTCGGCTGCTCGGAAGGCAATCTTCTCTATATCGGCGCATTGCAGAGCGATCCGGCCGGTTATATCAATTTCCTCAATACCCTCGATTCACAGCGCTATTCCATCCTGATGGCTTCGCAGGGCAATATCTCAGCAGGTATGAGCGATGAAGTACAGCAGAGTCTGTACAATCTCGGCTGCACAACCGACGTGAAGAATTCACCGGATATTTCCTATCTGTTTGTGAAAGATGACGGAAGTGTTCTGGAAACAGCTGACTATTCCTATCTGGAATGGAAGGGATATCTGGCAAGCCTGCGTCCGGTGATGATTGACGCGGCAGGTGAAAGCAGCGGCAACACCTCTTCGATTCTGATCAATGACGGCATCAGCGGCTATGCGGAATACGGACCCGGCCAGCCGGGAATGAATTTCGTGGTCTGGGACAATGAAACAAACACATCTGTTTCCGCTGTCGCCTTTGACACAACCCAGCCGCTTCCCGACGCATCAGTCAGTTTTGCACAAAGCGAAGAGAATCCGGGATTCATTGAAGTGAATGTGTCGGAGATTGTGAACAAGGCGGATGTGGCCAGTGTCTATGGTGTCGTCTTTGATGAAACGGATCCGGGCAGACAGATGGCGTTTGTATTTGAACAGAATGAGGACGGCGGCTATACTGCTGAATTCGACGGCTCAGATCTGGATCTTGAAACCATTCATATCCGCATCATGGCATCCGATCTGTCACTGCAGCCGGAAGTCATCAAACGGATTGACGGAAATCTGAATGATTATCTGAGCTGATCCATTTGAATATCAGACACGGAATGATCTGTACAAAAGGTCAGTTCCGTGTTTTTCTTTGCGTCAGCAGCTGATTCAGAGACATCATACAGCGGGTTCATGCTGTATTCAGATTCAATTTTCAAAGTGGAAGTGATATAGTTTTTAACATACCGGCTGTTACAGAAATGACTTTCATGCAAGGGGAAAACAGCTGATCAGATTGATTGAGAATATGGCACCCTGTGATGGTCTGAATGATCCGCGGATGTATGGTGCTGAGGGGGAAAACTCATGAAAACCGTTAGAAAACTTTTGATTGCCATGATCTGTATGATCATGGCGTGTCCGTTTGTATCTGTTCAGGCCAAGGAAAACCGGGTGGGCATCTCAACCGGGCCTGTGATCCTGAAAGATGTTTCCGGCACATGGAAGCACAATTCATCCGGATGGTGGTTCCAGTACAGCTCAGGCGGCTATGCAAGATCAAAATGGGAAGAGATCAAAGGAAACTGGTATTACTTCGATGATTCCGGCTATTCCGTGACCGGCTTCAGGAAAATCGACGGAAGCTGGTATTATTTCTATCCGGGCGGAGAAATGCTCACAGGCTGGTATAGCAGCGGAAACAAGTGGTATTATTTCACGCCTGAAACCGGTGTGATGAGAACCGACTGGTATCTGATCGACGGCCAGTGGTATTATTTCAGACCGACCGGAGAGCTTGCGACAAGATGGGTCAGAAGCCGCGGCACATGGTTTTATATGGGCGGGGATGGCGCCATGAAATACGGCTGGGTCTATCCGGGAGACGGCTGGTATTATATGGATCCGAAAACCGGAAAGCTGAAAACCGGCTGGCAGAAGATTGACGGCAGCTGGTATTATCTGTCCGGCGGCGGCCGCATGACCACAGGCTGGCAGTATTTCGAAGGCAGCTGGTATTATCTTGGCGGCAACGGAATCATGCAGACGGGATGGATCTTTGACGGCGCTTCCTGGTATTACATGGATGAACAAAGCGGTGCGATGAGAATCGGCTGGCTTCAGCTTGGCGACACCTGGTATTATCTGGATCCCGCAAGAGGCGGTGCGATGTGCACAAGCTCGGTACAGGTTGACGGTGCGGTCTATCAGTTCAATGCCTCCGGTGTATGGGTGGGCGAAGCAGTCCAGTATACGCCGGTCTATTACTCCCAGAGAGATTCACGCTGGGCATCAATGCAGTTCGGCGCCTGGAATCTGCATTCCGCCGGATGTGTTCCCAGTTCTCTGGCAATGATTCTCTCGGCATTGAAAAACCAGAGCATCCTTCCGCCGGAAGTGGCGACATGGCTTTATAACAACACAGACGAATACAACCGCCGCAGTATCGGCGGAGGCGGATTGTGCGCGGTATATGCGGCTGAACACTGGGGATTAAGATCAAGCGGACTGGGTTCCGCCGATGCGATCCGCAATGAACTGGCGGCAGGCAAGATGATCATCGCATATGAAGGCCCCGGCGCATTCGCATCCGGAGGTTCGCATGCGATTGTTCTGTTTAAGATTTCCGGTGACTCCACCTATGTGTATGATTCGTTTGACAGCAGCCGCAACGGCTGGTATTCGATCAGCTCATTATGGGCGCAGCGCAGCTCTGACCCCGATGACAACAAAGGCGGATATGTATTCTATTCCATCTATAAATAAGAAAGGGTCATTTCTTTGAAGAATCATGCATGAACAAAGAAATATTCATTGACCTGAATGATGGAAAATACTATTATAAATAGGCACACGTTTTTTGTGTGCGCATGCGTGGGAGGATGCGCAGACATCCGTGAAAACCACTGCATGTGGTAATTTTCTAAAAGGAGGAAGCCCACATGGCAAAAAAGAGAATTGCTAAGGTCAGCAAGCTCCAGTTCCTTGGAGGCGGCGCTAAGCCGGGACCCGCTCTCGCATCTGCTGGTATCAACATGCCGCAGTTCTGCACAGATTTCAATGCGAAGACACAGGACAGAAAAGGTGAAATTGTCCCTGTCGTCATCACTGCCTATGAAGACAAGTCTTTCGACTTTGTCATCAAGACAACACCCGCTGCATTCCTGATCAAGAAGGCTGCAGGCGTTCAGAAGGCATCCGGAACACCGAACACCGTCAAGGCAGGTAAGATCACACAGGCACAGCTCAGAGAAATCGCTGAGTACAAGATGCCGGATCTCAACGCCAATGACGTTGAAGCAGCGATGAAGATCATCGCCGGCACAGCCCGCAATATGGGTATCACAGTAGAAGGAGAGGCATAATAACCATGGCAGGAAAGAAGTACAGAGCTGCGAAGGAACAGATCGACCGCTCCAGAGTCTACGACTACAAAGAAGCAATTACACTCATCAAGAACATCAGCTTCGCAAACTTCGATGAGTCCGTTGAAGTATCCTTTGTTCTGAATGTTGACCCTCGTCAGGCTGACCAGAACATCCGTGGTGCTATGGTTCTGCCGAACGGCACAGGCCGTACACAGAGAGTCCTGGTTATCACACAGGGTGCGAAAGTTGACGAAGCTCTCGCAGCAGGCGCTAACTACGCAGGCGGCGCAGAGATGATCGAAAAGATTCAGAAGGAAAACTGGTTTGACTTCGATATCATCGTCGCAACACCGGATATGATGGGCCAGCTTGGTAAGCTCGGTAAGCTGCTCGGACCTAAGGGCCTGATGCCGAACCCGAAGACAGGCACTGTCACAATGAACGTTGCAAGTGCTGTTGAGGAAATCCAGAAGGGTAAAGTCGGATACCGTGTTGACAGAGAAGGCAACGTCAATGTCATGATCGGCAAGAAGTCTTTCTCTGATGAAGCACTGGCTGAAAACTTCAAGGCAATCTATGATCAGATGATGAAGGTTAAGCCGGCAAGCGTCAAGGGCACATACATGAAGAGTGTCACAGTGTCCACAACAATGGGACCTGGCGTAAAGGTTACTGTAGCCTAAAGACTGAAAGGAACTCCGGTTCCTTTTTTTTGCTGCTTTATCCGTATATTGACATTTTTTCAGTAACTGTATTTGTTTCTCAGCTATTGAAAAAGATCTGCGAGACTGAACAGAAGAGTATTCACTGCAGGCATGAATGACTGGCAGTCATCTTCAAGTGACTGTATAATTTTCATGGATTTGTTATGGGGAGGATATGAAAACATGGATTACAGAAAGCTTATGTGTGCTGCGCTGTGCGCTGTGATTGCCGGCTGCAGCAATTCTTCTTCAGCTGCCGGTCCGTCTGCGACACCTGAGCCGGAGCCGACAGTCGAGACGACACCTGCACCGACGCCGGAGCCGACGCCGACGCCGACACCGGAGCCGAAGAGTTTCCTGGAGGAACAGCAGATTCAGATTACACCGCAGGGTAAATTTGAATATACAGCCTGGGCGGAAAAAGGTACTTTCCCGATGCACGCATCATGCACGATCAGAGAAGAGCCGGCGGAAACGGAAGGATACAAGAGAGTCATTGCTACGGTTGTCTATGACGTTACAGATACTGCCGGCGGTCTGATCCGGACCAGAGAGTTCCCTTTTGACCGGTATACAGGTATCTGCTTTGACGCGACAAATGAACTTCCGGATACACTTGAAGCAGGCGAATCAAATCTGATTGAAACAGGACGTACTGTTGAATATGAAGGCAAAGAGTATCAGGTTGCGTATGCATACAAAGGAACAAATAACTGGCCTCAGCTGGTTGTCGAACTGACTGTCCTGTGTCCGCAGGAGTATGACGGAACAGTATTCGCTGTGAGGTATGCGGACGATAAGACAAACGAGGAGGATACCGCGTTTGACTGGGTCCCTGTTCATACGATCGATGAACTTCCGTATTACAACAAAGTTGATACATTCTATTTTACGGAGTCAAATCAATAGTTTAAAAAGGATGCGTACGCAGAAACAGCGCCTAAAAGCAGCATATTGCGGCATCTTTCAGGGAAAACAGAAAGAAATCTGTTGACATCCGTATCATAAAACAGTAGTATTTCATGTGTTATCAAATACCATAGACAGTAACGGCGGAAGCTTAATGATGTTACCGAGGTAGATGAAAAAGCTGTTATAAGACTGACTTTTTTCAGGCCCTCGCATTCCGCGTGGGTCTTTCTATATATGTGTATGCGATAACAAGAAAAGGAAGGTGAAGGAATGAACCAGAAAATTTTAGATGCAAAGCAGAATGTCATCTCTGAGATTCAGGGTAAGTTCACAGATTCCTCATCCACCGTTGTCGCTGAGTATCGCGGCTTATCAGTAGCTGAGATCACTGAGCTCCGCAGAGCGCTCCGTGCCGAAGGCGTAGAAATGAAGATTTACAAGAATACGCTGGCATGCAGAGCTGCTGACGCTGCAGGCTTTGAAGATCTGAAAGAAGCACTGACAGGCCCGAACGCACTGGCATTCGGCAGCGATGAAACATCCGCAGCCCGCATCATGGCAAAGTTTGCCAAGAAGCACAAGGCACTTGTTCTCAAGGGCGGAATTGTTGAAGGAAAAGTTGTGAATGCGGAAATGATCAACGAACTGTCCGCACTGCCTGGCAGAGAAGGCATGCTCAGTATGCTGTTAAGCGTGCTGACCGCACCGGTATCTTCATTCGCACGCGCAGTGAATGCTGTTGCGGAAGCAAAAGGCGGCGCACCTGCCGCAGAAGAAAAGGCTGCTGAGGAAGCAGCTGCCTAAGGAAGAGGAGGAAAATAATCCATGGCAAAGTTAACACAGGAAGAAATTCTGACATATCTTGATGAAGCTACAATTCTTGAACTCAATGAACTCGTAAAGGCAATCGAGGAGAAGTACGGTGTTTCCGCTGCTGCTCCTGTTGCAATGGCTGCTGCTCCGGCTGAAGAAGCTGCACCTCAGGGACCGACAAGCGTTACAGTTATGCTGACAGCTATTGGTGATTCCAAGGTCGGCGTTATCAAGGTCGTCAAGGAAATCACAGGTCTCGGACTTGTTGACGCTAAGAAGCTCGTTGACGCTCTGCCGGCAGAGATCAAGAAGGACGTCGCTACTGATGAAGCTGAAAAGATCAAGGCTCAGCTCACAGATGCAGGCGCTACTGTTGAATTCAAATAATCACTGCTCAACTGCACGAAAAAGGAAAGCCGACATCACATCGGCTTTTCGGCTCTTGAAAGGATGTGGTTTTACGGCACACTACTTTACCGATAACCGCAATCTCTCTGAAAACCGGAAGGAACATTCTTTCCGGTTTTCGGGGCATGTGTTTACTTTCGTGACAGATAACGGCGTATTCTCGAAGGGCGGTGTCGACAGCGGAACAGAGATTCTGCTTGAGGCATGCGTTAAAGAGGATATCCATGGAAATGTACTTGATCTCGGATGCGGATACGGTGTTGTAGGGACAGTGATCAAAACACTTTTTCCCGCCTGCCGCGTCATCAGCACGGACGTCAATCCGCGTGCTGCTGAGCTGGCGGAGATCAACAGCCGGGCTAACCGCGCTCCCTGTGAAGTTTATGTTTCCGATGGATTTGAAAAGATTGAAGATGTTTTTGATTCGGTGATCACCAATCCTCCCATCAGGGCAGGAAAGGCTGTCATCTACCGGATGTTTGAAGATGCGTTCACGCATATGAGACGGGGAGGATCGCTCTATGCCGTGATTCGCAGAAAACAAGGCGCTGAAAGCGCACTCAGGAAACTTGAAGAGATCTTTCAAAACTGTGATGTGATATCCCGTGACAAGGGATATTGGGT
>CACWLH010000014.1 GCA_902761625.1 uncultured Erysipelotrichaceae bacterium
AGCTGCTCAGAGTGTAGTTGGTTGAATGGACATCCATTCCGATGTAAACTGTTTTTGTCATATAAGACCCTCCTGGTTCATGTATGCGGTAATCCCTGTGCATACTTTATTTGTCCAATAAACAGTATACATCGCAGGTAAATCCACGATTTTACATGTCTACTGGGAGGGTTCTTACATATTGTCTAAAGACTTGCTAATACTATTGACGGCTTCATTAATATGCAAATACTTGAACAATCTCAATCTAAACATTTCTATCAATAAACATACTACAAAAACCAGTAGGCAGGATACGAGCACACAAGCCATAAATACAACCGGATTATTAATATCCCGAAGCCAGATAAACAGCGTACCGATCACATTTTCTCTGACGAAGTGATGCTCGTGGATCAGATAAACACCAAAGGCAGCTGGTGAAAACAGTTTGATCGCAGGATTCCATTTCTTATCAATCTGAAGTGAACTATAATATGAAACTCTGCAAATTGCTATTATAACTGTTGCTACACTTATATACCTGATGAGTGATGCCCACCCAACGGGAAGCAATATATAAAGAAGCCAAACAATAATAATTCCGATTATCGATAAACTCAGCCAATGTTTTCTCTCTAAAACACTGCAAATCTCATTCTTCTTCAGCCATGCACCTGTAATATACATAATCACAAGCCATAAAACTGAATGCCCTTCATTTAATAAAAACGGATCCAGACGATGCGTAAGAATCCCATACACCGAAAACACGGAAAGAATTGTTAAGACAAGCTGATTCAGCTCCTTTCTGCTGCATGAGCGAATCAATTTATTTAACCAAGGCATTAGAAAGAATAAACCAGTATATGCAGTTGCATACCACCAGTGCCCAGATCCGATTGGGATAAAAGACTTGAATAATGCCGAGCGATCGACATTGTTGGTACATAATCTGCCAATGAATGTTATCGAGACACTGTAAAAAAATACTTGAGCCCAAAAATGTTAATATTTTGAATAATGACTTTTATTATCATATTCATGATATCCAACATAGCCACTAAATAATGCAAAGCATTCAACTGCGCTGATTGACGCAACGTGCAATAATCTTGATGTCCTACAGACATTCCCGGAAAGGTTATTCATATCAATCCCATAAAGCAGCATATGAATAACAACTACATTTAACATCAGGACAAGCCTGAATAAATCAATGCCGTAGTTTCTGACTCTCGGATGATGATCACTCATAAATTGTCCACCTCTTCCCGGTTCATTTCATCAGTGGTTTTTGTAACCATTAAAACTCTTCGTTCTCCATGTACTGATCGACTGCTTATAGGCAACTGATTGATAACTCATCATCAATTGACAACATCTTCTCTGAGTTTGAGATTTTTGCCATCATTTGAATCAGTGTTCATTTTAAAATGGCAATTGTGTGTTCAATTCCGCTTTTGATTGTATAAAGTGAGTTCCATCCCAGTGCTTTCAGTTTTGAGCCATCTAATCTGGCTTTAGTAGCTTTGCTGTAACCGGCAGATTCCACTTCATCCGGAATGTCAAAGATAACTTTAGTACCGCAGCAATCAGCAATCATTTCAGCGAGATCTTTCAGATGAACATCACCAGATTCATCGGCGATGTTATACGCTTCTCCCTTATTTCCTAAAAGTATGGTATACAAAAGTCCTGACACAGCATCAGCCACGTAGGTATATGAGTAGTACTGCATCCCGGCAGATTTCAAAACAATGTCTTCTCCTGCAATTCCTTTTTTCAGGAACTGACTGGAAGCTTTCGAATCCGTCATCAACATACTTGGACCATATGAACGGGTCAGACGCGCAATTACAATATCAAGATTCTTCTGCCTGATATAAGCCTGACACAATGCCTCTCCGCATCTCTTGCTTTCCGGATAACCAGCACGAAGGGTATTACAGTCAATATATCCACAATAATCCTCTGTGAATAATTCTTTATCTCCACGGTTTTCACCATAGATCTCATTTGATGATGCAAACAATACTCTTTTGCAATCAGAAGCAGCTGCCGCGTCCAGAATATTCTTTAAACCTATGATATTTGTGGTAATTGTTCCAATCGGATCATTCGCGTATTGGAGCGGGTGAGTATTGCTGGCCAGATGAAGATAGTATTGAACCTGCGGCATATCCTTCATGGAAAACGGTTCTGAAATATCATGCATGACAAAGTCAAAAAGCTGAGTTTCCCAATAAGATGAAAAACGTTCTTTTGCTCTGCTCTCATTTCTGCCCAGTGCATAAACATGACAATTCGTGTCATATAAAGCATTACGTTCCATGAGCACATCAATGAGGAAACTGCCAATCATACCAGTTGCGCCGGAAATCAATATTGAAGAGTTTTCCAGCTGCTCCCAGGGAAGACTTAAGGCAGCTATTTTTTTGACATCTTCCATGTAATGCTTATTTGCTAAAAGATTCATATTTCTACCCAATTATTTCAGCCAGTTGTCTTCTTCAGATTTCAGATACGCTTTGAATAGTTCAAGATCATCCTTTGTTGTCAATTTGATGTTTTTATCAGAACCCGCAGCAAAGTGCAGTCTCACTCCCAGTTCAACCATCATGGTGTTTGTATAAGATGATCCATAAATTCCAATTTCTTTTTCGAATGCCTCTTTATACTTTTCCAGCAGCAATCCAAATGAATAAGCCTGCGGAGTAGACACTCTTCTTAATGTTTCTCTGGGAATATATTTCGTTGTCGTTGACGGTTCATCCTGATCAATCAGGAAAATCTGTTCATTATACGGAAGTGATGTAACCGCATTTCCGTAGTGACCGCATTTTTCAATTACATCTGTCAGAACATTTTCGTCAACAAGAGGCCTGATTCCATCATGGATAATGATGATATCATCCGCAGAAGCTTTATCCTCCAGATTATATACACCATTTCTTATGGATTCCTGACCGCTGTTTCCCCCTGCAACAATCCATTTCAGTTTTGTGATATTGAATTGTTTAGCATAGGCCCATACCATCTTCTGCCATCCATCAAGACACACAACTTCGATTGCATCGATATCAGGATGTTTCTGGAAACCTTCCAGTGTGTAAAGCAATATCGGTTTATCATAGATGTTAATAAACTGCTTAGGAATGTCCTGGCCCATCCTGCTTCCAGAACCAGCTGCGATAATAATTGCAATTTTCATAAGTTCTTCTCCAATCTCGCAAATATCAAAACTTCAATTCTTTGATCAAGTGTCTTTCTCTTTGATTCTCAGGAGGAAGCTGCATGTAATCTTCACCGTAAAGATTAATCAGATACTTTTCAACTTCATTGAATACAGGAGCTGAAATCCCGCAGAACTCCACATATCTGGGCGGTGAAAAATAATCTGCTGGCAGTATTTCTCCAAAATAATGCTTCCTGCCGGTCGGTATTCCTATATAGCCTGTATTCTTTTTCCATTGAACTGCTTTATCTATCATATTGAACCATTTATATGCCGGAATGCAGCCTCCCACAAAACCTACGCCGGTTCGAATAAAATACTCTAGATTTCCTTCAGCTTTTAAACTCTTTTTCAGCTGTGAATCCATATTTTCTTTAACACTGACCTGGCCGCCGACAAACTCCAGAAGGTTGCAATAAATTCCTTTACATTTTCTGACCAACTGATTCGACGGAATGTTTTCCAAAATAAAAATGTCAATTGTTATTCCGCAGTTTTCAGGATCAGAATTATCACCAAGTTCACGGCAGACTGTTCCCTTTTTCATAACTTTAGGAAACCTTGTTTTTGACTTGGGTGAATAATTCGGTGAAGATATGATGTATTGATCACCTAGCTCTTTTTCAAAGATCTTCTCAAATACTTCATAGTCACTTCTCATCATTCCCACGTCCAGATCATCATCCCAGGGAATAAAACCTTTGTGTCGGATTGCACCAAGGCATGAACCTCCGATCAGATAAGGAATGATATGATACTTTTCGCACACTTTCTGTATATCAACATACATATTCAAAAGAACATTTTGCAGTTGCCGTCTCTTTTCGTCATCAATTACAACCAGACCTTCCTGGTATTCTGACAGAGTATTGCTGACCTTCTTTCGGCTGGACAAATTGCTTAATAATTGCTTCACACCATATACCTCATTGAACATGATTCCACTACGAATATATCACTGAAAAACCAAGATCCAAACTTTTTTCCTTTTAATAATCATTTTCCAATCAAGCAATCTTTGCTGTGATAGAATCGTTTTTAATATAGGAGCACACTATGTTTAAGAACTTTTTAAAGAAACTGATTCGCAAATGCCTTAGACGATTCCTTCCTGAAATCCTTCCTGAATGTCTGCCGAATGCCTTGCCAAATGCTATGCATTATTTACCTGAAGGCTGGCACAACGGTTATAACGTATATTCACATGTTTTTGTTGATAACAAAAAACTTGTTCACATCGGAAAAGGTTCTTTTTTAAATCATAATACCGGGTTATATGTAGGAAGCGGTGACGCACAAATCACCATCGGCGAAAACGTTTTTATCGCGAATGATTGTGTAATCACGACGTGCTCTCATGAGATTGGGACTTCTGAGAAAAGAGCTGGAAAATGCACCTATAATCCGGTTGTCATTGAGAACGGTGTTTGGATTGGTGCAAACTCAACAATTCTTCCCGGTGTTACTATCCGTAAAGGCACGATCATAGCTGCAGGCGCTGTAGTGACTCATGACTGCCTGCCGGACAGCATTTATGCCGGAGTCCCCGCCAAAAAGATCCGCGACCTCAATGATTAATACTTGCTGCTCGTGTGATGAAATATATTACCGGCAACAAGACTATCTTAGATAAAAACTACAGGCATGAAATTCTATAGTTTTGAAATCAGACTTTTATGGATTTGATATCAGCTATTTAAGACATAATGAAAGCTAAAATAGAGGCACAAACCCCATTAGAAAGTTATAATAACGTTTGTCTAAACACAAATAGCGAGGGTTTATGAAAAAAGAAATTGCACAGCAATATGAAAATGTTTCTCCAGAACTGAAAGCTCTTTGGGAAGTAGAACTGGATTTGTTAGCTGAATTTAAGGCAGTTTGTGAAAAACATCATCTGAGGTGGTTTGCCGACGGAGGCACACTTTTAGGTGCAGTTCGTCATAGCGGATTTATCCCATGGGATGATGATGTGGATATTATCATGCCATATGATGATTACTGTAAATTGTGCAGTTTATCAGGTGAGTTTAAAGAGCCTTATTTTCTGCAAACATGGAAAACAAATGAAGGCAGCCGCCCATTCTTATCCCGACTCAGGAGAAGCGACACAACCGGATACACATACAGAGAAAGCTTTTGTCCGGAAAACTGGAATAAAGGTATTTTCATTGATATATTCGCATTATGCTATATTCCAGATAATTTTATTGTTTCAAGAACTCAGAATATTCTTCTGAAGAGTATCCGCACAGTATACTTCGGATATCAAAGCAAAAGAGATGGTTTTCCGGCAGCAGATAATAAATACCTTGATTATTTTCTTAAGTCAACTTATACCGTTTTCAATGCAATCGGCAGAAGCAAAGACTTATCAAATTTATTAGATACCTATGTCAAATTAGGCGGATGGCAGAAAGAAGGAAGTAAGTATTGTGCTCCTCTTCTTTTCCGTCCTTATTATAAAGGCCTGATTTGGAAAACAGAATGGTACAAAGAAACAGTAATGCTCGATTTCATGGATATGACTGTTCCTTGTCCTAAAGACTATGACAATCGTTTGAAAAGTCAGTATGGAGACTATATGACACCCGTTAAGGCTCCAACCAATCATGGCGGTATCACTTACAATACCAATCATTCATACAGGGTCAAAAACGCAGACGGTAATTGAAAATAATATTGAGCAGAATCAAAGGATTCATCTGCTGCAAATAATACGTCACTCGGTTATTAACAGGTCAGTATTTACCACCAATCAATGGTGAGTATGACCTTTAAGACTGAGTGACTTTTTTAGAACCGCAAATATGCACATAACTAATGTCGTGAGTGGAGTTATCACAAACCATAAGAATATACTTTTAAAAGGGAATGATCTTAAAATGATTTGATGGAACCCAAGAGCAAGAAGCGATTCTTTGCCGTAAAAGCTGAAAAATCCGGATTTTATTACCTTAGAGATTGATATAACAAATATTGCCCCAAAAACGGCAGAAACAGTATATAGAATCGGATTCGATATACGGAGATTAAACGTACTGACAATTCCATTCAAATAAGATGTTAGTAAAGACATCACCAAGGATATTAAAATAACAGGTTTCCCATCAATGTATTTATCAAATGAATAAAGAATGATTCCCAGCTCGATAAAACCGATTCCTATTAGTGAGCGAATCATTTGCCTGAAAAGCCATCCATATGCAAATTCTGTATTTGCTTTGGTTAATACCAATCCTATAAAGAAAACAGTCATGAGAATACTGTTCGTCACTTTTGTATCTTTGCATAATTTATGAATGAGAATTACGACCGTTTTAGAAACAAACAAAGCCAATAAAAACCAGGATGCATAATCCCAATCTACAAGTATGAATACTTCTTTAATCATCCAAAAAGCAAAATTCATACCATTTGCCAAACAATTCCAAACCATATACAAGAGTTGGAATATGAAATATGGCAATAGCAATCTCTTTACATTTACAAATATCACTTGCTTAAGCGGACGATCATATTCTTTGATATGAGCCATTAACATACCGGTAATCACAAAGAATGTTGTGGTATGAAACGAATAAATCCACGTGATTAAAAACAAGCTGCGCCTTACAGGAGTTCCTGTGGCGCAATGCCCCAGCATAATCAAGAGCATACATATGCCCTTTGCAATATCTATATATTCCAAACGCTTCGTATCACTCATTAATAGCCGCCATGTTCAACTAATATTATAAATGGAACGACTGACTTAAAGAGCATCTCATATATCAATAACTGCATGTTAGCTATCATCTAAAGAAGTGATTTCACTTTTCAGAAGTAACTGATCACAGGTATGCATGCCAGCAAACCAGACCAAAAGACACAGCCGGCTTTACAATAATCATATGATCCTCTTCGGCGAATCACATTTTTTGAATTTCAGATCCGGGGTTCTATTGCATACTCTGTTAGCGTCTGCCGATTTTGATCATTCAGCGTTCGCTTTCAACGACCAATTTTCATCAGCTGAATTTGACTCAAATGTTGCTCCGCTCTTCCGCATTCATATGTACAACGAGCCTCCAATCCTCTGGATCTCTTAAAACAGCGGTGCGTTTAACAGTAAAGCTGTTCCACCGGCACCTATGCAGCAGTGTGCCAGAGAGTTTACTCATTGTACATATGTCTTTGCGGTATATGCTCACAACATCGGAATTCCCTAAATTAGTAAAAAATTATGAGGCGTATTGGTCACTTTGGCGGTTTGCGGCTAAAACCGACGGCCGTCAACAACTTTATTCCTCAAGATTTGATATAGGGAAGAATTGCTCATTCCGGTGTCCTTTAGCAGAATTGTAAACCAGATAATTGTAGTCTCTGATTTTTTTATACTCGTCGAGAATCGATGAAGAAAACTCGTGAAAGTGTTTATCTTCATTAATGTATATTCCATTGGAATTCATTGCGTAAGAAACATCCTTTACATCTTTCAAAAAAGCATTGTAAGCAGGCAATTCAATTCCTGCCGCTTCCAGCAAATAAGTTGAAAGATAATTCATACTTGTAAGCGGAACGTCCTCATTTTTCGAAGAGTAGTTTGACCAGATTAAGAATGGCACCGTATATTTCAATTGAATCTCATCCAAAGTTTTGAAATCAGATCCGTATAATTCTTTATAGAATTCATCTTCAAGTTTCGGAAAATGATCGCCATAGAACAGTACAATCACTTTTCTCTCTTCCTTTTTCAATTCTTCGAGGAGATACTTTAGTGCCTTATCTGATTCATGAATTAAAGACAAATACTGTTCAGCCTTTGGATACTGATTGCCTGACTCAAACTCGAGTTCTATCGTCTTTTGGAAATCATCTTCGCTATATTCATATCCGCCATGATTCTGCATCGTAACGCCAAAAACGAATACATTTTTATTATTCTTTGAAGCCTCACGATATTTCTCCAATAAAACTTCATACATTGCTTGATCACTGACATAATCTCGTATGAGTTTATCTTCAGGAAAAGCATCAAGGAAATACATATCAGAGAATCCAAAATATGGATAAATCTTTGTCCTCATCCATCCACCACTGTGAAATGGATGCATTGCAATACATTTATATCCAATTCCATTCAAGTCTGCTACTAATGAATGCGCCGGGCTTTTTATGATCTGCTGATATGCAATCATACCCTGTGGAAAAAACACCATGGAGTTGCCGGTAAGAAACTCATATTCAGAATTTGGCGTCCCTCCACCATATACCGAAGACAATGTATATCCTTTGTTGACATATTCGGATAATGAATCAAGATATGGAGTTACATCAGTGTTAACCGGTAAATCACCAACATGATTCATATCCGCGAATGACTCATTCATGATAACAATGATATCCGGATTATCTTGATTCCCATCTTCATTTACCGGCAAATCATATTCTTCATATATTTTGTTTACAGCTTCTTCACTGTACCCTGAAGGCTTAAAAATAATCGATTCCTTCAATTGAGATACAAAATTCACCAGATATCCATTTTTATGTGTTCCGTTAATTGCGAAGTGATTAGGAACGATTCCTTTGTAGCAGAAACTGATACAAACAATTAAAGCAAATACTGATATCAATCCCGTGAAATATGATTTCCCATTATATTTCCAGTCAACGACTTTTGGCAGACTCCAAATGAGGCCTAAAAAAACACAAAAAAGAGAGAATGCATACAGATGAAAAGAATAGAATTCAAATTGATAGTTTGGTACCACCGCAAGCGCTGTCCGTATCGATAACAGATCAGACGGTGTTATCTCATTTCCGCGAAAACAATAAACATAATAATCAATTGTTGACAAGATAATGATCGGGACTGCTGCGACAGTAACCGCTGCTTTCTCTGATTTAAAGATCAGAAGCAGAACAATCAATATCACAAATACAATCATAATCTCTGCCAGGATGTTGATCACCGGCAGCTGGAGCAGTGTCTCATTGCAGGTGCGCTGACTGAGACTTGATATTGCAATCGATGAAATTACCAAAACCGCACATAACACCAAGCGCTTGTTTTTCGCATTTAAGCGGACTGAACTGAAATCGAGAGTACCGATTGCCATGATCAATGCGCATAGTACCACTCCGTTACGTACTCTGTTCACAATGATTGAAAAAGCCAGAATCAGTAATGCAAGAATTGCAAATACAAAGGTTTTCTTCGACCTAACATTAATATATTTTTTCACGGTGTATCCTCTTATTTCAATCGCAAAAAAGCAATGCCGCAAAAAACGGCAGTATAAAAGTATTGTCATTTGGCCGGTTTGAACTTCCAGTCAGCTGCGATCACTTTGCCCGACTGGTGGATGAGATTCACAGTCGCTTTGTCCTTGTAAAGGCGTCCTGTTATTAAATACAATCCGCATGAGACCTGATCATCCATATGTATCAGTCACTGACAAACAGCTGACTCATGTAATCCTCACCATGTTTCAAAGTATTATATTCCATATAATAGTAGTCACGGATCTGCTCATAGTAAGGCTGATCTGAAGAATACTGTATTTTGTTGCCATCCTTATCAATATAAATTCCGTCAGAGGTCCTGACCGGAACATTGACATGCAGATCATTGATCAACTGATAATAATTGCTTAATGGCATACCAGCAGATTTCAGAAGCATTGGAACAAGATCTGTCAGTGTGGATGTTTGCGTAAACACCTCTTTATTCAGTTCAGTATTTGACCAGATATAATATGGAACCGTCCGCTGAGTGACCGAGGAATCAACTTTATTCCCACTGGTTGAATATGGTATATCACCGATAAATGAAGGCGCGTGATCCCCAACCATTAAAACAATTACTGGTCTGTCTGATTCAGACAATTCAGAAATCAGATCTGCAAACGCTTCTGATGACAAGGTCAGACTGGACAGGAATTCATTGACATCATCGGTGTACTGTCCAAGATCCTTTTCGATATTCACAGTATCAAGTTCAGATTCATTCTGTTCATATCCGCCATGATTCTGAAATGTGAGCAGATACATGAATTGAGGGTTATCATCTGCCTGTCTGTACCAGGTAAGCATATCATTGTAATTGTCTTTATCCAGCCATTCACGGCTACCGCTAGTATTGTATGTATAGTAATCTTTCCCAAGATATACATTTTTAAACCCTAAGGCCGGATATGCTTCATTTCTGGAATAATTGGTATCACTGTAACAATGCATGGCTGTGCCGGTATAACCTAAAGAGTTCAAATAACCAACAATGCTGTCCGTATTTGCCATATCCAATGTAGAAAACGGTGAAGCAACAGATATCTGATAAAAACTGTTTGATGTCAGCAGTTCATATTCCGAACAGTTTGTTCCTCCGCCAATAAGCGGTACAGTTGAATAACCGGATATGATACCAGGAATGCTGTTAATCCTCTCGAGCGCTTCTTCTCCTTCTGGTATATCAGCACAATAATTCAGATCACAAAGTGTCTCATTCAATATGAGGATAATATCCGGATACTCCTCATTGCCGGTGTCATGCTTTCCGGTTTCACTTTGATCATCAATATACTTTTCAAGCAATTTCGGATCATAGCCTTCCATTGTTGAAAACTTATTCAGAGTTGTATGGATACTGTTTGCAAAACAGATCTCATAACCATTCTTCTGCATCGGTTTCGCCCACGACCAGGAGACAAGATTATTCGGAAATATTGTCCACCTAGAAAGAAACAACACCCATAAAACAGCCATATTAAGAATTGCTGTGATTACCATGAATTTTCTGACATTTTCTGTTCGTTTTTTATGAATCAGCTTTGCATACAATACCAGTAATACAATTTCAACAGCAGTAATCATCAATAAACGAATCACCATACTGTCAAAGATAATTGAATATGAAGACAGCACATTGATTGCAGTTCCGATATTGTACAGATCCGATGCCAAAAACGGAGTGCCGTGATATATAAAAACATGATAGTTAATGATACTGAATATAGTGGTAATCAGAATGCTTAGCCCAAGAGATACAGATATATTCCCGGTAATACAACAGCATAATAAAAAGGGAATTGCAGCTATCATCATATTTAATAACTGTAATCCCATATTCATCTTAAGACAGTATTTGATACTTATCGATGCACTATATGTCATCTGCAAATGCTGGCTGAATATAATCAAAAGTATTGCCAGAACTGTTACTGCCAGCTTAATTTTAGTAGACTTTATCATGTGATTCTTTTTCACCTACTTCTCTAGTTATGCACGGATATCCACAATGCTATAAATAACCGATTAATCTCTATAAAGGTTTTATAACTTTGCTTTATCCACGATGAAATCCACAACTCTTTCGGAGTTCTTACCATCTGTGGATATATTTGTTTTATCCCGAATTTCACGTCTTTCTGTCTGCAGACGATCATTCTCACACGCAACATCTTTGACAAATTCACATAACTGTTCAATGCTGTATATCTTCTCTGCGCCTTTCATGTAATATGACAAATCCATCGCAAATCCCGGGAATCGTTTATACTCTTCGATATCCTCCCAGATTACCGCAATCGGTTTGTCATGAAGTGTGTAATCAAAATATACAGATGAATAGTCCGTGATCAAAGCATCTGATCCTGCCAGAAGTTCATAAGATGTAATTCCGTTGTTTTCAAAGAAACTGTCATCAATAAAAATAATATTGCTCAATTCCTTTTTTTTGACCAATGATATATCCTGCGCAAAATGAGGTTTTATGACAATCAAAATATGGTTCTGTCTTGCTACTTCATTCAATTGCTCTGCATTGATTTCATTATGAATCAAAGGCAGTGAATCTCCTGCCAGATTGATCGATTTATTTCCGTTCTGTCTGTAAGTCGGATACCAGATAATTACTTTGTTGAAATCACCTTGAAACTTAGTTCGTAATGATTCGGAAGGTTCGGCAAACACATCATTTCTTGGAAAACCGCATGAAAACACCTGATCAGGAGAAAAAGAGAATTCTTCTGCCATCAACGAGTTTAGCTCGGGATGAGCAGACAAACAATAATCGACTCCACCTGGAGATGTATAATAGTCCTTCACCTTTTTCAGTGGTGTACCATGCGAAAGATAAAAGCTCACCTGATCTTTGCCATCTGTAATTTGATGTGAACCAGATGATCCGATGAAAGAATTACAGCATATAATGCATTTGGTTCTGTAGTAATATTGATAATTCCGAAGTTTCTCCCTTATGGTCTTTCTTTTCTTAGGATTCCAATAAGTAACATTGCCTTTTTTCAGGGTAGCGCATTTGTCCTCACTGATATACCAGGTTAACTGGTATTTTGTTCCATAACCGCGGTTGACCAGCTCATTATAAACAGCTTTAGTGTTATCAGAAAACTCAGGCTTACTCTCAAAAACAATCATAGGCTTTATTAAACAATTCGCAATAAAAGATATTAACTTATTCATTTCATTTCACCGTTTTTTACCGATAATGCCTCTGGTCGTCCAGTAAAACCATGCCAGCCTTGGATGCGCAATTTCGTAATACCAATGATAATTTTGTGAGTCTTTAACCAATGAGCGGTTCTTCCTCAGTAGTCTGCTTAGTTTCTTTCGAAGTAATTCAGAATGTTTATTCTTTTCGTCTTTACCTATTGAGTCACTCGATTTGATTTGTTTCATTTGATTGATCAAAACCCAGATAAAACGGTTGAGTGCGGCTTCATATACAGATTTATTGCCATAGATATCAAGAAACTTCATTTGCTCTTCCCATGCATATACTTGGTCAAGATGAGCAGCTGTCCAGTTACTGTTAACAATACTTCCTTCTCTGTTCAGATAGTAATATAGCTGACTCTTGATAATGACAATCTCTTCCTCACAGAACAGCAGCTTATACCATATTGCAACATCTTCAAACAACTTGCCATTCGGATAACGGAGTTCATCGAAGCATTTGCGCCGATACAGTTTTCCCCATGCATGCGGATTATAGAAATTCAAGTACTCCTCATCCGGAGACATGGAGACCATTTCTTCGCCAACTGTTTCAGAAGCCACATTCCCATCTGTTTCAAGAAATAAACACTGGCTGATATTTGCATTGTATTTACATATACCAGTATACAAAAGCTCCAAATATCTGGGATGAACCCAGTCATCACTGTCTATATAGCTGAAATATTCACTGTTGCTGTTTTGAAACACCCAGTCAATACCAGAGTTGCGCGCAGCTGAAAGTCCACCATTTTGCTGATGTATTACATGAATACGACTGTCGTTTTTTGCATATTCATCACATATTACACCGCAGTGATCAGGGCTCCCATCATCGACAAGTATTAATTCAAAGTCTGTGAATGTCTGAATGAGAATGCTATCAACACAGCGATGTATATATGGTTCAACCTTATATACTGGTACAATAATACTAATTTGCGGCATTATATTCCCTCGCTTATACTTGCAATCCTTTATTCATTAACCACTTAACAGTTTGCTCTGATGCTGTCCCCTTATTATAAGAAGGATACTTTTCATAAAATAGATCTATTCTCTTCACTATTTCATCCATTGAGCTGTTTTGAATTTCTTCAATCAACTCATTTTCCGTTCTATTTAACCTGAATGGCTGATCATAGAAAATATCATATACACCTCTATCCTCCATGTATTCCTCTATATCTTTAACACATAGAAATACAGGCTTTCTTAAAACAGCAAAATCATAGGCAATCGATGAATAATCTGTTATCAGACAATCCGCAGCGATTACCAATTCCTGTACATCGGGATACTTTGTTGCATTTATTGAGCAAGAACTGCCCCATTCAACTAAGTCCATCAAACTTTCAGCATTTGGATGAAGACGATATGCTATTTTTGTTTTTCCGAAGCCGGCCTCAAATACCTTCAGTATTTCATTAAACGAAGAAATATAGTTTTCAACTGTGGAATCTTTGCGAAATGTTGGAGCGTATAGCACAAAAAAATCATCATTTTCAATTCCGAGACTCTTCCGTACTCGACCGCGAATTTCTGCATTATCTTTTTCGTTAATGAGAACATCGACACGGGGACTGCCATATTTTAGAAATTCACAATTCTTATTTAACCAAAAGGCACGTAAAAAGAGTTCCTCATTAGGCTTACCGTCAACTACAATGCCATCTGATATTAAGCCATCTTCTTTCGCATTTGATATATACCATTCTGACAATTTGGCTTCAGCATCCATCTCAACTTTTTTTGTTGCAATCCCACCATGCCATGTTTGCAAAAAGATCTGACCTGCCCTCTTTTTTGCCAATCTCCCGACTCTGCTATTGTAAACCAGAGCCTTTGCGGTCACGAATTCGTAATATGCACGAAGGGATTGTTTGTAAACTGGTGTAATATACGGCGGATACTTTGTCTTCGTATCATTTGTCAGCCAGATAATCTTGCATCTGTTTTTATCTATGCGATGTATCTCTTCTGCTATATATTTTGGATTATCACCATATCCCTTTCCGTTATAACTATCCATCACAACTTTGTTTCGTTGAATCGGAAGCATGCTAAAAACCCTAATCGCCCTCTCAAGTTTCACCTGATCAGACAATATTGTTTTTTCCGTGTAATAATACAGTTCTAACAGTGATCGCCACGTCTTTCGTACAATATCAGCTTTCTTTCTCATGTATTTTTCCCTGCATGATTATATTGTTTTATACTTCTCGTTGATTCACTTCGAATTCAGGGAAACTTACGCTGTCCCAATACTGTCTGTACCACCGGATACCGTGTGCATATTCATTTTCTAATTGAATAAATATACGGGCATTGGGATTATCATAAGATCGATAATTTCCGGTCGAATCTTCTTCTATTATTTCAAAATTCACGCAATATTTCCCGTGAGCTAAAGCTGAAATATCCGGATGGAAAACAAATGTCTGGTTATCCCCTTTTTTTATATTAAATGGTTTTGATAATGCCATACCAATCTGTCGTATCTCATCAGTCTTAATCGAAAAAACAAGTCTAGCTCCCTGTATTTCACGTATCGAATCAAGGTTCACCATAAAAGAAACAGGTTCATTAACTTCAAAAACTGCAGTTTCTTTACCAATGAAATCAAAAGTATTAATATGTATTATCGTTCCACGACCGAAGAATCTTTCGTTGTCTTTCAAATTGTAGTGTACAGGATAATCATGACTGTCTGGTATACCGAGGTATATTTTAATTGCCTCTTCCACATCACCATCAAATATGATTTTGCCCTTATTCAGTACAACGCAACGACTGCAGAGCTGACGAATTGTATTCATATTATGAGAAACATAAAGAACTGTTCTTCCTTCTTTATTGGCTGCTTCTCTCATTTTATCCAGGCACTTTTTTTGGAATGTCATATCACCGACTGCCAGCACTTCATCCATGATCATGATTTCTGAATCAAGATGTGCCGCAACCGAAAATGCAAGCTTCACATACATACCGGAAGAATATCTTTTAACCGGTGTATCAATAAACTCTCTTACCTCTGAGAATTCAATGATATCTTCCATCTTGGCGTCTATTTCAGCCTTGGTCATGCCAAGAATCGCACCATTCATGTAGACATTTTCACGACCTGTCATTTCGCGGTTAAATCCTGTGCCGACTTCGAGCATGGATGCAACTCTGCCATACAGATCAATATCGCCTTCTGTTGGGGCAGTTACACGGCTTAACAGTTTCAGCATCGTGGATTTACCAGCACCATTGCTGCCGATAATACCTACTGCTTCTCCTTGATAAATTGTAAGATCAATACCATTCAATGCCATGAATGTTGATCCCACCAAACGTTCTTTCTGACCGATTATGGTATTTGGATCTTCTTTACCCCGCTTGCGTGCCCACCAACTCTGTAGATCCGCTTGCAAAGTACCTCCGCCGATCTGACCTAATTTATATCTTTTTTTCACACCTGAAAGCTGAATCGCAATCGGTCTGTTTTCGCTTATATGTTCCATGTATAACACCTCAGACTGTATCCATAAAGGTTCTTTCAACCTTGTTGAATACCATGATCCCAAAAACAGCAACAACTAACGTGAATACTGCTGACCAAATCAACGCCCACGGAACAATTGATCCCTGACCGAGAATCGCATACCTGAACAGTTCGATTGGAGCTGTAACTGGATTGATCAGCAGCCAGGTTTTATATATTGAATCTCCAGCCTGAGAAAGAGGATAAACAACCGGGGTAATATACATCCATAAAGACACACCAAACCCGACCAGTATAGAAAGATCACGGTATTTCGTTGTCAGACTTGAAATGATAATACCGAAGCCTAGACCCATTACTCCTAAATGAATCAGCACTGCTGGAACTGCCAGCCATGCCAGCCAGTTGGGATGAACAGCACCAAAATACATATAATAAAGCAGGAACACCATTGCAAGAATCATCTGAATACCGAATTCAATTGCTGATGTAAACATGTTTGAGATCGGCGTAGTAAGTCTTGGAAAATAAACTTTACCAAAAACACCAGCATTTGAAGTAAATGTGTGGGCATTTCTGGTCAAACAACTGGAGAAATAATTCCAGATCGCGTTGCCGGTCATATAGAACAGTAGCTGTGGAACACCATCTGTTCCGATTCCCGCAATTCTCCCAAATATAAACGTGTATATCAAGCTTGATATAATCGGATTGATAAACAGCCATGCCGGTCCGAGAATTGTCTGCTTGTATCTGACAGCAAAATTGCGTTTTGTAAAAAGCATGATCAAATCCCGATATTCCCAAACTTCCTTTAAATTCAATTTAAAGAAACTATGTTTGGAAGATATATGTATATGATATGGAGTTGACTGCATCTTATACCTCCCACTTAATTCATTTTCTATTCTGATACTTTAAATATACTTGAAACAGAAATGCCGATTTAGTACGCAGAATCATTCGAAATTTCCAGTTTTCATTTAGCAAAAAATCTTTTTGTGAAATAACCTTCCTGAACCATTTTTGCCTGAATAACTCAGAAATCAATGCTGGATCACACTGACCACTGTTAATGATTCCAAACAGAAAATCTCTGTAGATTGGTCCCATTCTGCATACTGTCAGCTGCTCAGCTTCATCACCAAATGTCTTCTCCAGACTTTTCGCTATCACATCATTTGCAGTTTCCATCTGATGAACAAATGTTTCTGAAATACCTAAATTGCTCAAAGTCTCATGTTCATATTTAACATAATGATATGAATGGCTTTGCATCTGGCTGATACTATTTACGTAACTGATATAATCCATTACAAACAGAGTGTCTTCACTGAATTTCAGCTGCTCAAAAAAGCGGATATTGTGATCACAAAGTACGGAACGTCTGAACCTCTTTGTACATGCATAATTAAAATAACCATTCACAAAATCCTGACTGACAAACGTTGAGTTTTTTGTGATTTTGTATTCCTTTTCGGGGCAATCCCTGATTAATAATATTTCCGATTTCTCATTTTCAAGGCAATATCCCGATACTACCAGATCTGATTCATATTTGTTAAACTTTTCAAGATAGTTATCATCCACATAGTCATCACTGTCCAGAAAAACAACATATTTTCCTGTACAAGCATCTAATCCCGCATTTCGTGCCGATGATACACCCCCGTTCTGTTTATGTACAACTTTGACCCTTTGATCAGCAGATGAATATTGATCGCAGATTATTCCGCTGCTATCCGTTGCTCCATCATCCACAAGTATCAGCTCAAAGTCTGATACTGTCTGATTCAAAATACTGTCAACAGCTCTGGAAATATACTTCTCACAATTATAAACCGGGATAATAACAGAATATAATACCGATTCTGCACCAGCCATAATCATTCCCCACTATTCTTCGGAAGTTCCCGTACCCAATCAATATTGCGCTTGACAATTCTGCCGGGATTTCCTGCAATAATGCAATGTTCTTCTGTATATTTTTTAGTACATACAGCCCTGGCAGCAACCACGCTGTGACGGGATATGACTGTGCCCTTCAGCAATACAGCATCCAAACCAATCCAACAATGTTCACCTATCTCTATATTCTCTGGAGGGTTCAGCCTGTTTCCATCCATATCAACTATGCAGTGTGAATCGGTCGGCCTTATTCTGATTCCATGTGCAAACATTGAATCATTGCCGACGATAATACTTGCGCCTTCATCGGAAAACAGTGTTGTCGGATAGGGGGTTCTTCCATGAAATGAACACTCATCGCCAATCAGTATGAGATTATGGTCACCTTCAACGTGAATTTTAGTTTCCATCATCCGGCATTTATTTCCAATGATAATTCTGTTGAAACTGCCATTGATGAAGAAGCTGGAATTTGTGATCACACAATCCTCACCAATAACAATCTCATTGTTATTCCCGCCCATAAAAACACATTGCGAATTATTGCTGTATACAGTTGTATTTGATTTAACTGTAACACTGCAGCAATCGCCGTTAATCCAAATCCTGCTGGTACGAAAATAACTTGATTCAGCACAATCGAATCGATTTTTATTACCATTCAATGTCACTTTGTTTTTTCTGAAATGCAGGTTGGATACATTAAACTCATTGTCATTAATCACGATGTCGTTCCCTGCTTTTATCGCTGCTTTGCTCAGTATCACTGACCTGCTGATTATGTCACTGGCTTTGGACATGTATAGACCAACCTCCTAAACTTCTAATAAAACTTAGGCTGAATACATAACATTGATTATGTATTCATGCTCCTGTACAAATAGATGAATATTTATGCGATCCAGAGTGACAAGTATTATGTAACGTAAGTCTCCGCTGCAAGCTTATATTCTTATTATTTCGAGGTCTTAAAAAATTATTTTAAGACCGGCAGATTTTCTATCCCGTAATAATCAAGTATTGCCCGCCACTGGACATCATTCTGCATCTCCGCACCATTGATATGCCATAAACCATTTGCGCTCGTTCCATAAATCATAATAGGTATATCCCTGTACGGAAAACATGCTGTAACCGCAGTATTGGCAATCAATGCCATATAGAACAACCACAAATCATCTGCAAATGGACATATTTTAAGCAGTACATTCTTATCAAACACATGATCTGACAGTACGTGCGGAGGGTACAGGGTTCCCGAGCCTGTAAAAGGCTGTGCGATATATGAATGCAGAAGCTTCTGTCTCATATCAGGCGCATGCCATTCTGAGGGCACTGAGCAATATCCTGTTGTCGTTATTGCCGAAGTGCTTGAAATTATATCATTTGGATACTTCCGATGCAGTTCGAGAAGCTTTTGAATCATATCCTTCGGATAAATCGCATCATCATCAGCAAGAATGATCAGATCATCCGGATACTGCTGCATTACATAAAAATACTTTTTATGACTTCGCAGATCATCGCAGAATCTGATTGTCAGACCTCTTTTTTCTGCTTCGATCAGACTGGCAGGTAAGGACGACCTGCCTTCGAATTGCTCCTCTGCAAGCCAAAGGATAATCTCATCTGCCTGAACAGACTGCTTGAACAAGCTTTCAATCGTCATCCATACCGTATCGATTCTGGCAGGAAAAGATGTTAATGAAACAATCACCTTCTGGTCACGTTTCTGCCCTGTAACCCCAAAATCAGTCTGTGGATTTTTCAGATAATAACGTTTAAGAAAGACATTATAGTATGATTCAATCTGTCCTATCAGCTTCTTGGCAGTACGATACTTGTAATTGTTTTTTCCATAGTTTTTTCTTACAATACGACAAAGCTTATAGTACAGATCGTAAAGAAAAGTATACATTTCAGTTCTCCATAAATATACTTGAGCCTAAAAAAAGACTGTTCAGTTTTCTGGATTCTTAAAAAGAATTATGACTGACCATCAGACACATACAGGAGCGAATAGAGGCAAAGCTTTATCCAAAACGGATTTGATCAGACGCCTTGGACAGGGAAACAATTGATTGAAATATATGCGTATATTGTCAATCAAAGCTTTTCCTTCATTGCGGTTGTTAAACCTGAATTCCTGCTCCGCCAGGAATAATGGCAAGTCTCTTCTGGATTCTCCATGGTAAATACCGGTTATATGATTTTGAATATTACCAACGATCGTATTCAGCCAATATAGTCTGTGGTCATCCTCATCGTAATCAATCTTGCAGTTATTAACCGTAATCCGGTCTTTGAGAATGTTATAGGTTGTCTTGCCGTCTGTATTCAATACTCTGTCTTTGGATAACATGATAAAAGATGGTATATATCGGCTTATGTTTTCACCTGAATCAACAGCGACAGGCACCAATCGTATATATTTCGGATATCTGTTCTCCTCACCGGTTGAGAGAACTGTCAGAAACGGTTGCTTTGTGGTTCCCATTCCCCGATGCCCGGGCTCTTTGGATTTTGCGCCGATGTAAATCACATCAGATTCATAGAACATCGAATTCAGAACATACGATGCGTTGTCATCCGCCATGAGGATCCTGCATTTTCTGCATAACAGACTTGCAGTCTTGTAGTTGACATCAAGATGCGAACACATTTCCACTGCACTGATCCCTTTATTGCTTGTAAAGAACAGGAGTATTCCAAGCAACAGCTTATATAAAGGAAGTTTGTTATCCTGGAAGATTGTTCCGGCAAACAGGTATTCCTGGTGACCGCATTCTTTGCATTCAGTTACACGGTGCCGTGTAATCTTACGGTAATGTGTACATCCGCATTTCTCGCATACAAATCCGTCCGGATGTTTGGCGTTCCAGAAGAAGTCATAGCAGGCTTCTTCATCGTTGCTGTACTTACGTGTAAATTCAATCAATGACGGTTTCTTCGGTTTTAAGGCTTTCATTGCATTGTCCTCTCTTTCGACAATGCAATCATAGCTTAGCTACAGCCTGCGCAATGTACACTGCAGTGTACTATGTGTCAGATGGTCAGTCATAAAAAGAATTACCACATTTCTTTTTCAATTTGTTTTAATACTCTACGCAGATAAAATCCATTTATCACTTTCTGGCGAATATTATTTACATTGTTCAATAATTCCTCATATTCATTATCATTGATTCGATTGAACACATTTTTTAAATTGCCGATATCATCAAGCGCAATTCCTATTTTCTCTTTTCTGACATATTCAGCAACCGCCGCTTCCGCCCAGACAATTACAGGAATTCCTGCAGCCAAATAAAGAGACAGCTTATGAGGATTATTAAGCCGGGTATACTCTCCCAGCGCTCCGCTGCATCCATTTATACTCTCCCCGTCCCAGACAAGTCCAAATGAAGCATGCAGTTTAGCAGGAATTTCATCCGGGGAAAAACTTCCCATATACGTTGTATTTGAAAAATGATTGTCTTGGTTCCATCCAAGTCCATATAAATGGAATGCAATATCAGGATTTGCTTTGAAAAGATCTTTCAGAAACAGTGACTTTTCCAGGTTGCCGGCAAATGCAACACTATCTTCACTTCTATCTTTATTGATGGTTTTATTATCAAATAAATAGTCAAAGCATTCCAAAAGATACACTTTTTTTACATTTAAACCGATTTCGCGCAGTTTTTTCTCCATAAACCGATTATGAAGGATTACTCCATCGGCAAGGTTAAGCATATCAATTTCTTTTTGCGTTGCTTTCTCATCCTGCCTGCGCATGCTCTGAATATCATGAACCAAAAAGACAACCTTGTTATGCTTCTTAATTTTCTCAACATAATCATAGGCGATATCAAATGACAGCATAGGATACTGGATTATCACAGTATTATGCCTGATTTTCAATAAGTCCATATAAAATGGGATAAAACCCAGTCTGTTCTGAATATTTGAAACTATACGTCTGTTGGCACCTTCCTCTTTCAGTACCAGACGTCTGTGATTCAGGGGCTTACCTCCAAAATCCTGAAAGACTTTTTCTGCGTCATTCCGTGCTTTTGTTCCGGCATGATTGCCGCGATAGTTTATTTCAGAAAAATAGTAAATCATTTTGCCTCCAGCGTGATTCTGCACGTATATGCAGTTAACCACCAATCACCTTTCCCATCTGCCTTTGTTTTCGAAAACTTTGTCCGCTGTGACCGTTCTGTTTGCTTCAATAACCCCTCTCACCGTTTCGCCTGCGCCGATAATACAGTTTTCTCCGATTATTGCACCCTTGAGAACCATTGAATTAGTTCCTAGCCATACGTGAGTTCCAATGCTCACAGGTTTTGAAGCATTGAGTACTGATTCTTTCCTGATCTGATGATAATCACTGTCGTAAATCACAACATTTCTTCCAATCATGACATCATGCTGAATCTCGATGTTATCTGAACAAACCAGTACACTATTAGAATTCATTGTAAAGTATTTGGTATTAAGTCTGGCACCTTTCAGAACTTCAATTGTGCATCCATAATTGATACTGCAGGTTTCTTGAACAGTCCATTCACCATTCTGATAGAGACGCACAAGCGATTCTGCTTTTGAACCATTCAGTTTATTTACACCGATTTCCAGATCTCCATCATGAAGAATAATCTTTGAACCTTCATGAAAGTTTATGACACAGTTTTTATAGGGAATTATCTTCCCCCGGCCTTCATGGATAACATTCCTGCAGAATTTATTCAGATAAATAAACTTAATCAAATCAACTTTTTTTATGAATTCAAATTTGTTCATATTCGATCTCTTTATTTCAGACTTTTTAATGCTTATAGTCCGATTGCCTTTTTAAAATACAATGCTTTCTCCTTGAAGGTAACACAATGCAATAACTGAAGGTTTTTGTATTCTCTTGCAATAAGCTCTTTGTTCTGAGAATCAAGAGCATTTCCAAACCTCATATGACCATATAATTGCTTTGCAGGCAGAAGATACTCGTCAGTAACCTCATTTCCCATTTGTTTCAGTGTCGCTTCAACGATTTTTTCATAATTGATTAATTGCTCAAGTCTTTTTTCAGGAACGTTATTACTATGTGAGTGACTGTTCTCACGAATGCAGTAATAATTCAGAACCTCATCAATATAACCACATTTATAGCGATAAGAAACCGGCAGCAGAAGCTGAACATTCTGCCCGCCCCTTCCTGAATAGATTTCAAGATCAGGTATAGTTTTTTTGACCGCCGAGGACCGCACCATATATGCACCAGGTATAAAAATGTTTTTTATTCTCAGCAAATCTTCAAAAAACGGGTCACTTTCCTGCGGGATTCTCTCAATAATCTTTCCATCTGCACCGATTTGACTTCCTTCTAAGAAAGTCTTTGATTTACATACACAGAAGCCAAATTCAGGATGCGCCTCGAGGAAAGCAACTTTTTTTTCGATACAGTCATCTGTCATGACATCGTCTGAGTCAGGCCATGTCAGATATTCGCCATTGAACAGTTTCAGACCCAGATTCAGTGCAGAAGCCTGCCCTGCATTTTCCTGGTATCTGTAAGTGAATGAAATGCCCCTGTTTTCAAACTGCTGCCTGTAACTTAAAGCAATACTCTCTGTTTTATCGCCAGAACCATCATTAACGAATATCAATTCGATATTATGGTATGTCTGATTCAGGATAGACCTGAAATAACGGTCCAGATATTCTTCACCATTGAAACATGGTGTTATGACACTCACCAACGGTTTATCATTCATAACACAATTCCTCTATGAGCTTCTGTATTCGAAATCTGATGAACATAATCAATGTGCAATTAATCTAGTAAAAGGATTTACAGAATTTCTTTGATTCTTTCTGTCTTCTTGATATAATCCGGCATTGTTTTCAAAAGATGTTTTCTGATGTCTGATTCTCTGCTGACGATATTCATAAATGAATCCGCCAGATGATGTTCTGATTCAAGCTCTTTTACATGAACCACATATCCTTCATCTGTTCCGAATAAATCTTTTGCAATTCCTTTGGATTTTACAGAATATCCCAGAACAAGCGTCGGTACGCATGAGGAATATGCAGCGATGGTCGCATGTGTTCTGGCTCCGATGAAGAACCTGCATTTCGAAATAAATCCTTTCAGTTCCATGCAGTTATGATCATCTATCATCACAATGCGATCTGAATCCTTGAATGAATCTCTGAGCATTTCCAGAGCTTTTCTGTCATCATTGCCTGTCCAGACAACATGAGGAATCAGAGCGATGTTCATGTCTGTTTCATTTAAAACATATTTGATCAGCGCTTTATAGTTTTCAACCAACAAGCCTTTTCCTTGATCCCTTTCGAGAACCAGGGGACTGAGATTGATACCGACCGTATTTCCTGAAATAAAACTCTCTGGCAGAGACACATCTATCACCGGGAGTGTAAAAGCTGTATCCGGAATCAATTCCACATTGTGAATCCCCGCTGCTTTCAGGTATTCATATGTCATGGATTCTCTTGCCGTAATCAGATCATATGTACGTATATTAATCAGAAATTGATCGTCTTCGAACAGATGCTTTTCCAGTGAACAGCCAAGCAATACAGTTTTTTTCGCATGTTCCCTGATCAGCTGATGAATTTTGATATACAGAGGATAATAATCATAACAATAAACATCCCCGCCGATTGAAATGGCGAGATCATAGTTTCCCAGTTTTGAAATCGCTCTTCGATAGTCAAGAAAGTCCATTTCGTAATAGTCTTTCTTTATTTTGAGAGAAGCATACGCTTTGATAAAACTGAGATCTTTTTTTGAACTGTGCAATTTGGCCGGCATAACTGAACAGAGTGAAGTTAATTCATAATGCTGATCCTGACCGGGTTCTTCAGATAACAGATCGATTTCATCTGTATCAGAAAGCAGGGAAATCACCGTCCTTGCCAAAGCCTCACAGCCATGGTTACCGCTTCCACCATGGTTATAAATCAATACTTTTCTGTTCATCTTTATACTTCCTCAAACAATTAACGTCGTATCAGTTGTTTTGCAAGTGATACCGCTTTTTTATAACTGTTAATCAAAAGAAATGCTGCTGATTGATGATTGTTTTTCAACAAGGACAGAATCACCTTTTTTCTGATTCTGTCACCAATTAACTGATATTCATTCTTGCTGAGCAGATCAAAAGCTACTTTGAATCTTTGACTGAAGTCTTCCTTTGCGGAATAATGCAAAGTCAGATACGCATAATCACTGATACTCTTTTCGACTATCTCACAATTCTTTCCGGAAAAGGCTCCCATATCTTTCAGAAATTCCGCAAACCTGATCTGAATGGAGAGCTGACTGAGATAATCAATCTCTTCATCTCTGACATTCAGCGGTGAGTTATCTGCCTCCTGAAGATAGTAATAATCCGTGTTTTCACTGAAACAGATTTCCCCGGCTTTTTTATACAATCTGAGGTAAAAATCAAAGTCCTCGGCAAGAATCAGCTTTTCATCAAAACGCGTACTTCCAAGAATTGAACGGCTGAACATCTTCGCTGTGCAGAAGCCATATATTCCGGTTTTTTTCTGAACTTCCACGAAATTCTCAAGTATCTGGGTAGTTTTCTTTTTTCCTGAATAGGGCGGTTTGATTTCAATGGTTTTTTCGGAATCAGGCCACACTTTGGTAATTCCGCCAATAACAAAATCCGCATTGTTTTCAATGATACATGTATACAAGCTTCTCAGATAATCCATTCCGATGGTATCATCAGAATCCAGAAATGTTATATATTTGCCGTTTGCCAGATCCAGACCGGTGTTACGTGCATGAGACACACCCCCATTCGGGATATGGACTGCTTTGATCCTGTCATCTTTTGCGGCATAATGATCTGCTATCTCTCCGCTTCCGTCGGTGGAACCATCATCAATGACAATCAATTCAAAGTCCGTGAATGTCTGTTCCAATACGGCATCCAACATATCGCTGAGATATCTGATTTTGTTGTATAAAGGTACAATTACCGAAACCGAAGGCATACGACCACCTTGTTATTTTTTCATCTGATAAAGAAGATATGTCTGTCTGTATTTCATCATTAACAGCTGCGCTTTGAGCTTGAACGGAACATCCGGAAGCCTGAAATCATTAAATGCATCTTTCAGCTGTTTGGAATTCAATATTTCTCTGATACCGGAAAGCGCTTCTGCTTTCGGCCGTGTCATCTGCTGACTAATGCAGTTGCACGCATAATACACCATATGTAATTTCAGTTGCCGACTGAAATCGTACTCTTTAACGTTATCGAAGAATTCATGAAGATGGGTATTCATCAAAGAATAAACATCCCAGGCCCCCTTTCGGTAGCTGGTTGTTATCGTTCCTTCGTTCTGGTAGTAGTGATATAAAGCTTCACCTTTCAGATAGAAAAAGCTTTGACAGTAATAACCCATTACCGCACTGAAAATGTTATCCTCTGACCAGCGTACTTCTTCATCAAACATAAAATTGTGTTTCTGAAGAAACTCTCTTCTGTATAAACAATGCCAGACTGATAACAAAGGACCATAATCAATGTTCTCACCCATGATCAGCGCCGGAAAAATGTCGTTTTCAATCTTTTGACGGTCATAATAACCGGAATCAATATTCAACGTTTTAACATAAGACGAAGTATTCCTGTTGATTCTCTTATAATCAGCCATCACAAAGTCAACATGGTGTTCTTCCGCAGTCTGAGCCAGTCTTTCATACATGTTCAGCTCAACATCATCGTCTGAATCCACAAAGCCGATATATTTTCCACGTGCCTCTTTCATGCCTGCGTTGCGGGCGCTGCTGAGACCTCCGTTTTCTTTGTGGACCGTTTTGATTCTGCTGTCTTTAGCCGCAAACTGATCACACATTTTTCCCGACTGATCAGGAGAACCATCATCAACCAGAATGATTTCTATATCGTGCAATGACTGGTTTACCAGACTCTCTACACACCGAGCGAGGTATTTTTCAACTTTATAAACCGGTACAACAATCGAAACCAGCGGTTCCATATAACCTCACCTCTTCTCTCAATAATTGACCTGACACTGTATTGTTTACATCAGACTATAGAGCTTGTTGACTTCTGAATGATTTGAATAATCCCTGTTCCTGCAGTTTGATATCAGTGAATTCATCTTTACGGGATCTCTTAACAGTTCCGCAATGCCTGCTGCACACTTTTCATTGTCCAGAGGAACAATCATTCCATCCACTCCGTTTTCCAGCTGACTTGCCGAAGTTGCGTAATCAGTGATTACCACCGGCTTATGAAAGAGCTGTGCCTCAATCACTGAAACACATTTGCCTTCATAGCGGCTTGGCTGGACGTACAGATCAGGATTTTCTTTTTTACCGAGGACGATCACGTGTTCATCCATACCGCATTCTTTGATTCTGTTCCGGATCAGATCTTCATCTGTTCCGAAGCCAATCAGATACCATTTCACATTCAGACCTTCTTTCAGAAGATATCTGCATATTTCAGGCACATTATCAAAGTTTTTCGCAGTGCAGAAACGGCCGATGGATAACAATCTGGTGCTGCCGTCTTCCGGCATTTCATCCAGCGCTGTAAACTCATTCTTTTTGCAATTCAGATAATCCATCGGATAAATATTCTGAATTTCAATCATCTTGTTTCTGAATGAAGGGAATACCGCAAGAAAACTATCTGTCACCTGCGGTGAAATCGATACAATCCGATCATACTTTCCCCACATTGCCAGCTGGGTTTCCTGATCCACTGCCACTTTGCTGTAATCCGTATGAATCCATGCTATTTTCTTTTTCGCCTTGACTTTCTCCGCCACAAAATAATGCGGTGTCAGAAAACTGATCGCAAGATCATATTCTTTCTGACTGATCTGAGGCATATATGGAAGTGTATATAAATGACTGCTTTGCAGACCGACATCATTATCAGTGGGAAGCCCAAGCTCCTGTACTCTTTTACGGGCTTTCTTCTTTCCACGGTATCTTCCATACGCAACAAGAATCTGGCCTTTTCTGAAAACATCCATGATCGGAACCGCAAGGGATGCATATTGAGGTTTTTCCGGAAGGAGATTGATTGTTTCAGGAATATACTGAAACAAAGCCCCTTCATGACGCATCAAAAACAGATCAACCTGATATCTGGATTGATCAATGCTTTCCAATAAGCCAAGCAGTGCCTTTTCAGCTCCGCCAAGTTCCAGGGCATGCGAGAAAATCAGGATTTTTTTCTTTTCAGCCATGAAAGACTATCCTTTCCGAAAATCCTGTGAATCGGCTGAGTCAGATAGCTTCTGAATCTGCGTGCCGGAGTCATCCAGCTCTTGGCATACCAATGAATGGAATGTGTATTTTTTGTTTTATTCAGAACTCCGGTCGGATCATCATAAGGATTAAAGTAATCCCATGGAAATATCGTTACATCCGGTAACCTTTGCAGTGACCCGTCCTGTTTCAATCCCAGTTTAATCAACGCATTTGTATTGACTATCGGACAGCCAATGGTTCCATGTTTCCCATCAAGATACAGATCATATTCTTTCAACATTCTGTATATGACATCGTTACCTTTTTCTGCTCCAAAGCCTAATCCGGACGCCACATATTCATCTGTTTCAAATCCGAAGAAAGCCTTCTCATTCAATAAGTCATCAAATGATCTGACCGCTTCCACATCCACATCAAAATAAATGCCGCCTTCTTCATAAATTTTCTGCAGTCTTACATAGTCACTCAGGAAGGCATATTTCTTTTCGTTGTAAAGATATGATGTATATGCATTCTGATATACATCATAGTTGTCCTCATTCCATTCGATCAGTTCATAATCCGGACAATACTTCTTCCAGCTGGCAATACACATTCTCGCTTTTTTATTAAGTTCGCCATGTCCAAACCAGCAATAATGTATTTTCTTTGGTATCATGATTCAGCCTTTCTTCGGATATATTTTTCAAGTATGATACCGGCCGGTACTGCTAAAACCGTGAGCAGTTTTTCAGGGGATTCCCTGAGATAGTGTTTATTCTTTGCAAGTCTGCTTTCAGCCACATAATGTATGCAGTCAATGAATACCCGCTTCTTTGAATCGGGATACTGCATTCTGATTTTCCGCCAGAAAGCAAAACCTTTCGGATTTTTATAATATTGTGAAACCATCGTATTGGTGGAACCGTCCGCCTGATATTCAACCAGACAGACAATTTCATTCAGGACAGCCATCTTATAATCCTGATCGATCAGTCTGTATTTATAGGCAAGCGAAACATATTTCTCACCTTCGAACACCGGATACTCAGGATATTGGTTAATAATGTCTGTACGATAAATCAGTTTTTTATCACCTGATCCCCCGGCGGCGTAATATCCGGAAACAGTGGTTTCATCCATCCCTTGCGGAAACCCTTTCCCGATCACCTCTCCGTTATCCATACGTGCATCAAGCGCGATGATACCGGCATAGCCCTGATCCCTGACTTCATTCCATTTTGCGAGGATTTTTTTTACAGCTTCCGGCGGCATCGCGTCATCCGAATCTGTGCACACATTCAATTCTGTCGTGATGTTGGCGTAGGCAGTATTATGAGCGGTATGCATTCCGCCGTTTTCTTTATATACGTACTGAATTTCAAAGTCTTTTTCTGACTCCTGCCACGCTTTTACCAGTTCAGCAGTATTGTCAGTTGATCCATCATCCACAACCAGCCAGATGAAATCTTTACATGTCTGATTTTTCAGAGACTCATAAGTTCTTGGCAATGTATGCGCACGGTTATAAGCGGGAGTAAAAACTGTAAGAATCATACTATTTACTCCTCTCTTCTTTTACACGGCTGCTTTTTTCAATGTAAAACTTCATCAGTTCCTGCGCATTGTTTTCGACATCAAAGCCGCGTTTTTTGACAATGCCTGCATACTGCAGACGATCATCTGAATGATATTCATTAATACGTGCCGCCCAATACTCGGGTTTTTCATTCAGGCTCAGAACACTTACAATCTCAGGAACAATCACTGCGTCTGCAGGAATGTTCTCGGAAATAAAGCTTGGCAGTCCGGATGCTTGTGCCTCCACCAATGTAACCGGCAGGCCCTCAAAAATTGAGGGGAACACAAGCACATCCATGGCGGACATATATTCATTCACATTTTCCTGTACACCGGCGAAAATTACATGACTATACAGTCCATATTCTATTACTGAGTTTTCTATATGTTCTCTGAGATCACCATCTCCCAGCATCAGCAGAACGGCATTCTGATTCTTATTATGAATACTTCTGAATACTTCAATCAGATAATCATGATTCTTCGCAGGGGCGAACCGGCCGACATGACCAACCACAAATTTTGTTTCATCCAATCCATACAAGCTGCGGATTCTGTTTCTTTGTTCAGAATTGAATGCGAATTTATTCGTATCCACCGCATTGTTCATGATTGAAAGCTTTAACGGATTGTCCGCTATTTTCTTTCCATAACGGTCGATGCCCGCCTGTCTGGAACATGAAAAAAAGTAATCCGCCGTATGCCTTGTCGGGTAAGATAAGGTTCTGTATAAAACCTGTTTGGCATTCAGCGGACCATTGGTATTATGACTGTGCGCGATGGTGAAAAGACCATGTTTTTTTGCGATAGAAAGATAGATGGAAGCGGTGCTGCCGATATGGCCGTGAATCACTTCATATTCATCATCGTGCAGATTGAAAAATTCCTCCCACCATTTCCGGTATGTCAGAAGATTTTTCCCTGAGAACTTCGGGCATCGGTAGACTCTTCCGCCCAATTCCTGAATTTCCTGATCATAAACGGCAGGCGCATTTCCATGCTCAACGAAATCAAACTGCACAAGGCTGCGATCGATTGTACGATACAGGTTCATAATCAGAGATTCCGCACCCGCGCGGTTCATAATTCCAATAACCTGCAATACTCTGACTGGTTTCATTACGAATTCCCCTTATCAATCAAACAATCTTGTGAGTGAATTATTATATTAATCCCCAGGTAAAATGAACCTGATAAATATAGAAAAGAATAAACATAACAATCATTGCGGATTTAATCACCTGCCCGGATTGTTTCGAAAAAATATGTTCAATTTCCCATGGCAGAAGAATACAGTTGGAATACAAGCAAGCATAAATGGGCAGACGTCCCACAAAAATACCGGAAGTGCCCATTGCGATCAGATACAGTCCGGCTGAAATAATGGACATATTAACACAGACATTGATCACAGGGTCATTTTCTTCCCTGATATACGACAGACCGAGAAGAGATAAAACCATCGGCACTGAATAGACAAGTACGCGGATCGGATTGGTTCCCGTATCATTTGACGATGTCCAGTCATCGATAACATTTGAGTACTGCGTTTCAGAAAGCAAACCCTCGAGGATATCTGTAAACCTGTCCACAAAGAAGAGAACCAGGACAGTCGCAAATAAAACCATTACCGTACTCTTATTCCACGGTTCACCCTGTACGATGAAAATCACCGGCAACATCAACAATGCACTTTGATGAAACTGCGATGCCACAAGTACAGCCAGCACTGCACGAATATACTTTCTTTCGAATATCCAGTCTGAACATGCAAAAATAATGCAGACCGCCATAAACTGACGTACACCGTTTTGCATAAACGAAATATAATCCGTTGATGCGACAAAGATAAAGAATGCGGTTATCAGATAAGGTGTATATTTCCTGACTGTTCTGGTGAAACATAATATCTGAAATGTCGCAAGGATTCCGAAATACACAACCGGCCTGTATCCGAGTATCGTTCTTAAGACAGCGACAACAAGGTAAAAAGCCCTGTCCTTCCTGAGTCCGCTCACATAACCGGGGATCGCACTAAATGACGCAACTGTGTTACGAAACGTCTGCCGGTAGTTATACGTATCTCCGATATTCCCTCTTTTTGCGGCAAGATATACCAGAGGAGCTGCTGCCAACAACGCAAAAATCCAGTTATATCTGGTAACAGTCCTTCCATTAACATGTTCCTGTTTGGTCACAAGATAATGCTGTCTGTTTGCGATATATGCTAACAGGACAAGCCATCCAAAGTAACCAAAGTATGTAAGATAAGCTCTCATATTCTACATGCGTTTCTTGTCAGTTTTACAACTTCTTCTTTTGCGAATTCGTACTCCATCTTTTCGCGGGCGTGATGGGAAATCTGTTCTCTTTCCTCACGGGGAAGAGACAGTGCTTTTTTCATCATTCTGTAAAGTGAATCAGAGTCTTTGGGTTTAACGAGATATCCGGTTTTACCTAAATCAACGGCTTCTTTACATCCTGGTATATTGGTTGTGATCAATAATCTTCCGGTGGATGCAGCTTCGAGAAGAACGTTGGACATGCCTTCGTGATAAGAAGGCAATACAACACAGTCTGCCGAGACATAGAACGGTCTGGGATCTCTGTGGAAACCATGGAACACGGCAATACCGTCATTCACAAGCTGATTGATCTTGCTTTCATAATCTTCTTCGGTGAATCCGACGATATCAAGAACGGTATCAGGATATTCCGCATGGATTCTGCGCATTGCCTCAAACAGTTCATCCACACCTTTTTCTTTCATGATCCTTCCAAGATAAAGGAAGTGGAATATATCATGATCTTCAAGCGGTGAATAAGCATAATAGGTTGTATTCACGCCTGCACCGGGTAAAACGAAAGCCAGATCAGGGCGGATGATCTTATGTTCCGTGAAATATTCCGCATCACTCTTATTTTCGAAGAAGACAACTCTGGCTCCTTTACATCCTTCTCTGTAAAGGGCTGTGGCAATCTGTCTCAAGCCTGGTTTTTCAAAGGCTGTGCCCATTCCCTGCACATTGACCGCATAGGGAATTCCCAATTTCTGGCAGGCTCTGCCTCCGTATACATTCGGCTTGATGGAATATGTGATAACGAAATCAGGCTGTTCCTCTTTTAACAGCCTGAGATATGTTCTGTACAGTTCCAGTTCTCCGGTAGGAGAAATACCTCTTCTTTCGAATTTGGTTTCAATGACTTTACAGCCCATATTCCGAAGATCGTCTTCTCTTCCGTTGAACGGAGTGGAGATGACAACTTCATAGTCCTGCATGATATCTTCTGCCAGTTCTCTTCTGAACTGATAGAACATATAGGAATGATTTGTCAGAAACATTACCTTTTCCATAATTCAAACCACTCCTTTCTCTAAGCGTAATAGCTCTTCTTACCATACGAGCTGTATCCGCTCGATGAACTTTCCTTACCTGCATTCAATACAATACCGGCAATCTCAACACCGGTTTCAGAGAGTTCACGGATACCTTTCTGGATGTATGATGTTCTGGCATAATCGCAAAGCACGACATAAACAGCCAGATCGGCGTACGGAACTGCCATTTCAGCGTCTGCCAACATGGCGGAGGGAGGTGTATCAAGAACCACGATATCAGCGATTTCCTTCACCTTATCAACCAGCTTCTTCATGTTATCAGAACGAAGAAGTTCTGTATGTTCATCCTCATCCGGTTCCGAACCGGGAAGAACGATCAATTTCAATCCGCTGCTCTCATAAGAAATCAGAGTATCCTGAAGCTTGCATTCTCCCATCAGGAATTTCGCAAGTCCCGGCTCATTGGTTGTCAGGTTCAATACTTCTTTGACTGAAGGGTTTCTCAGGTCACAGTCAATCAATACAACTTTCTTCTTCTGCATGGCAAAAGACAAAGCGAGGTTGACTGATACAGTGGACTTTCCTTCACCCGGAAGTGAGGAAGTTACCATGAGGACTTTCTTGCCCTTTTCCATCTTTCTGTCCAGTCTGGTACGGATGACTCGGACTGCTTCCAGATAATCAGACTGGATATTCTTTTTCAGAATGTTGATTCCATTCTGTTCGGATTTTCTTCTCTTCTTCTTTTTGTATACAGGCAGTGTTCCAAGATAGGAAATATTGGTAATACTTCTCAGGTCTCTTGAAGTCAAAACTGTACGGAAAGTGATAATGTAAATAACCAATAAAACAGCCGCGATGATTAATCCTGCCGTTGCACCGGTAACCAATGCATTGCGCATGGTTGTTCCTCTGGCTGTGTCGGTAGGAACGCCGCCATCATCGATGATCTGCACGGTTGTACGCCCCACAACATGCTGGGCAACCTGAGGATAATTCTTAATTACAGATTGCAATACATCATATGTTGTTTCAGGATTCCATCCGGTCACACGGATGGTCAGAAAGTTCGTATTGGCAATATTGGTAACACGGATCGTCTCCGGAATGCTGCTTCTGCCAAGGTCATTGGCAATGATATCCTTTAACGCCGAACTGGTCAGAATATACGGGAACACCTTACCAAGCTGAGCAGCTGTTCTGGCATTGTTTGTACTGTCACCATTCAATCCTGTCATGGATACAGATACAGTCGCTTCGGCTGTATAGGTCGGATCATATCTGGATGAGATACGGAAATAATTGAGTCCTCCCAATAATAAAGGAAGAATCAGGAAGAGATACCACACCTTTTTGATCGATGTCCAGATCAGATGAAGCATCTCTGTAATATCAATCTTCTGCAGCGTTTCTCTGTCTTCAGATGTACTCATGATTTCACCTCCGAAGAAGAACTCTTTCTTTCTGCATAATGGCCGTATCTGCCATAGCGGCCATATCTGCCATAACGGCCATAATTACCATAGTGTCCGTAATTGCCGTAATGACCATAACGTCCATAGCCGCCATAACCGCCATAACCGCGGGAAGTCGCGCTGGCACCGGAAAGGACTCTCAGATCATTGAGAATGGTACCGCCGAATTCCGCATTCGCTCTGCTCAATGTATCAATGGCATCATTGATATCGGCAGCCAATACATTGTTATACTGGACTACCAATAATGACATATCCGCATAATTGGCAATCGCCTCCGCATCGGACATAACGCCCATCGGAGGAGTATCAATGATGATGAAGTTATATTGCATTTTTGCCCTTTGCAGGAATTGTCTCATCGAATCGTTGGATACGATTTCCGTGGAATTGGTAAATCTTTCAGTTGTGGGAAGCACATCCAGTCCGTCTTTGGTCAGAATGGCATCCTTCAAAGGAACCTGTTTATTCAATACAGCCTGTAATCCGGGTGCCTTCTTGACACCGAACAGTTTATACTGTGTCGGTCTTCTCAGGTCGCAATCCACGAGAAGAACTTTATAATTCTGTTTTGCCAATGTTAAAGCGAGATTCGCGGAAACACTGGATTTGCCTTCATGTTCACGCACGCTGGTCACCATGATCGCTCTGGCATCCGCCTCAGTCGCATAGGTAACCAGTCTTGTCGCAATCTTTTTATTCTGTTCCACAAATGAGAATGACACTTCCACATCATTGACCAGCGGTGAGGATTTCTTCTTACTGAAACGCTTTCTGTTTTCATGGTCAATTGCGCCAAGTGTTCTTCCGTCAATCTTGTCACTCAGATCTTCTTCATTCTTGACCGTATCATTTCTGTAAGAAAGATACAGGAACAACAAAGACAAAGCACCGAAGGCAAGAATGAATACCTGTCTCAGTCTTCTTGTATTCCTGATACCGGTGGATGGACTGGTTGGCACATATGGCTTTTCCAATACCTGCATAATGGTCGCGTCATTGACATAAGAGATCAATCCGCGATAGTTTTTCATGATCGACTTAATGATCTGATATGTTTTAAGCGGTGTCTCGGATGTGACTCTGAGTTCGAGAAGGTTGGTTTCCGTAATCTGGCTCGCTCTGACAGTCGCATCAAACTTCTCAAGACCGATATCCTTGCATACTTCCTTCTTGAGGATATCACTGTTCAGAACGTTGGTCAGCGTCTTGGCCATATTCTGGGCTGCGTTCAGATTCCGGTAAACATTGGTGGAATATGACTTAGATGTGACAACGAAAGTCGCTTTGGTGGAGTATGTTTTCTGCACACCCATGGTCATATAAAGATCCATGATCAATACCGCCGCAATGGCGCCGAGAATGATCACATAAAGATTTTTCAGATAATCTGTCACCAGACTGTAAAGGTCCAGATTAAATCTGTCATTGTTTTTCTCAGACATAATCAGCCCTCCACAATCACATACAGTTCGGTTTCATTCAGAAACTCGCCAAGTTCATTCCACAAAGAATATTTGATGATGTATTCACCGGGAGTGTTGAAATCCACACCGGACATATCCCAGGTGATATTATCCATGGTGTAAGAGGATCTTTCACCGAATGGTGTTACCGAGTTATTCTGGAATGTGCCGACCACATAGGCACCCGGATCGATATATCCGCCCACCGGTGTGTAAACAATATATTCACTTAAGGCAACGGAAGGAATGGAAAGACTCATTCTGTCTTCCAGGAACACATTGATTGAAACAATCGCCGAATCACCGGCAGAATTGGTCACTTCCAATACAACCGGATATTTGATTCCTTCATTTTCACCATAGGTGATACGGATATCCGCAGACAGATCCCCATCCAGCACATCATCCACAGTGACGGAGGAAAGAGCGGTGGAAGATTCTTCCGTATCACTGAAACGGAATGGTCTGTATGCGGAGAAATGTGGTGAACGATAGTCTGTATAAGTGACCGTTCTTGTATAAGTGGCGACATTGTTGCTCTTGTCAAAGGCCGCATAGTTGACCTTTAATGTGCCCTTCTGAATAAAGTCCAGACGGGAAACCACAACCATGGAACTGCTCACATCCCCGTCTTTGTCATCCTGGGCATGCATTCCCTGCAATAATTCTTCATCAGTAACTGATACACTGACAAAGATTTCATCACTGTCCGCTGTGATCACAGGCGGAACACTGTCATGGGTCAGTCTTTCACCGACCGCATGAATGCCGTAGAATACAGCTGTAATCGAAAAGAGGATCAGAATCAAAATACGTACAAGCCTCATTTTTCTTCAATCTCCTTTCACTCTTCGTATTCATAAGGGATCGGTTTATAACCGACCATCGGTTTGCCATTGACAATCCGTAACGGATTGGCTTTGGTTAACATATGTGTGTATTCCCCGCCATAGCGGTCATTGAGATATTCAAAGACATCTTTCAGGCCGGGGGTTCTGCGGTCCAAACGGTGTGTATCGCTTGCCACACAGGTGACAATGTTGTGCCTTAACAGACTGTCCGCCGTCTGTTTTTCTTTTCTTCCGAACTGGCCGAGAAGACTTTCTTTATTGATCTGGATTCCATAACCCAGCATATACCAGTCATAAACAATTTCATGGTGTGCCTGCACACAATCATACCGTTCCGGATGGGCAATGATCGGTGTATATCCAAGCTCAGCCACTTCTTTCAATTTTTCCGTACACCACTCAGGATCTTCATCAAAGGCGAATTCCACCAGAAGATAATCCGAATTGTTCAATGTCCAGACTTTCTTTTCTTTGATCAGTTTCATGGAACGCTCTGATAGCAGAACTTCCATCCCCTTTCTCAGATGAACGGGAATGCCTTCTTCTTTGACCGTCTGATACAGGGTGTTCCATTTCTTTGCCAATGATTCATTGACAATGTTGTTATAAACACCCGGCATGCAATGCGGTGTGGCAATGATCGTATCCACACCTTCCGTATATGACTTTTCAATCATTTCCAGCGCCATTCTCATATTTTTTGCGCCATCATCCACGCCGGGTATGACATGTGTGTGAATATCAATCATAAATCTTCTTATTCTTCCGTTTCCATGATTTCAAACATTTCATTACGGATTGACTCTTTGATCTGTTCATCCGCATAAACCACTGACAATAATTGTCCTGGCATGGAAACACATTCCGCCGAACCGGTGGATCCATCCAGATGTCTGGAAATGATCGACCACGAGCCAACCCCGTCAAGCTGATCAGAGACAAGCTCAAAGATCGAATCGGTGGACAGATTGGTCAGGAAGGTTCCGCTCAACGCATCCATGACGCCGTTGAAATTGGACAGCACTTCGACACTGAGCATCTTATTGATCAAAGCTCTTAACACAATGATCTGATGTTCATTACGGTCAAAGTCGCCATTGGGAAGGGAATATCTTTCTCTGACATAAGCCAGCGCCTCTTCGCCGGAAAGATGAATATTGCCGGCCGGGAAATAATAATCACCGCCCGAGAACTCATAAGGATTGACAATATCCACACCATTGAGTGTGTTGACAATACTTGAATATGTGTTGAAGTTGACCAGAACATACTTATCGATTTCAATGCCGAAGTATTGCGTCAGAGCAGCTGCCGTATTATCCACGCCATACACGCCCATATGGGTCAGCTTGTCAAGGCCGTTGCCCATGGCCGGATTTTCCATATAGGTGTCACGGGGAAGTGACACAAGCAGGATCCGCTTTTCAACCGGATCAACCAGCGCAAGAATGTCCACGTCGGTTCGCGTAACCGGTGAAAGCGCCGCTTCTCTGGAGTCAGAACCGGCGATCAATACCGCAAAGGGCATATCCGATTCCAGTCTCTTTTTTGATGTATTTCCATCCGTGGTTCTGGTAAATGTCTTCAGAATGATCGTGTCTTCCGCAAACGTCGCATAGGAAGGCTCATCCATCAGAAGTTCCGCATATGCTGCATTCATCACCAGAGCATCGCCGTCCGCATTGTATAAGGCATTCACGGCATCCCAGACGGATGCGGTATTGTTTTCCCATAAGGAGTCAGTGCCAAACAGCGCTTTGATCTCTCCCAGCGCCCAGTTCTGATTGTCCTGATCGACGGTGCTCTGGGTGATGAACTGTTTGTTTTTATAGTTCATCAGATCCGTATCCGTGATCATCGATACACCCTTTTCTCTGAACAGTTCGGAATGAGCAGATTTATATTCTGTTTTCAATGCATAGACATTGATCACAACCTCATTTGTTTCAGGCATGTCCGCAAACACATTCTCAATCCTTCCGGTAAGCTGCGGAAGAAACAATGAAGCAAACAGCATGAGGATGGCAGAAATCGTATTGACCACCGAAATACCGGTCTTGTTTGTCTTACGTTTTGTCTTTTTAAATGAGAAGAAGCCAAGCAGCAGATCAAGCAGCGCAATGATGCCGATCACGACAAGTTTCCACTTCCTTGGCAGCAATGGAAACCGGAAAACAAACACAGAGAACACCACGCTGATCAGTACCAGTACAAACCATGTGAGCGCTCCCGGTTTGATTCTCAATCTTTTTCTTTTTATCTTTTTTACTTCTGTATTTTCCATTTTTATTAACCACTTTTTTCATGTTCCATAATCCCTGAAGTTCACCAGTTCCCTTCAGGGCGCACTTATAGAACTATACTATTATATCAGTCCTGCACCTGAAATATTAGTCCCTATTTACGCTATGCACATAATGCACAAAATATTCACAAACCTTAATATCTCTTTTCTGACACCCCTGTACCACAATTTCATTTTAGTTTAATCCTTCCATTATTGAATGAATTTTCATGTTGTTTTCGGGCATGTTTTATAAAGATTTTTTATACATTTTCAATGAATCTGATACATGATGAATACATTCACAGCATAGATAATAAACCGCAGATATCACTGTCTCAGAGAGTTTTATATGAATCTTTGTTTACCCGGAAACTCATCACCAATGATTATTTATGGGTATTACCAACTTTTCACCCTTTATTGCTACAATAGAAATAACATACAGTTCATTCCGGACAGATCCGTTCATATTGAACGTATTACATATATATGGCAATCAAGATCATTCATGAGCGGATGAGCATATCTGGAGTCATCTTAAAAGGAGGCATATGAAGCGGTTATTCATCATATTGACAGGCATTCTTTACATCGTTTTATCAACTGGTTTCGGTTTTGAGGTACATGCTGAACAGAACAATACACTCCGTTCAGATTACAGCCTTTTTGAAACATCCGGCTCAGCGCGTATTCAGAATAAAATCCAGACAGCACAATCCGGAACATGGAAAAATGATTCGAACGGATGGTGGTATGAATACAAAGACGGAAGCTATCCGAAAAACCAACTGCTGAAAATCGGAAATGATGTTTATTTATTCAATGGTTCAGGATACATGACCACCGGCTGGGCAAACATCTCAAACAAGTGGTATTACTTTCTTGATTCCGGTGCCATGGCCAAAAACTGGCAGCTGATCTCTGGCAGCTGGTATTATCTTAAAAACGGTGTCATGGTCACGGGTGAAAGAAACATCGACGGTTCTGATTATTATTTTGAAGCAGACGGAAGGATGGCATCCGGTTGGAAAAACATTGATAATCATTGGTATTATTACGGCTCCTCCGGTGCAAAAGCCGCTTCACAATGGATCGGCGATTACTATGTCAAAGCAGACGGCACAATGGCTGCCAATGAATGGGTAGACAACCATCAATATTTCGTAGACAGTTCAGGAAAATGGATTCCCGATTACGGAAAACCGCAATGGAAAGCAGATGCAAACGGCTGGTGGTATGACAATGGAGACGGAACATATCCACGCAGTGAATGGAAAATGATCCAGGGTGTCTGGTATTACTTTGACGGATCCGGTTATATGGCAACAGGATGGAGAAATATCGATAATTCATGGTACTTCTTCGACGGTTCCGGAAGAATGCTCACAGACCAATAGATTGATGGATATTACTATGTCGGCAGTGACGGAAGAATGGCTGTGAACACATGGATCGGCGATTATTATGTCGATGGCTCCGGCAGATGGACACAGACCGCTGACAGCAGCGGCTCATCAACTACGTATTTTATCCGCTCCAAAAATTCAAATAAATTCCATTATCCGAACTGCCCGGCAGTTCATTCAATTAAGGAAAAAAATATGATCTTCCTTTACGAAAGCCGTCAGGAGCTGATTGCCAGCGGCCTTCAGCCATGTGAAATTTGTAAGAATTACTGATCATTCAAATTATAGCAGTATCATCGAAACATATTTCAGACCGTATGTGTCTGAACCTTCGCGTACATCCTGAGCAAATTAAAAGCCGTATCAGAATTCATGATCAACTGATCATCTGATACGGCTCTTATTCTCTGAGAAGCTCCTTTGATATTTTGCAGGAGCAATTCTATGATTTAGCTGATGAATTCATCTCATCCATTGACACAATGAATGATTTCATGATCACCGAAACTGTGGCTGTTGTCGCTTTGCTGTTCAAGGAAAAGGAAATCACCGGTTGCCTTATCAATTTCCAGCACCTGCTTCAGCATGACTCTGTTATCCGTAACTTCCCCGGTTGAGGTTTCCGTGCATACGTTGACTGCATATGAATGACATGTGACTTCGATCTTTCCGTTGCCCAGATCTCTCATCTGCATATCTGTCTTGTCCACATCAAAGGAAAGATTCTTGAATGTGAAGCCTTTATTGTATTTTTCATAATTCACAACAAACATCTGTCTGCGTGTGTCTGACGGATTCTTGAGATAGCTGGGATCGCCGCCGTGATTGATCGCTTCAATATAGGAAGCATAGTATTCATAAAACTTCGCAGCCGCATACTCTTCATTGATCACAAGTTCATTGGCTTCTGTTTCTGCGGGCTCTTCTATCGCTTCAGGCGTTTCCTGAGGTTCTTGTGTCGCTTCCGGTGTAGCCTGAGGTTCTTCACTGGCTTCCGGTGTACTCTGCAGCTGTGTCTCTGTATCCAGTTTTTCCAGATTTACCAGATCTTTCTCTTCAATCACATTGGATTCCGTCAGAGTCACGTTGGCTGCGGTTTCCTCATCATCTCTGTTAAGCAGAATAAATCCGACCACACCGCCGATCGCAAGCAGCGCAACACAGGCAACACTGATCAGAATGATTGCTGTTTTGTTACGGCCTTTCTTCGGCAGGGGCTCCGGTTCCGGTACCGATACCGGTATCGGCTGCGGCTGTGGATCGACGTAATGGTATGGTTCAGGTTCATTGATGCTGACGGGCTCTTCCACCGGCTCTTCAGCCGGACCTGAAGTCGCCAGTTTTTCCTGACTGATGACAGGCGCTCCGCACTTGCTGCAGAACTTTGTGTTTTCTTTTAACGGTGCACCGCACTTGCTGCAAAATTTTGCCATTTTAGTATTCCCCCCATATACTCAAAAATCAATGGCGCTGTCTATATGCACGGAACAACGCCATTGCATTTTTTATATTATACTTTCTTTTTTTTTACTTTCCGTTGAGCAGATCTTCCGGAACGGGAGAACCGCATGATGCACAGAATTTGTTTCCGGCTGTGATTGGTTCACCGCAATTGGGGCAATAGCCGATCACATTGCTCTGCGGTGTGTTGCTGGAAATTGTTTTCATCACATCCCCGGCTGTTTTGGTCACATTCTGTGAGGCCTTCTTCAATGTTTTTCCCATCTGATTCACGGCCATCTGCGTCTGTTCATTGTTGATTGAAGATAACAGATCCCCATCCAGATGCAGTTTCCCCGACATGGCACAGAGTGACAGATAGATCGTGGCAATGTGTGTAATGATATTGAAATAGAACCAGAAGGTTGTGCTGAACTGGCAATAGTTATCTTCCGCAATTCCTTTGGCCGCAAACATGAAGACGAACCAGACAATCGCATTGATGGCTGTGCACAGCATGACAATCGTCGCAGCCTGTTTGGACTGTTTCTTCTTTGAATAAAGCATTGCGAGTGCAATGATCGGAAGGACCAGAAGAACGATCAATATCAGCTGCGGCTCCACCACATATTCTCCATAGGCTTTCAGGCCGCCTACCGCGGTCACACCGGAAACTTTGATATTGCGGCTGCCGTCACAGGATACCAGGAAGTTCGGACAGAAGAACATGATGATAATGACGTATACCAATAGTTTGAGAACTCTGCGCACAGAGAATAAAGATGATTTCATATTCGGATTCATGATTATACCCCTTTCCTTTTTCAATCAATCTTTCATCAGAAGTCATTTGAGCAGTTTGCCACAACCGCTTCCTTTCTGAAATGATGATCCATTATTTCCGTACGAACCGGATCATTTCAGACGCGAACCTCTTTGATTCATTCAAATTATTTCAGATGCATCCATTGTCTTTTTTTTCGTGATCTGCAAGCTTTCCCCCTTTCACTTAACAGATGTAACAGACACGATTATGTCCGTTGGCTGATTTTTATATAAAACAATCATACACCTTCTTCCGTTGATTTCAGCTGAAAGAAAACGATCGGCTGAACGGACTGTCCTTTCGGATAGGATGATTATGGTTTTTGCTTTTTCAAAGAAAAGCCGGAGATCCGCGGCACTCATGAATCACAATAAATTCATTGCCGGATTTCCGGTTTTTCATAATTCTCTTTCTCTGTCTGAAATGATTATTCTCCGAGATATCCGGCAACCGCGCATGCCTGATCGCTGGTTCCCGAAGATGTTGCAACATAACCGCAGACCTTGATTTCTCCATTCAGTCCGGCGGGTGTACCGAGATACAGTCCGTTGGATGAGGATACGGTTGTGATGAATTGATCGTTGGCATAGACATCCGCGTAATACGTGTAATCTCCTGAATACAGCCATGTATTATCAACAAGACATGCGCCATACATGGAAATATCATGCCAGTTGTCATGCAATGAGATATCCCTTGAACCTGAACATGGAGCGGGACTGGTATTCCAGCGGATGATCACCTCCGCGCCGCTCATCTTCGCCGTGATCTGGGGAAGCGCGGTTCTGGAAACGGCCGCATCGGCGGCGCTGACCATCGGCATATTGGCAAGACCTGCGGAAGATACTTTGGACTGAATGAGATTGCTCAATGTTTCATCGCCCTGCACATGCGGATAAGTGCCTCTGACATAGACCACATCCACGACATCTTCCGGCTGTGAAACGCCTGCCAGTTCATTCGGTGAAACTCTTTCTTCCGCATCCAGCAATACCTGGGAGATTCTGGCCGGTATATTCATCATCGTCATTTCGGTTGTGAAATAGGCGCCTTCTTCCGCCTGGTCCCAGCCCAGCCATACCGCATTGGTGTATTTCGATGTGCTGGAAGCCATCCAGGAATCTTTGGACGCTCCTTCGGGAATGCCATATTCCAGTCCTGCCGTTCCCCAGTCGGTGGTTCCGGTTTTCGCATAGACCGGATATCCTCTGACCAGAACATTCATGAAGTTGTTATAGCCGCCCGAAACATTGTTCTCCATCAATTGATCAGCCAGATAGGCGCTGCCGGCGGACAACACTCTTGTATTGCCTGTTTCAGGTATAATCGTTTCCCCTCTGGTTGTAATGATCTTTGTGATCGTATGCGGTTTGTTGTAAACACCGAGATTGATGAGTGCCCCATGTGCCCCGGCCAGCTCTGCCGGTGAGATTTCAAATGAGCTTGCACCGATCGCATACTGCCCGTCATATGATTCATCATTCACATGAGAGAATCCCATCGCCTGCAGATAATCCACAATTCCATCCCTGCCGATGGTGTCCTCCACTCTTTCCAGCGTCTGCACCGCCGGGGTGTTCAGGGAATAAGCCACCGCATCCCAGAGTGTCACATCCCCCTGGTAAGTGCCATTGGCATTGCTTAAAACTCTGGATTCACCCGGGAAGGTGGTCGGTTTGTCAATCAGAATTTCATCCAGGGCATAACCGAGATATTCAAATCCGAGTCCATAGCTCAATACCGGTTTGATTGAGGAGCCGGGCTGTTTGAACAGCATGGTGGCACGGTTGAACACACGGATGCCGCTGTACCATCTTCCTCCGCCGATGCCGACGATTTCGCCGTTGTCATTGTTCATGGCCACGATTCCCGTCTGCATGGTTCCGCTCGGGAAGGAGATACCTGAAGAGCCATCCTCAATCGATTCAATCTCATTCTGGATTTGAGGCTCCAGTGCCGTATAGATTTCCATTCCCACCTGGGCGGGATCATTGCCGGTCAGTTCAATCGCTTCCGAAATCACCACATCCACATATGCCTGATATTTCGAATTCACCGTGGAAATATATCCTTCCCCGACCAGAAGATCCTCCACTTTGACCGCCTTTGCCAAAGCGCATTCTTCTTCATTGATATAACCGTGTCTGAGCATCAGATCCAGCACATCATTTCTTCTGGCAGTGGAATATTCCAGATAGGCATATGGATTGTATAAATTGGGAAGATTGATAATGCCTGCCAATAAGGCGGCTTCCGATGTATTGAGCTGATCACAGTTTTTGCCGAAATAATACAGGGAAGCTTTCTGCAATCCTCTGATATGCTTGCCGAAATTCAGCTTGTTGATATAAAGCTGCAGAATATCTTTCTTGCCCAGATATCTTTCCAGTTCCAGAGCCAGTATGGTCTGCTGCACCTTATAGCGCAATGTTCTTTCACGCTCCACCGCGTTTTCGCCATCCTCAATGGAGAAGTAGGTGTTTCTCACCAGCTGCATGGTAAATGTGGAACCGCCTGAGAAGGTGCTTCCCGAGCGCACATAATCAATCGCAATCTTTGTGAAACGGGGAATATCCACACCGGCATGACTGAAATAGCGGGCATCTTCCGCCGCTAAAAATGCATCAATCACACAGTCCGGAATCTGATCATAGGTGATATTATCCCTGAGATAATCTCCCACCTCTGAAATCACATTGCCATGGGCATCATAGATATGACTTGTTTCCTGGGAAATAAAATCCGTGACATTAAGCTCAGGCTTATCACTGAGCATATTGCTCATGAAATATGCCGCATAGCCAAAACCGGCAATATACACACACAATATCAGCAGAAGGATCGGCAGTCCCCAGCGCACACGTTTTTTCTTTTTTGTGTTTTTTTCACTCATAGTGAACCTCACCACCAAAATGTATCACATTATGGGCGGAGCTTCCAAGACAACTGTGATGCCAAAACTCTCTCCTGTATACTTTGCTGTTTTCCATTCAGACACCCTGTCACATTTTTCTCTGATTATTCAGCATCTCCTGATTACGCATTTTCAGGCTCTTCTGCTGTCACAGCCTGATATCTAAAAAGTCTGATCAACTGAAAAAAAAGCATTGCCCTCTATTGAGAGGACAATGCCTGTATTTCTCTTTGCACGAAGACGGTACTTATGATGTCAGAGAATGCATGTAGATTCTGAAAATCAGCTTTGCGGCCGGCGTAAGAGTTTCAGCGGTTTTCCACCAATAGAATGACCATCTGCCCTTCGGATCATACCAGGGCTTTGTTTTGCCTGCATAATGCAATATGAGCGGGTTTTCTGTTTCTTTCAAATAATCGATATTCAACACTTCCGAAATCATTTCCGGATGATTCAGATAATCGACAATGGCATTGCACGCATACGGAAGAAAGCAGATCTTTCCATAGCAGATCATATTGATAATGTCCTGATCGTTATAAGCATATGTTTTCTCAGCGGCTGCGTTCATCATTGCGTCAGAAAGATTTTCTTTTCTGAACTGTTCCAGATCAATCAACAGCACACCGGCATTGATGTAATGGTCAATATCGGGAATTCCCAGTTCTGCACATCTTTTCGTTTTGTCTTCCAAGCCGGCGATATCACGGACACCGCCGATCCATGCGCCATTCAGACTGAAATCAAACAATTGTGCAATATCGCCCAATACAGCCGTATCCACATCCATATATATGATTTTTTTGATATCACTAAGCAGATCCGGCAATAAGAATCTCAGATAGGTCGTTTTGGTTACACCCTTGACGGGGCCGTTCACAGCCAGTTTCAATCCTTTGGTTTTTTCACCGACATCCATGAAGACAATCCGGATGTTAGGATATTCTTTCACGATGGACTTCAGACAGCTTCGGGCGATCATGCTGAGCTTTTTTTCGGAAAGAATCACAATTTCATAATGGCGGTCTTTATTGCTGCAAAGAGCGATTGAACGGACTGTGATCATCGTCGGTGCGATATATCGTGCATCCGTGGCCAGTGCGATATAAACTGTTTCACTTTGTCTGTATTCTGTCATTCCTGCCCCTGATCCATACAGGTTCAAACCGTTTCATCCCACCATGCGGGAATCGTTCTGGTGAGCCCTTCATATTGTTTCATCAGCTCATTTGCCTGGATGACGACCTGTCTTTGTTTCACTTCCCATTTCCAGATGGCATAATCTGCCACCTTGGCGGTACTGTAAATCAGATTGGCATTCCAGAAGTCTGGATCATCCGCTTTTGAAAGGTAGTTTTCAATCAGTTTCTTTGCAAACAGACGATGTTCAGGCCAGACCATCGTTGTCAGATAGGGGAAATCCGCCGCTCTTTCACCCAGACTGCCGTTGTCAAAATCAATCAGATATAATTTTCCGTTCTGAACAATAAAGTTCTCCGGACGGACATCCTTATGAACAAAACAGACATGACTGACCTGATGTTCATTCACAGCTTTCATCAGATAATCGCATACATTCTCTTTGCCCGGGAAGGTCAGTCCATATTCATTGATTTTTTCACATAAACCTATCAATTGTCTGCGCAGGCTTTCCTGATATGGAGGAAATTCAAACGGATCATGGTGCAGCGTCAATAAAATATCAGCTGCCTGAGATGCATAATCATCGATCTGTTCCCTGGATGCGGATGCCAGGCACTCTTCAAGACTTGGCCCTGTGATCCATGGGGAAAGCAGACACATGTTTCCGTCTGCAAACAATCTGTGCAGCTTCGGATTTGCCATCTGATCATTGCAGTGTTTATTCAATTCCGTATACCAGAGATCTCTTCTTTGATCAGACGGAATGACTTTCACCATATAAGTCTTTCCGTTGACTTCTGTTTTGCATTTGATCACACCGGTCAGTCCGCCGCTGACCGGCTCAACATATGCAGGTGTGCCTTTGGCTGTATGTTCAATTAATTCTGCGACATTCATATGTATTTCATCCATTTTTGATTTTCATGATCCGGCGGTAGTCATCACTTGACTGCATCAATTGTTCATGTGTGCCATATTCCGTGATTTCTCCTTTTTCCATGAGAATGATTTCATCATATTCACCGATCAGCTGGCCGGAGAAATTATGAGATACGAAAATGACGGTCTGTTCTTTCAATGAAAGCAATGTTTTTTCAATTTCATATGCGGTCGGTATATCCAGAGTGGAGATCGCTTCATCATAGATGATCACATTTGCCCGGTTGATCAAAGAACGCGCAATTTCAATTCTTCTTGTCTCACCGGAAGAAAGATTCCTTTCCCCGTCACGGACCACACGGTCAAGATTGACATGAAGACCGACCTTTTTTACAACCTCGTCAATCTGTTCATCGCTGACATCTCTGTACAGGGCGATATTCTTTTTGACGGTATCGGTGATCAGGGATACGGACTCATTGATATAACTGACAATATTGCTCAGAGATTTATAAGAGAAGTCCCTGATATCATGTCCGTTGATTGTGATCGAGCCTTCAAACTCATCCATACTTCTTTTCAGCAGTTTCAGCAATGTGCTTTTGCCCGCACCGTTGCTGCCGATGATCAGGTATTTCTTACCCGGAAGGAATGTATGGGAAATGTTATTGAGAACACGGTTATGATCCAGAACAACACTGACATTGTCCAATGTGATGGAAGCCGGTTCTTTGAGTTCGATATCTTCATGTTTTGTTTCTTCATTCGCTTCTTCGGTGATGTTCTTGATCCGGTTGACAATGCTGTTGACGGATTCAATCGAATTGATATCCGAGATGATCGTATGCATGGGACCGACAATGCGGTCGGTGAACTGATAAGCCGCATAGATCAGACCGAAGGTGATCTCACCCTTGATGATCAGAACAATACCATAGCTGACAAGAAGGAACTTGATGATCGAATTGCATACCATTGCCAGAATATTTGCGAAGGTGATAGCCATATCCGCTTCATCTTTTGCATGTTCGGTATCGTTATTGATATGAATAAAACGCTTCTTGATCTTATCTTCAACCGAATAATTCCTGATTGTCTGGAATGCCGAGAAATAGTCTTTGATTTTCTGTGTGAATCTGGCAAGTTTCTCAATGTAAATTCTGTTTTTGGTGATGGATTGTCTGCGGATGATATAGCACAGAACAATACTGAACACTTCACCGACGAAGATAATGACTGCCATCGATGTGTTCAATGTGAAAATCGCAACCGCCGCGGTCGCAGCCGCGAGGATGGATTCAACCACTTCCAGCCAGGAATTGAAATATTTGGTTTCAAGGATCGTAATGTCATTGGAGAATGCGGCAATATGCATTCCCGTATCCGGTTTGGAAAAATAGGAATTGTCCGTGGATATGATTTTTTCAAACATCTCCTGTCTTAAATCCCTGCGGCAATAGCTGATCAGTTTTGCACGCACCGCCTGGATGGCAAACAACAAGAGTCCATGACCAACCCAGAAGATCATATAGAACATCAATGTTCTGACAAATGCCGGATAATCCGCCGCCTGGGCATAATCCATCATTTCAGCCGAAACAAATCCGCCTCTTGTGTTGACGATCGGAGCGATCACGACCACGGCCATATAAAGCAATAATACCGGCCATTTTTTCATCAAGTATTTCACTAACATATGCTTTTACTCCGACCGGCCACCGCACCGAATATTGTAAATGTACTGGTATTCGCTGCATGATTCCAAAAGCTCACGATGTCTGCCATGAGCGATGATTTTTCCATCATGCATCAGAATAATCTGGTCATAGCTGTCAAGCAGCTGTCCCGAGAAGGCATTGGAAATCATGATCACGGTGCGCTCATTCAATGAAAGAATCAGCTTTTCGATCTCATATGCGGTTTCCACATCCAGCGTGGATACAACCTCATCAAAGATCAATACTTTGGGATCCGCAATCAATGATCTGGCAATTTCAAGCTTGCGGCGCTCACCGCTCGATAAGAAGCGGCCGTTTTCGCCGACCTCTCTCTCCAAAGGCAGCGTAAAGTCCGCCATTTTGATTGCCTGATTCAGACGTTCCTCCGTGCAATTGCGATATAAGAGAATGTTATTTCTTACGGTATCGGACAAGAGCGACACATTTTCATTCGAATAAGAAATCCAGCGCACATAGCCGGCTCCTTCTTCGGAATTCAATGGATAGCCGTTCAGTTTCACATTGCCGCTGTAGCTTCTGTAATTGCTTTTGAGAATCTTGGCCATCGTGCTTTTGCCTGAACCGTTGTTGCCGATGATCAGATATTTCTTACCCTTTTCAAACACAAAGGAAATATCATCGAGAATCACTTTGTCTTTGATCCGCAATTTGACATTCTCCAGCTCGATATCAAACAGGCCCGTCTCTTTCTCATCATCCTCCCGGGATGAGCGGATTTTGGCAGCCTTATGCAATGCCATGAATTTCTTCTCAATGCCTTTGACCGAACGTGTGGAGCTGACTCTGCCGGCGAAGCTCTGCAAAGGCCTGCCGAGATTTCCTGCCAGCATATATGCGGCAAAGACGGAGCCGATGGAAAGCTGTCCGTTGATGACACCGATCAGACCGATGATCACCACCAGCAGTTCAATTGACCACGAGATTCTTCCGACGATGTTGTTCATGATGATCAAAGCCATCTCAGCTTTGTATTTTGAATCTTCCACCTTGCGGTTTTCTTCTGAGAACACTTCGATGACCCGATCTTCAATGGCATAGTTTTTAAAGGTGAAGAAAGCGCCGAAGAGATCTTTCAGATGCTGGACGAAATGGTCAAACCGCGACAGGAATGACATCATCCGTCCCGATGTGTAATTGGTTGTGAGAACCGGAATCAGAACACACAGGGCAGCCCCGGCCAGGATAACCAGCGCCATTCTGATATCAATCGTGAAAATGGCCACGCCGGTGGCGACGATCGTGATGATATAGGAGAAAATCTCCTTGCACGGAATCAGGAATTTATTTTCAATGATCGTAATGTCATTGGTGAATTCCGCAATATATTCACCTGTATTCTTGTCCGCATGATCGGGCAGCAGTCTGGTGATCGCAGCTGAAAAAAGATCCTGCTTAATATCTTTTCGCACCGCGTTGATCACATAGATCGCCGCCAGTTCTGAATAGTAATTCAAAAGACGATAGGACAAATACCACAGGAACATCCAGGACAGACGCACAATCACCTGCTGATACTGTCCGACCTGCACCAGATCAAAAAGCGGAGCAATAAAGAGCTGGAAGACGGTGTCGGAAACCGTCCCGGCAACCGCCAGTGCCATAAAAAGAAGGACGTTGAATTTCCTTTTCCATAAATACCGATAGAACATAAGATTTACCCCGCCTTGCGCAGCATCAGAACATATGTGGTTTCTGCGACGTTGATTTTCAGATTATTGTTCGCATCGAATGACAGATAGAAAATCGTATTCTTTCCATCAGCATCAAAGCTGATTGAATTGCCGTTCAGCCATGTGAAAGAGCATTCCGTTTCCGGCAATACATTGCCTTCGATCTTCAGCTGTTCACCGTCAATCTCAAGTGTCATCCAGGTTTCATCATCGCATGCCACCCGGTCTTTTTCGTGATAATACTGATATACATTCCACTTGCCCTGCATAACAGACGTATAGTCAACCTGATTGGCTGACACCGTATATATCAGATATATATAAACCGGAGCATAAATCAAAGCAGAAACAAGGACGATAATCAATGATGTTGACAATATTCTTTTCATATCAGTCACTCCCCCATATCGAGCAGAGAATTGAGCCGCTTCCTGATCTTTCTGCAATGTGTGTCATAAAAAAGAGACATGGAAGCCATGGTCAGATGTTCATGTGTGTTATGGCTGTACAGCCATGTTTTCATTCCAAAAGGGAGCGATTGATATCGCTCCCCTTTTCAGATGATCTCAGTCCTTCCAGCTGGACATCGGTTCCAGTGTCAGTGTGTAATTGTTATTCACATTCATGAACTGGATCTGATTAACGCCGTCATGTTCAGCAGCGATGAGCTGGAAAGTATCGGTTGTGCCGTCCTCATATACAACATCAACCTTGTCATTTCCGTTGAATGTATATGTGGCTGTGGACTTCTTGCCTTCCACTTCCATTGTCAGTGTGCCGTCTTCATTGAATGTATAGAACTGAGCCTCATCGAAGAATCCGTTTTCTCCGTCCTTGACATTGTAATACCAATGCCAGATGAACCATTCTCCGGGCAGTTCTTTCTTGAGATTTCTGGAGCTGCATCCAAACAGTGTGCAGAAGCTGAGCGCAAATACCAGTAACAACGCATTAAGATTAAACTTCTTCATTTTCTTTCCCCCTTTAATCGTTTTGTTGTCAGAATCAGATATCGATTTCTATCATACCATATTATATTACCACACAAGTCAATAAGTCATGCTTATAACGGATCGGCCGGCCTTAAAGCCGTGCATTGAACCGTCTGTACAGCAATCAGTCAAATCTCACGCCGTAGCTTGTTCCGTTGCCTGCGATCCAGCGGTCATCGCCGATCCGGTACCACGTAAAGCCATCCGCATTGACTTCCTCATATACGGTTACTGATGTGCCGTCGGTGATCCGCTCGCCGGAATCTTCTGCACTCAGGCCTGCGCCGGTTCTGACCTTGATCCGGTAGATCGTGCCGTCCGAATTGATGAATGCTCTTCCGGTGCGCGGGGAATCAGATTTGTTATTTGATGCTGAGCTGCTGTTTCCGGAGTTGCTTTCCGAGCTGGAAGCTTCCTTTGCTTTGTTCGGATCTTTATAGAATACTGCTTTGTCGCCGCCTAAAGATACTTCCAGACGATCTTCCGTGACCGATTCGAGATTGACGATTTCAGACTCTCCGTAATAGTTTGTCATTCTGATCTGATTGCCGTTGACGAGATCCCATGATCCGGTTCCATACTCATTCTGAATGATGCATGATCCGTCGTTGTTGAACAAAAACGAGGGCTGGCCGTTGTCAAAATACCACTGCCCGCATAACTTATCACGGGTGCTGGCGGGTTTTGAACAGCCGCAGATCAATGTCACCAGAAGCAATACCAGAAATGATTTTGAAAACAATTTACGCATTTTTCCTTCCTCTTTTCTCTTTACGTATAAATTATCTCCGATGAGAACCATGTCTTTTTTTCTGATTTACTGTTCAAGCGGACTGACCGATGCGGCAAGGTGACTGCGTCTATAATGCCGGCGCAGTCACCTTCCATAACAGATTATGCTTATCTGCAGATCATGCAGATACAGCATTTTAATGAATCAGATTTGCCCTGTTTTATTCAGCGCTGTGTCTGAGTCTGGTGATAAATACAATTGCTGCGAGAGTAAGGAATCCTCCCATTACCCATGCCCAGTTGAAACCGTCGCGGGCAGAAGTATCCGAAGTATCGGGTGAAGTCTTGCCGGATGAAGGTGCCGGTTCAGCTTTTTTCGTTTCGGAAACCGTGAACTGTGTGACTACCTTCTGGCCTGTTGAGTACTCTGTTGTCAATGTATGAGTACCTACAGAAAGTGTCGCAAGATATTCATCTTTCAGAATAATGACAGTACTGCCTTCAACAGCGATGTAGTTGTCTTTGCTGATTTCAACATCATCGACATAAACCTTTGTAAAGATAGGGAACGGACCTGTGACTTTAAATCTGAGATCAGATCTGTTATTTCTGTCAAAGTTGGAGTTCATGCCTTCAGTGTAGACATAATCCGCCAGTTTGAATACAGCTTTGATATCCATGTCACCGGTAACCGTCAAAGTCAGCTCGTTATTCACGTTGACTGTTCTTGTCTGACCGTTGACTGAGACTGTATCAATCACATAACCGAGTTCCGGTTCAACTGTGACAGTCACTGACTCGCCATATGCGGCTTCATCGGCGGAAACAGTCACACTGCCGCCTTCATTGGACACTGCTTCAATCTGATAAATAATTGCCTTATAAACAACTGATACAGAAGTTTCGCCTTCAACTGTGAATGTGATTGTTCCGTCTTCCGCAACGGTGACTTCCGTGCCGTTAACCAGAACCTTGTCAATTTCATAACCTTCATCCGGAACAACCTTAAGCGTGATTGTTTCAGCTTCATTCCGGAGCATTTCACCGCTGACAGAAGAACCGTTTTCAGCGACTTTGCCATGCTCTCCGGCATCAATGGTCACTTTATGCTGAATATGTTCAAATGTCACTTTGACCGCTGTAACAGGGCTGACAACTTCAATGCTGTAGTTCCCATCTTCCGTCAGTTCAATTGCTTCGTCATTGACGGTAACAGACTTGAGGATATAGTGTTCATCAGGAACAGCTGTGAATGTGAAGATTTCTCCTTCCGCATATTCAGCCGGCTCTTTCATTTCAGTTGTGACTGTGCCTCCCTCGTTATACTCAAGTGTGACATTGCCCATGATCTGAACGAAGGAAACTTCAAACCTGAGATCTTCAACCGCATTAACTGTATAAGTGCCGTTTTCATCAAGTTCGACCTCTTCCCCATTGAGCGTTACAGTACCAACCTCGTAATGCTCAACCGGTGTCACTGTGAATGTGACAGGAGTGTTGTAGTCAACCGGCGATTCCTGATCAACTGTAATTGTGCCGCATTCAGCAGGTGTTGCGACTGTTTCAATGTTGAACTGCTTGATCTTAAAGGCTGCCTCAAGCATTGTATTGTTTTCAATCTTGACATCGACCATGCCGTCAATCAGATCATCTGTGATATCAGAACTCTCTACAGACTCTTCATTGACAGAGTAGTCAGGATTGAACTTATATGTGCTCTTGATCAGCTTTTCCAGGTCATACCCTTCATCAGGCTTCACCTCAAATGTGGTTCTGAGCAGATTCGGAACTGCCCAGTCGTTTTCCGCAATCTCTTCCGCATGATCAAGCCATTCTCCGATTCCGGTGATTGTTCCGCTTCCTTCGCTGACCTTTGCAGTCAGTTCCATTGAAGGATAGAAGGCATAGTAGCTCTCATTTCCCGCATAGTCACCTGCGAACAGGATAGCCACTTCAGGCATCTCAAATGTCGAGAGATCAAATACCGCAGTGTATCTTCCTGTTTCTTCTTCAAGCTGCGGAACCACACCGTCAACGACTTCATTTCCATTTCTGTCTAAAATGGTCGTATATGCCACGAAGTTATTATCTGATACATAGAGCTTCAGCACTTCGTTTCCGTTTTCATCGGTATCAAAGACTGCTTCCTCAATTTCAGGCTTTGTATCATCAACCTTGAACTGCTGGGTAAGATATGCTCCTTCACCAAGTACGCCTGAATTCATCAGATCAGTCAGATATTTAGACGTCAGCTCACTGTCAGGTGTGTTGATTGTGTAATATTCAGGAACAGCAACTGTTCCGATTGTGAATACATCATCTTCATTCAGACCGAGTTCCTCCGCTGTTTTTCTGATATCAGACTCAAACCAGAAATCGAGATAACCTTCAGCATTAATATCCACCCAGAAACCATTGTTGGCACTGTAAAAGACAGCAGGTTTATTCAGATACGGTTCACTCACCCAGATGATTTCACCGGCCTCATTCTTTGCAAATGTTGCCAGCATACTTGCATTGCGGATGGTTCGCGGCATGCCGGATTCAATTCGTTTTTTCGAATTGATTGCTTCTCTTCCATACGGGATACCGGTTTCTTCCACCACATACGGATTGATCATATAAAGGTAATCATCATCATCCGGATCGGGGACGAGATTGCCTTCATCATCATATTCCACCACTTCGTCATGCCCATCATCGATGGTGAGAGAATTACAATAATAATTGCCTCTGAAATACTGTGTAAAGATATCATAGCTGTACGGAACCTCTTCATCGTCTCTGTTGTAATAAATTCCGTTATACAGACTGTCAATGAAACTGCCTCTGTCATACATCGAAGCATCTGACCAGTTGCCGCAGAAACCGAGAACCGGAATTGAATAAAGCACATCAGCCGGTGTGTAATCCGTTTCATCGTAATCCGTTGTCGCAACGTATGTGTAACCTTCCACATAGAAGCCGTTCGGGTAGTTTTCACTCAAAGCTGCAGCATCTGCAGACGCATCCACTGCAACCGTAACTTTTGTACTGCCGTTAGGCGCAAGTGTCAGGCTGTCAGCTTCATTGCCATCAACCGTGTATGTGACCTCAGGAGTAAGATAATCCGTATCAGTGAGTGCAAATACAGTTTCACCATATGGATAAGCATACTGTGTGAAGAAATCAGAGACCAGCCTATAATGCAGTTCTTCATCCGTCATATTATTGACCGTGAACGAATAGGTATAACGGCCGTTTTCGTCAGCGCCGACTTCAGCCTTGACCTTACCGTCAGAAGCACCAGTTGTGGAACCCTCATCCATGAGGATATATGCTTTTGCGGCGATTGCATCGGCCACATTGGCAAGTCCGGCTCCCTGCTTGAGGACGCTGTAATAATATCCGGCACCATATTCCTCATACCAGTCTTCATACATCGGTTCAGCGGTTGCCATCAGCAGACTCTGAATCAGAACTCTCGGAGACTGTCCGGTCTTTTTGTCCAGTCCGGTTTCACGGATGTACTGGCCCAGAACAGCAGCCATACCGGCAATCTGCGGTGCCGCCATGGATGTGCCTGACATATTCTCATAACCCTGTCCGCCTGCCTGCGCGCCGTTGACTGAGTAGATATTTCCGCCAGGTGCTGTAATTTCCGGTTTCAGCTGAAGCGATCCCGGAACACCCCATGAACTGAAATCACTCATTGTATAAAGATCAGTGTCCAGGTTGGAATCATCAACCATAACACTATCAGATACAGTCAGAACACCTTCATAATATGTTTGTCCGCCGGCAGTTTTCTGTTCACCGCTTGCAAAGAGCATCGCGCCATCTGCCTGAGTCAATGAAACGGCAGGAATGGTCGTCTCAATGCCCGTCAGATTCATGGCAATCGTGCCTGCCTGGTTATTGACAATAATCACACCGGCAGCGCCATTTGCCGCAGCAGCGTTTACTTTTTCGTAGAAACTGGATTGACCTCTGTAACATACAGCGATCTTTCCGGCAAGAACATCCTTCAGAGCACCGAACTGTTCTTCGGTTCCTATACCATCGATTGCAATATAGCTCTGATCTCCGGCCAATGTCATAAATCTGTCATTGCCATAGCCTTCTGTTTCGGTATAGAAAAATGAATTCCCGTCAACAGTAATATACATTCCGGTAAAACCGGTATTATCAACTGAAGCAACGGTAAATGAATTCGTATAAGATCCGGGACTTCCGCCTGTCATATAACTGACATCGTCGGAGTACATCTGTGTGTACAGCCATGCATTATCCGCAAAAGCTCCGTTGTTGCCCATTGAGATGGATACGACAGCACCGTGTTCTGTCAGACTGTCCATAATCTCTTCATATATATAATTGATTTCATGAGAGAAACCGGCAGAACTGGAGCCGAGAGAAAGGTTGATGGAATCCGCGCCAAGAATAATAGCATCCTCAATGGCAGCCATATAATCACTGTCATATGCGCCTGTAGCCTTATCAGGATCTGTTTCTCCATAGCCGCCGAATACTTTCATAACAAGCAGCTGAGCATCCGGTGCGACACCCTGTACATAAACATTTTCAAGCGCATTTGCATAACCGCCGTTTCCGTCAGGAATATACTTGTTTGCGGCCGCAATGCCTTCAACATGGGAACCATGTTCACCGCTCGGATCATGGTCATGGTCAACCACATTATAATAATCAGGATCATCCACATAGTTGAATGCGAAAGGAATTTTGGATGAAAGATAGACGCCATCCGCTGTAAGATCTGTTCTGTAATTGATCTTGGCATTCAGCTGATCGATCACTGCCGCAATATCTTCCTGATCAAGCAGATCAAATGTTTCATCATACTGGCTCAGAGAGTATTCAAATGCACCTGCGTCGAATGACTGGTGATCCGTATCGATACCGGTATCGATTACGGCAACTTTTGAACCGGCACCTGTATAGCCTTCCGCCCACGCAGCTGTCGATCCGATCATCGTGTCAGATGTTGACATCATCGGGTCAGTATCATGAACTTCTGTCACAGGCACATCATATTTGGTTTCGATAACAACATCTGAAACTCCCGGCAGCTGCGCAATCTGACCGATTTTGCCGAACTCGACATTCGCAGAAATCAGATTTGCCGCAAGTGTCAGATTCCAGACAACGTCAAGCTGATCGACGCCATCAACATTCTGTTCAATTTCCTGGACTACCGCCTGCTGGTCAGCCTGAAGTTCCTGACGGTAAGCTTCCGCCTGGGCGTTATCGCTGATTCCGTCCACATCAAAGCCGCTGGCAATGGTTGAATCCTTGTCAAGAATGATTGAAACACGAACCACTTCGCTATCTTCAATGCCATAATCCCGGTTGATTTCTGTACCCGGGGTGTGACCGCTGCGGTTAAAACTGATGGAATCCCCGTCAATCTCTTCCATTCGCCAACCGAATTCAGAAGCTTCTTCCGGGCTGTCATCCTCTGCAAACACGGTTGCCTGTGAATTCATCACAAGAGCCAGTGCCATCAGGACAGAAGACAGTTTTTTTGCAAAAGCCGATTTTTGCATAAGAATATATCCCCTTCCTTAATACTTATAAACTGAATTATACATCTTAATCTTTCCATTTTTTCTGTAAATAATTTACATTTGCGGGTAATATTATGCATGTATGATCAAAATGATTTCACAAATGAAAAAGCACATCATTTATAATGATCTTTCACAAGAAGAGCTGGCATTGTTAAGCAATTATAATGAGACCGAGCAGCTCCGGCTTTTTTCTGCGATTCAGGCTGTTAAAGAGACTGCAGTTCTATCCGGAATGGTTCCAAATACAGAAGCAGTCACAGTTTACATTGACAAAAACGGACACTTCCGGCTACGCGAGTATCCTGATTTATACTTTGGCGTGACCTTTGACAGGCAATATATCATTGTCTCAGACGACAAAAGTGCCAATGTCCTAAAAGGCAAAAGAATCCGGATCTCAAAGAATGAACTTCCAGCATTTGAGCGACGCAGCAGAAGGGTCATTCCGGTTCCGGATATGAGAAAGAAAAAATAGCATCTTGTTTCGGAGCAGGCCCACAGTGAAGCTCCTTACCCGATTTACGCAATATGAGCGGAGCTTCACCCCATCTGAAAATGAAAACAGAAGCACTGTCTTTCGTCTGTTTGTCAAAAGACAATGCTCCGATGCTTTCATTTCAGCCTTCAAGCGGACCGACGTCCGTAATGCCGAGCATGATCGCTCTTCTGACTGCCTCATTGCGGTTGGCTGCGCCCAGTTTGCGATAGATATTTTTATTGTGGAATTTGATGCCGGAATAGCTGATATCCAGCATCTTACAGATCTCATCCGCATTGAGCCCTTCGCATAACAGATGCAATACCCGCCGCTCGGTCCGGGTCAAGGGTTCTTTGAGCGATTCCACACATTGCAGGTAATTCGGATAATTCTCGGCCATCTGCTTTGCCAGTTTGAGCAGATGGTTATAGAAAGATCTGCTGACCCGTGCGGTCTTCACGCTTTCAATCAGCGGCACCACGGCGATGCCATGATCCGCAATCAGATGATAGAAGCCAAGTTCATATGCCTTTTCCATGACTTCGCTCATGATCTTTACATAATCCTGATTTTTGATGCGGTAATAACAGACTGCTTTATACAGCATTGCCTCATAGTAGGCATATGTGCGGTCATACATTTCAAAGAAGGCAAGCAGTCTTTCGATCAGATCCAGAGCACTGTCAATTCTGCCCATGATCATATAAGCGAGCACCTTGCATAACATGATGCTGCGCTCAAAGAAGGTAAAACCAAGACCTTCGTCCGATGCGGTTTCCAGCCATGCGGCAACACTTTCACGGTTGGAATGAAGCTGATCCACCCAGCTGTACAATGCATCGATATTCTTCAACAGAACATCATTGCGCGCATCCACGACTTTTTTGCGGAAGGAATCCAGAAGCTCTTCCGCTCTGAGCAGATTGCCGCGGAACAGATGCAGATGCACGCTGACACCGACGGATGCGAAACATGCCGCATAGCTTTCATCGCTGTCTGCGATCATATAGCCCCTTTCAAGCAGTCTGTGGATTTCAAAATCATCCAGCTCATCCCGTTCATAGGCCAGTTCCGCTTTGATGATATCCATGACACTTTTTGAAGCACGGCCGTTCATCAGATCCACGATTTTTGCGCATATGCTCATCAGCTTTTCCTCATCCTTGCTCAGCTCGCACATATCAATCGAGCCGTGGATGATGGTCGGAGACATATCGATATATTCTCTCGGAATGCCGGGATGATAATCAACACATTCCGTGAGCAGATTGGTGAAGCGTTCCTCGATATTTTTATTTCCATGATGCGGCAGCATCATATCCAGAAACAGTATGCGTTTCTGCATGGCATCTCTGATCTTCGGATCTTCTTCCAGATCATGCAGATGTTTCAGATAATTGAACCAGTATTCCGCCTTGGCGGGATGAATCAGCAATGATTCACTCATTGCCAGCGCAGATACAAGCGGCCAGGAAGCACGGATCTTTCCGGGATCCAGTGACACATAATAATCCAGCAGCGGACTGACCGATGCGGCATTGACGCCATTGCGGGCAGTCTTTTCCAGCAGCTGATAATATTGTGTATCCGCATGTGCATTCTGATAGCACTGCAATGCCATCCTGAGATTGCCGCTGCGCTCATAATAGGCCGCAGCCAGGCACAGATTCCTGCGGTGTTTCTCATCATCCCAGAAGATATTTCTCTTATGGCGCAGATAATCAATATATGTGTCCATCAGCTGCACACCAACGCTTGAGAACGTCACAATGAATGCATTCTTTTTTTGGATGGAATCCACGAGTGGGCGGCAGTCAAGGCCGTCATTGAGTTCTCTGGCCAGCTCATAACTGAAACTGGGATACCAGCTCATGGCAAGCAGGAATTCCTCCTCCTGCTTACTCAGTCTGCCCAGCAGCTCATTGTCCAGATAGGTATGATAATTGATCCGTGCAAAGCTGTTGACTTCCTTGGAATATACACCGACGTCCTTCATGAAATATGCAATGCATGAAATGACCAGCGGATTGGATCTGGAATCCTCCATGACCTTGAGCATTTCCTTTTCGGACGCATTCACGCCCAGTTCTTCCATCAGCCGGAACACCTGTTCCTTGGACAGGCGGAAATCACGATGATCCGCAAGCAGGATATTCTCATCCATTGATTTTGAAATCAGCCAGGCAGGACGGGGTGCACGCGACGTGAAAATGACATGCTTGTCAGATCTTGTCAGCATATCCAGAACATATTTGCGGCTTGCCTCCTCTTCAAGATAGGAGACATTATCAAAAATCACTACCCTGGGTCTGATTTTGGACAGACTGGTTTTCTGTTCGATTCTCCCATCCGCGCAATCGATGGTCAGATGCGATATTCTCCGATAGAAATACTCAATCGCAGCGGTTTTTCCGCACCCGATCGGACCCGTGATATACAGAGGACGATTATCTTCATCAGCCTGTGCAAGCAGATTCTGAATCATTCCTGTTTTAATATACTTCACAACTACTTCCCCCTTCGCAGTGTCAAGTTTGTTACGCAGGTGTTATCCAGGTAAAAAAACAATGCAACTGTATTATATAGAAAATGAACATGTCCAAATCCGTTTCACTCTATCCTTTTGGTGAGCATTGATTATAATTCCTGTTTTTTTCTGAACATATTGGAAATATTGTCAATTATTTTCATAAAGTCATGCCTGCAATGATCATTCATATACAAACATCTCAGTTTTGTTGATATCCCATATCTGAAACGTTTCATTTCAGTTTTATGAAAAGATGCCGAATTCCTTCCGAAATTTCAGCATCTTTCCGTTTTTCCTTTTTAACCGATTGCCAATTCTTCGATATGCAATGTCATTATTTTTTGATGACAATGTCCCTGATGATGACTGGAACTTTGACACCGATTTCTTTTGCGGCAATGAGTCTGTGACGTCCTTCACCGGCAAAGAGATAGAATTCTTTTCCGTCCTTGATGATCTTTGTAACCTCAAGCGGATTGTTATTCAGACCGTTGGAGGCATACTTTGTATAGTCTGCAGCCGGTCTGGTCTTATAGAACACCGACGGATCACGGACTTCATTTCCATGCAGATAAACGCCTTCCACATCACCTGCGTCAATCCACTGAACTGAATTGTTGTTCGAAGGCATGGTCGTATAGTCTTCCAGATTATTCCAATAGTCAACAAAATCATCAGAGTAATTTCCTTTGACATAGAATTCATCGTTTTTGATCGGATCCTTTATAATATCAACGCTGTCATTGAACTTGGCATCAGGGACCTTGTCATTGACCATGAAATCAGGCTGGGTAGCCGAAATCTTATCAACCGGCTGGTTCGCAAGCTGTTCTTTCACCTGATCAATCGCACCCGGATGGAATGAATTGTACAATGCGCCGATGGAGACGAGGGCATTGGAAATGCCTGCGGTGATATTCAGAGCTGTCTGAATTCTGTTGAACAATGTATTGTCAATCTCAAACCAGACATCGACCACATTCAATGTGCTGGAAGCGACCGTGGATACAATCGCTGTGACTGCCACCACGCCGCTGATCGCAGCCGCAACCGGTGCGCTGAAACCGATGGCCGTCAATAATGGTGCCAGCACCAGCAATCCCCCGCCGGAGACCACCGCAACAATGGCAGCGATCGCACCGACGACAATCAGAACAGTCTGAATGATTTTCTTATGTTCCTCATAGAATTCAACAAGCTTGTCCCATCCCTTTTTCAGGGTATCGCGGACTGCGATAAAGCCTTCCTTGATATTTTCGCCCAGTTCTTTCATTCCTTCCTTGAAAGAATTCCAGGCTCTTTCTCCCCAGCTCTTTTCCTCTTCCGGAACCGGCGGCTTCAGCCACGGATTTGTTTTATAAAACTCCTCCTTGTTCTGATTGACAATTTCCGCCACATGCTTGTCTGTATTGACTGTATTGATCGTAAATTCAACGGTCTTCTTCAGAGTCTCTTTCGCATGATTGATCCGCTCACGTTCTTCCGTGATTCTCTGGCCGATGTTTTCAACCGCTTCGCGCAGACTTCCCACACCGCCGTTCAGATTATATGTGGTGTTCTGAACCGTTTTGAAAGAAGAAAGAATGTCTTCAGATCTGGATATAAAATCAGTTAAATAATCCTGAAAATCATTGATTGAGGCGGCTGCGGCCAGCCCGCCGTTATTAATCTCAATATGCATCGTCTGCCTCCGGTCATTGCGTATTGCTTGTGCTGTATTCTATGAATCCTTTGATTCATGCATATTTTATTTCTGATTCTGAAATCCTTTTTTTGAGCTTTCAGGCTGGTTTTATCTGTCTGCCGCATTCTTGAGAGCTGCGGCTGCCATGGCATGGATGGATGTGCTTGTGATCGTTGCCCCGCTGGTCTCGTCAATCGGCGTGGAAAGAGAAGCACCGACATAGCGGTCCAGTTCCTCCTGTTCGCATGCCTCACTCCCGATCCCCGCTGTATCCGCCATCTTTGTGACCTCAATGGAAACAATCGCCTGTTTTGTTCCGTCCACCGTGATCATCGCTTCATTGACTGCCTCGAATCCTTTTGCCGAGCATTGATAAACGATATTTTCTGAATCCGTACGGACAACTTCGCACGCCGCTTCATATTCCGCAAGTTTTTCCATCCAAAGTCCGTTTGTATATGAGTACTGCGAGTTTTCCGCAGCTTCATTCTCTTCATTTTCCAAAGCCGGCTCGGCAATCTCGGTTTCATTCTCTGCTGCGCCGGGGTCTGTTCAGCCGCCGTGACAGGATTGGCTGTACTGAGCTTCTGCGTCAGGCCGGACAGGACCAGATAAATACCTGCAAACAGAATTGCCGCAGCCAGAATACAGCCGCACATGACAATGTATATACGTCTGTTCGAAGCCGGGCTTCCGCTTTTCAAAGGCTTGCGGTAATCGTTTGATGCATTGACTGCGTTTGAAGCATTTTCCTGCTCCATTGATGAGTTTTCATTCATATGTTTATTTCCGTATTTCATGTTTCAGCACCGTCAGACCGTTCAATATGGAAAAAAGATGGATGAACGGTGTCTCTGGTCTGCTTTGTTGTTTTTTTTTTGCAAAAATGATTCCAAGTTTATTTTAACAGGACAATACAGATGTCATGCAAGAAAAAATGAGCATGGGCCATGCTCATCAATCATCACACGGCACCGCTTTCGATCACCGGATTGTCCTGAATCTCATCCAGTCGGTCCATGATTTCATCACTCAATGCCTTTCTCAGATATTTTCTTCTGATTTTATAAAGATTATCCTTGCTGATAAGCAGTTCATCAGAAATGGCTGTCAGTGATTTTCTCTGAACATATGTCATCCAGATCAGGGCTTTGACTGCCGGTGATTCCATCTGATCCAGAACCGTTCTGACCCACTCAATCAGATCCAGATAATATTGTTTCTGCTTTTCCAGAAGGGTTTTGCGTTCAATCATTTCCACGAGCGGACGTTCTTTGAATGTCGGCAAAGAAGGTTCTTTTTCCAGATTGATGGAATGAACGTTTTCCATTTTAATGCGCAGAACCTCGAGTTTTTCATCGATGCCCCGGATATGATCCAGATATTTTGAATAGTCCCTTGCCACATCCTTGAATATTTTTATCCTGTCATCGGATGTCACTGACTTTCTCCCTCAGCCAATACCGTATGCATCCATTTGTTCATACTATACTGAAGCTGTCTTCTGCTGAGGCCGAACCGGAATGCGACATCCGCCTGTGTGTTTTCCTCCACAAACATCAGCCATAACATGAGTCTGGCATTCACACCGCATTTCACGTTGATCTTTTCAAACATCGCATCAACGTATTCGACATCCTCGCGCATGAAACGGTACAGCTGATCATCGCCGAAATAATTCTTTTTCATTTCGGCTTCCTCGAGCATCTTCTTTTCATTCTTATATACACGGCAGGAGTTTTTAAACGCATCAAGCTTGTCTTTATATTCCTGTTCTGTCATATATCCGAGCTTCCTTTCTGTGTTCAAAAAATTTCAAAGTACGTTTCATCAATTCATCTGTACCGTTATTGACAACATTATAGCAAAAGATTGAATCAATCTTTTTTTCATCCTCGATTTCCAACCGTTTACAGACAGTTTTCTATATCATTTGCTAGTTTAAGCATGTTAGCATGTATTACTCATGGGCAATATTCCGAGCATTGCGGATTTCATATCCTTATGAAACAGCTGATATAATTGTCAATACAGTGATTTAGGAGACCCTGATATGAATGAGTCAAATATGAATCAGGAATATCAGCTCTATGCAGTCTGTGATGAATGCGGATGCGAAGCATTGTTTTCACCGGATGAGACACATCCTCTCTGCCCTTCCTGCAGAACCCCGATCCCCGTTAACAGGCTCAAAAAATACACCGGTGCAGCAGGCGGCAGTCCGGACAGAATTCCAAAGAAAGATACGGAATTCATCATGGAAGGCAACGGACTGAACCGTTGCAGCGGCGGTGATGAAGTGTCCGCAAAGCCAAAGAAAAAACCAATTCCCATATATGTTTATGCGCTGGCCGCACTCCTTCTTCTGGCAGCCGGATTGTTGATCTTCAATCCCTTTAAACCTGCACCGGCCACCAATTCAGCCAGCTCCGCAAATGAACTGGTTCAGGCAGAATATCCATCCAATGCGAAAAGCGAAGGTGTCATGACCTATGCGGAATATGCGGCGGCACCGATCAACATCGAAGTAACCATAGAGGCTTATGTGCAGGCCAGACAGTCCTGGTGGGACAACAAGGCATCATTCTTCACCCAGGATGCCGACGGTGCTTACTTCCTTTATGAGATGGAAATCTCCGAAGAGGATTTCAACAGACTCAGCGAAGGCCAAAAAATCAAGGCGAGCGGATATAAGGATGAGTGGGCAGGTCAGGCTGAAATCATCGATGCCACTTTTGAAATTGAAGAAGGAAACTGGATTGCCGATCCGCTTGATGTGACAGATCTGCTTGGCACAGATCAGCTTGAAGAATATATGGGTCAGAAGGTTCTCTTCAAAGGCGTCACAGTGGAAGCGGCTGAATATACAGAGAATGGTATCGATTTCGAAACATTCAGGGACACATCCGGAAATGAGTCAGCCTTCATGTACAGGTTCAACGGCACAGGCAGCCAGGGCGACGATGTATACTTTACAGTTTCCAAAGACGGCAGGAATTACACATTCCTTGTCCGAAACTATCTGACAGACAGGAATACCGATGTTTACAAGGCAGCCGAAACACTCGAAATCGGCAGAACCTATGACATGGAAGGTTATCTGTATTGGTATGATGGTCCGAACCCGTGGATCACAGACATCCGGAAACATTAAAAGATTGCGCCGATGGGAAACCATCGGTTTTCTTTTCTTCGATCCATATGTATTTCAGATCATCCGTATATTTACTGCCATTATGGATAGTATTACAAGAAAAGAAACATTTCCTCACGATCAGTCGCATGCATTAATTATGATATAATTTGATGAATGATTTCCGTCTTTGTGAGCAGGAAAAAAGGAAAACAGAACACATATGACAGAGACAGAAAAGGAATCAACAGATCAGAAATGCGATGAATGCAAAGATGAAATTCCTTTCTCTGACAAAGAAAACGGGAACGTATGCCCCTCATGCGCTTCAGAGATTTCAATCGAAGAGATGACACAGGTCCGCGATGAATCGGACAATGCGGATCGTGTACCCGATGATTCTGATCATACTGAAACTGATATCAGCACTGAACAGGTTGATGGTCAATCTGTAAGGGTGATTTATTATACAGCTGACAAAACGGGCTTCTCCTATTATACGAATGATTCAGCATATGAATCAA
>CACWLH010000015.1 GCA_902761625.1 uncultured Erysipelotrichaceae bacterium
TTTTGATTTTCAGCACTTCACCGCGGACAAGTCTTGCCATGCCGACCCAATAGAGCAGACCGAAGACAATAAAGATCGCAACCATGTTCGTGCCGAGCAGTTTGACAATGGGATTGGATTTATTCAGCGTCTGGTTCAGAACAACCGACAGCAGGATAATAATCAGAACATCGGGCAGTGAATAAATAATGTCGACAATTCTCATCATGATCATGTCGGTTCTGCCGCCGCGGTAGCCGCTAACAGCTCCGTAGAGAACACCGATGATCAATACGAGGATACTTGCGAACAGACCGACAGTCAGCGAAACGCGGGTTCCGTAAATCACTCTGATAAAGTAATCACGGCCCAGCGAGTCGGTTCCCATGATATGCGGGAACAGTTTTGTGCCGGAAGCGATCAGCGCCTGTTCCTTTTCACTCCAGGCAAACGGCGCCAGATTGGTGATTGTCTTGTCTTTGGAACCGCCTACCTTGATGATTTCCTCATAGCCGTAAGGAACAATCTTCGGGGCGATCAGAATCAGAAGAACAATCAGGACAAGCGCGATAATCGAGCCGACCGCGAGCGGATTCTTCATCAGTTTGCGCATACCGTCCTTGAAGAAGGAGGTTGATTCGCTCATGACGTCCGCCTGACGCTTTTCATCCTCACTTGCCGGCTCGAATGCGGAAGGATCGATCTGCATGGAAAGAAGATTCTTTTTGGGCATATTGATTTCTGACATATGTTTGATCTCCTTTCCTATGCTTCGAGCTTGATTCTCGGATCGACAACCTTATAAAGGATGTCACTGAGCAGATTGCAGAAAACCATGATGATCGCAAGGAAAATGGTGGTTCCCATGATCATGGAATAGTCACGGTTGTTAATGGACTGGACAAACTGCTGGCCAAGGCCGCCGATCGTAAAGATGTTTTCAATGACAAGCGAACCGGTCAGGATATACGCAAGTTCAGGTCCGAGATATGTGATGACGGGAATCAGAGCGTTTCTGAGCGCATGCTTGAAAATAACCCTTGTCATCGGCACACCCTTCGCCCTTGCGGTTCTGATATAATCCTGGCTTAATGCGTCGAGCATCGCCGTTTTTGTCAGACGGGTGATATAAGCGGTGGGATATGCGGCAAGCGCAATGACCGGAAGCAGGAAACTCTTGCTGGAGGCATCCCAGACCGGGAACCATTTCAGCTGGATGCAGAATACGAGCAGCAGCAATGTTGCCAGCACGAAGGAAGGCATTGCCGTAAACAGCGTGGTCATGAAGACAATGATTCTGTCCGGAACACGGTTTCTGTAAAGAGCCGCGACGCAGCCGAAGACGATACCCAGAATCATCGCGACGATCAAGGCGCTTCCGCCCAGTTTGGCTGAGACTGAGAAGCAGGATTTCAGGGTGACCGCAATCTCTCTTCCCGTCTTCATGGAAATACCGAAATCGCCGTGAAGAATATTGTTCATGTACATGATAAACTGCTGCCAGAGCGGCTTATCCAGATTGAACCTGGCTTCCAGCGCAGCCATAACCTGTGCACTGACCGCCTTTTCACTGCTGAACGGTCCGCCCGGGACGGCATTCATCAGGAAGAAAGTGATCATACAGATCAGGAATATACTGAGCAGAGCCAGCAGAATACGTTTAACGAGATATTTTGCCATAATACACTCTTTCCAATCACATATCTGCCATGAAACATGCAGATAACATGTTTTATTATAAAATCCGGTGTAATCATTTACAACGTATCTGCTGTAATATTTTGCAAAATGTTGAAATTTTCACCAAATAATTTTCATAAAATTTTCATTACTTGGAAAGGTGCGCGGGCATGGCATTTTCGTAATCGCACCTGAAGATAAAAAGGCAGAACTTATATACCGGGCATCTGAAAAACCTGTTCTGAAAGACAGGATGTCTGATTCAGAACAGGTTTCTGTTTGCGGATTCATATTGTTTCGCTCATTTCAGCTGAACCTCTTCCAGCTGCGTGAATCTGAAGGAATCAGGTGTGAACATCCTGCGCGCCGCATTGTATGCCTCTTTTTTTGTTTCCGCTGCCATTGCGGTATTGCCGAGCTTGACGCAGTTTCTGATTTTGAGCAGAAGCTGATCAAAATAAGAAGGATTGTCCGTCTGATAGAAACGCTGATATGCCTGAAGATTCTTTGCGGTTTCCGCCATGGATTCCCGATAATTGCCAAGATGATACAGAATTTCCGCTTTGCAGGAAGTGGCTCTGAGCACATCCGCGCTCATCTGCCCGTGGATTTCCATCAGCATTTCATACGCTTCCTCTGCAAGTGTGCGGGCTTTTCCATATGCCCCCTCCGCCATGTGAATCCGGGCAAGACGCAGATAGGATCCGGCCGGGGTTTTCCCATCAGCCATCAGTTCATCCTTCCATTTGCGGCCGAGCCTGACCGCTTTCTGTCCGTATTTCTTTGCTTTGCGAAGATCATCCTTGTCGCGCGTGATCTCATATTCGGTCTGATATGCCTTGGCGGTATTTTCCAGAAGGCCGCAATACATGAGTTTCTTTGCAGTGCTATCCATCGTTTGTTTTTCAAACAGTTCATTTGCATTCAGCAGCCATTTCATCGCATTTCCCAAAGATGCATTCAGCTGCGGGCTGAACAGCCATGTCCAGCCTGCACGGTAAGCGGCGCGGGCTGTCTCAAAGGCAAAGGGGCCGTCTGTCTCATACCGGTATTGATACAGCTTTTCATCCAGTTCCAATGCCTGCTGCGGATATCCGCAATAGCCCAGCAATACAGCCGCAGCCTGGATGAAGCCGACCGTGCATTGATTGATCTCACTCACAAAGGACAGAATACAGCGGCAGATGGCACAGTATTGTTCCTTCTGTTTCTTTGTCCATCCCCACGAATATTCATTGGCGATCTCATCCGCCGCATGGTCCAGGAAGAATTGAATCTGTTCAATATTGACCGGCAGCACATGCCTGATGACACTGCCGATGACCGAATGTAGAATGATTCCGTCCGGCTGACGCATGATCCATCCTCTTCCTTCCAGATTCAGAATGCTTTTCATGGAGGAAAGCTCTGCCCATTTTCTGAAAACCATTGCCGGAACCGGTGCTTCCGGGATCAGCGAAAGCAGCTGAAGAACCGTCTTCTCCTCATTGGAGAAATCAAACAGCGGAAACATCCGGACCAGTCTCTGATAAGCCTGACCGTCTGCTTCATTCAGCATTTCATTGATGGAAACAATGCCATTCTCATATAAGGCATCCAGCATTTCACGGGCGCCCTGGCCGCTGTATTCCATATGATGGGCCAGAAGAACAACCGTATATGTATGCCCGTTGACCGCCCTGAGCAGCTCGTCCAGACCGGGATCATCCTTCCTGACGACATATCCGCGGTAGTTGTTCATGAAGATGGTTCTGAGCGCATCCATATCATTCACCGCTGAAACGATGATTGTCGCAAATCTTGCCGAATAATCATACTGGGTTGTGATCAGCACCCGGTATCTGCCATTGAGGAACTCATCGAGATCCTCATCATTTTCCGTATTGAAGTTATCCAGAATGATCAATGTTTTCTCATCTGAAGCGCTTTTGATGATATCCAGTTTTCTTCTGAAATATGATTCATCACTTTCTATGACGTTTCCGTCATTCAGTCTTTTCACCGGCGGACGTGTTTCAAAAGGCATTTCGGAAATCACCAGATCTTCGAGACTGCCGTTATAAACCGCATAGATCATGCGGTCATACTGATCACGGTGCTCTGCCGCATATTGTTTTGCGGTTTCCGTCTTGCCGATGCCGCTGATGCCCTTAAGACAGACAATCCGGTTGCCGCGTGAAAACAGCCGGTCAATCTCTGCCAGGATATCATCCCGTCCGCAGAAGCCGGGAACCCCGATCACGCCGGGAGACGGAACCAGTTCGTATACAGAACTGTCTTTCTGAGCATCATCAGATTCCGTTTTGGTATATTTCTTCAGGAGCTTTTGTGAAGAATTGCCAAGCAATGAGGAAAGACACATCCACGCAAACAGACAGCGGTAATCCTGATTCTTCGCAAACGTATTCAGCTGTGCGAGGATTTCCTGATAGATGGTCCGTTCGAAGGTAAACCCGTCCGGTCTTTCCTGTGTACAGAAAAGGACTGTCTTTTCCTGACCGCATGCCGTGAGTATTTTCAGCAGGTATCTGTCCATGCTCTCCTTCTGATCCTGATCAAGGCTGTCATACATCTGTGCAAGATGCGAGAAAATGAAGGTGAACGATCCTTCATCCGCAGCCAGATCAACCGCCGCCCTTCTGATCATATTGCGGGCAGCCAGATAATTCTTGTATCCTGTCTCACTCCGTCTGTTGCCCAGCAGACAGTCTTCAATTCCGTTGATTTTCTGTTTATAAGGTCCCCAGTTGGAAAGAACGCCCATCTTTCTCGGAGCGAGAATACAGCAGGTTTCATAATCATATTCGGCTTCTTTTTCATCAGTCAGTTCTTTCACGAAAAGACCAGGAAAAAAACTGTCAATGACCTGCAGCTTTGAAAGCTGGATCACGGACGTGTTTTCCATTCTGAGAGAGCCGCCGAGGTCCAGATATTTCTTTGCGAAATTGATCATCCGCAGCGGAAACAGATCATTATAAAACAGCCGAAATGCCATGAATTTTTCCCCATTCAAAATATATCATGGGAGCCAATTGACTTTTTTGGCAAGTCAAAAAGAGGTATATACAAAAATGTATATACGTATGTAGATACACACAGCACGATTTTTAAAGTAAACTACCTATAAGGATAGGCATGCATAGCCTGTAAACTGCTGGGGGAATCCTCTTTCTTCATCCTGTGAAGAAGGGGGATTTTTGGTTTGGCGCAACCGGAAAAAAGGTGCCGCTTTCCTGCAGCACCTTCATCAGTTTCTTTCTGTTTATTTTTGGATAAGAATCTTCCATAAGGAAACCGGGATGTCTCCCCTTGCCTGGCGCAAGGCGCACCGTTAAATAGATACGGAAATGATTCAGGCTTTCCAATATAATGAACATGATGATATTTCTGAAAGAGAGAATGGCCAATGAACAATGTCATTGAGAAAAACAGACGCTTTTATGAGCAGTATGTCAAAGATCTGATCCACAGCAGATTTGCGGAATATGAAAACCGGATCGCCGTCGGCATTGCCGGGGAAGGATCGGACTGCTTCGGATATGATGATGAGATCTCAAGAGATCATGATTTCGGAACCGGAGTCTGTCTCTGGGTCAATGATGAGGATATGGAGGAATTCGGCTATCTGCTGTCCATTGCCTACAATGAACTGGTGGATTCCGTGGAACGCTCCTATTATACCGACCGTCTTCGTGAAAGAAGAGGCGTCATGACAATCCATGATTTCTATTCCGATATTCTGCAGATCGACTGCGACACAAAACATTGCACAATGAGTGAGGAAAAGTGGCTGAAGCTGGATCACTCCTGTCTGAAAACCGCTGTCAACGGGGAAGTCTTCCGCGATGATCCGGGTGAATTCAGCGCCTTCCGCAATCTTCTGCTTGATTATTATCCTGATAAAATCTGGCGGAACAGAATTGCACACCAATTGCATTTATACGCTTCCGCTCTGCAGGTCAACTATGCCCGCTGCATGAGCCGCAATGACATCGTGGCCGCCGAACTATGCCGTTCAAAGGGACTGACCTCTGCCATGGAGCTGTTTTTCCTGCTGAAAAGAGAATATCCGCCCTATTACAAATGGACATACCGGGCACTTTGCGAAATGGATGAAGAAGGCGCCTTCAGTGACAGAATCCGCCAGCTGGCATCCGAAAAAATCAATCCGGACGCATGGATTTCAACCCGCTATCATCCCAACCGGCAGAACTATAAGGATCATATCGTCTGCTTAAGCGAGGAGATCGCGTCATTGCTGGAAGAACTGCTGGAAGAAAGAGATATGATCCGGATTCACAGCCGCTATATGGAAATGCATGTGAATGATGTGCTGAATGGAAAATGAATACTTTAAAAGGACCGGGTACGGTCCTTTTAGTTATTCTCTTCAATGAGATTTCAGTCTTCCTTCTTCTTAAGACAGCCGCTGACGATTTCCTCAAGCTGTTCCCGCGGGATATTGAGTTCCTTTTCTGCCACTTCGAGCACGGTCTTGTGTTCCTTCTGGGCAATCTTGACGATGTCGGTTGCCCTTTCATAGCCGAAGTCCGGACACAGCGCCGTCGCGATGACAGTCGATTTCATTAACAGTTCACGGCAGTGATCCACATCGACGAAAATGCCTTCCACACATCTCTGACGGAATGTGTCCGCCGCATGGGTCAGCACGCCGAGCGACTGGAACAGGCAGAAGAAGATCACCGGTTCAAATGCATTCAGCTCCAGCTGACCGGCTTCTACCGCCATCGAAATGGTCACATCATTGCCGGCGACAAGGAACGCCGCCTGGGTGACGACTTCGGGAATGACCGGATTGATCTTGCCCGGCATGATCGAACTTCCCGGCTGACGGGCAGGCAATTGAAGCTCTTCAATACCGCCGCAGGGACCGCTGGAAAGCAGACGCATGTCATTGGCGATCTTGGACATCACAAGCGCACAGTTTTTGATCGCCGATGAAACAGCCGCGAAGCTGTCGGCATTCTGGGTGGCATCGATCAGATTGTCAGCCATTTTCACCGGCTGGCCGATCAGGTCCGCTAAGATTTCCACAACACAGTTCAGATATCCTTCGGAAGCGTTGATGCTGGTGCCAATGGCAGTCGCGCCAAGGTTCAGATCAAACAGTTCATTGCGGCTTCTCAGAATACGGTTCTGGCATCTGCGCAATGCGTTGGCATGAGCCTTGAATTCCTGACCCACATACATCGGTACGGCATCCTGCAGCTGGGTGCGTCCCAGTTTCAGGACTGATTCATATTCTTTTGCCTTTTTCTCAAATGCCCGGATCAGACCTTCCAGAGCAGCCATCAGATTATCAATCATTCTGAGCGCTGTCAGCTTGCCGGCCGTCGGGAACACGTCATTGGTGGACTGGGCCATGTTCACATGGTCATTGGGATGAACCCGTCCGTCTCCCTTTGTGCCGCCGAGGATTTCACAGGCGCGGTTGGCGATGACTTCATTTGCATTCATATTGGCGGAAGTTCCGGCACCGCCCTGGATCGGATCCACGATGAACTGGTCTCTGAGCTTTCCGCTCAGGATCTCATCACAGGCACGGATGATCGCTGAGGCGATTTCCGGTTCCAGATCTCCCGCTTTCTGATTGGCGATGGCGGCCGCTTTTTTGATGACCGTCAGACTTTCAATCATATACGGGTTCATGGTCTGGCCGGTAATCGGGAAATTCTCCCGTGCACGCTCAGACTGAACGCCATAATAAACATTGTCAGGCAAGCTGACATTTCCGATTGAATCATGTTCGATTCTCATACAATTATTCCCTCTTCTCTGGTATTTTTTGTGATACCGCATTTGTGTCACGGTATCGCACCGTCTTCATTATAGTCCATTCCCGAAACTTTTTTCTCTTTCTTTTTGTTTCTGATTCAGAGACATTTCCGATGATTTGTATTTTAATGGTGAGATTCCTTTCATCTTTCTGAACTGCCGGCTGAAGACCCTGAACCGGAAAAGGAACCCGCTGAGGATGAAACACCTGCGGAAGAGCCGGGTGATACAGACGAAGAGACACCGGAAGATGGCGTAACCGCATTCTTCCGCCGCGCAGGCCGGATTCTTCTCTTCAGAAGAGCGATGGCAGATGTTCAAAGATGCTGATCGGTTTGCCTGTAAACGGAAACTTTACACGTTCATGCAATACATGAACCGATAACGGAAAACTGTTTCTCCCGGGGTGCTGCAATATGCGGCATCCTTTTTCGGCGCACATCCGTACAGCATCAGAACATCATGCAAAAAGCCCCGCTTTGTGCAGGGCTGAATCATCATCTGATCTGATCGAATCCGTAGATTTTCATTGTTGACTCACCGTTTTTGATCCTGGTGAGAATTTCTTTTTCCTTTGCAAACTTGGCAAGTGCTTTTTCAATGACTTCATCCTCTTTTTCCCTGGGAATGATCACAATGCCGTCCCCGTCTGCGAACACGAGATCGCCCGGGCAGATATGTGCGCCGCAGATGTCCATCGGCTCATTCATGACGGCGTGCGTCTTCTTGGTTGTCGGAGCGGGGCAGTATGCCTTTGCATAGACGGGATATTTCAGTTCCGGAATATCCTGGTTGTCACGGCAGCTGCCGTTGATGATGACCCCGGCAAAGCCCGATACCATGCATGCGTTTGCCATCATGTCGCCGAAGTGGCCCCCGTCGCAGTATCCTTCGCAGTCAAAGATCAGCACATCACCGGCTTTGGCCGCGGCCATGCCTTCATGCAGGGCAAGATTGTCGCCGCCCTTGCATCTGACGGGGAAGGCTCTGCCGATCATATGAAGGGACGGATCCACCGGACGCAATGTGTGGCTCATGACATAGCCGTCCGGATTATTGTCGGCAACGTTGCCTGTAGGCACCTGATTCAGTGTTTCAAGAAGTTCTTTTGTCAGTTCCATGATGTTGTCCTCTCTTATTTCAGAAGGTTGATGAAGAATGTGATGATGATCGGATTCATGATGTTGATGAAGATGACGGTGACAACGGGCAGTACAAACCATGCCGTGGGTGCAGGTCCGTTTTTGTCGATAACAGCCGCCATGTTGGCAACCGCATTGGGAGTCTGGCCAAGTCCGACACCGCAGTGTCCGGCAGCCATGACCGCCGCGTCATAATCTCTTCCGGTTGTATTGAATGTGACGAAGTAAGCCCACAGCATCATCACAACCGCCTGGGTCAGCAGGATGACGATCATCGGACCTGCCAGGCTGACAAGCTTGGCAATGTTCAATGACATCAGCGCCATGGACAGAAACAGATTCAAAGAGCAGTTGGAGATCACATCGATTTCATGCATGCGCAGATCAATTCCTCTTGCGTCTGCGAGATTGCGGATCAGAGCACCGCCGAACAGGCAGCCGACATAATACGGGAAGCTGAGTCCGGTCAGATTGAGCAGCTTGGAGATATAGGATCCGATGAACGCCGCGCCAAGCAGCAGAAGCAGGCTGTCAAAGAATGTGCTTTGGGTCAGAAGATGTGTCTCTTTCTTTTCTTCCGCACTCTTCTCCGCTGTGCTTTTCAGGTTGTACTTTTTGATCAGTGCCTGGGCAACCGGTCCGCCGGTAATGGAACCCAGCAGCAGTCCGAATGTCGCAGCCGCAACGCCGATCGCCGTGCCGCCATCCGCACCAAACGCTTCCAGAGTCGGGCCGAAGGATGCACCGGAACCGACGCCGCCGCTCATTGAGATGGAACCCATCGCCACCCCGAGCAGCGGGTTGATGCCGAAGACTTTGCTTAAGCCGACACCGACAAGATTCTGCACGACAAGGAAAAGCACCGCGCCGATTGCAAGTCTTGCGCCGAGCTTGCCGCTTTTCTTGAGAATCGCGAAACTGCATGTGAAGCCTGTGCCGGTAAAGAAGAGGTTCATGAAGAAATCCTGCAGTGTATTGGTCATTTCAACCGTGAATGTGTTTGTCTGAATTCCCGCGAAGATGATCAGACTGCAGATCAGGCCGCCGATAACCGGTGCCGGGATGAAGTATTTCTGGAACAGCGGCACTTTGGATTTGATCCATCTGCCGAGTACGAATACGATCACTGCGAGTCCTGTTGTCTGAATGAGATCAAGCTGAATTGTCATTGTTGTAGTCCTTTCCGGATTTGGTATTTTCCTTACATCTGCAGAATAGCACTCAGAATAATACATATAAAACGGTTTATTCTGATATATAATATCCATATATTCGATATTAGAGGCCGTTATGAATTATGAACAGATCAGAACATTCCTGACCATTGCGTCTTACCGCAATATCACCGCCGCAGCCAATCATCTCTACCTTTCCCAGTCCACCGTTTCCAACCGTGTGCAGGCTCTGGAAGAGGAGCTTGGCGCCCAGCTGTTTTTAAGAAACAAGGGACAGCGGAATCTGGAACTGACGGGATACGGCAATGCCTTTATTCCCATTGCCGAGCAATTCGCCGCATTGTATAAGGAAACCCAGGCGATCAAGATCCACGAGGATGTCAGGCCGCTGAGCATCGCCGCTGTCGATGCGGTCAACACGTTCACCTTCACCGAGCTTTACCGCTCCCTGATCAAAAATCATCCGGAAATCAGTCTGCGCATCCAGACGCACCATTCCAATGAAATCCATGGCCTGGTGGAAAACAGAACAGCGGATATCGGCTTTGTCTTCAGCAGAGTGAATTATCCGAATATCATTTCAAGACCCGTCTACCGCGAACTGATGTATCTGATCTGCCACAAGGACAGCCGCTATTATGAAGACATGCCCTGCCGTGAGCTGGATCCGGAAAAGGAAGTCAGCCTGAACTGGGGACCGGATTACCAGCAATGGCATTCACAGCACTGGCCGGATGACAAATATCCTCTGATCAGTGTCAATACAGGAAATATGCTGCAGCATTTCCTGAAAGAAAAAGACATCTGGGCAATCGCACCGATGTCCGTGATCAAGGCCATTGCCGGCGATGACCTTGTCTGTTACAAACTGAAAGAATCTCCTCCGCCCCGTATCTGTTATGAGCTGACCGGCCGCTATCCGAACTTTGCCCACGTGGAAACCGTGAAGCTGTTCGATGAAGCGCTGGCAGAACATATCCGCGCCAATTCCTCCATCTGTGAATTCGAGGACTGGATGCTGGAAAAACGCTGAAGCACTTTTTATCCAAAAGAGAATGACCGGTATAGGGAGTCTTCCCGCTGCCGGTTTTTCTGAGTGTACGTTTACCGGATTGCATGTTTCCATTTGTCCTGTTTCGTTTTATAATAGGCCTGCTGTCAAAAGCCAAGCAGTTCGGGTCCGATATCCTGCTTGTAAAAGATTAAAACCAAAGGAGAGTTTTTTTATGCGTTTTATCAAAAGTACCTGGGAGGAGTACAAAATCCTCCTGCGCAGCGTTCCCTCCATGGTGATTGCTGTTTTTGTTTTGTCTGTTGTGCTCATGAATCTTCTGGCGGGCAGAGAACTGTACCGTTCGGATTATTTCTGTCTCAACACCGGCCTTGCCCTTTCGTGGATTTCGTTTCTGTGCATGGACTGCATCTGCAAACGGTTCGGAGCGAAGGCGGCCACCCGCATTTCCATTGTGGCGATGGTCATCAATATGATCTGTGCAGTGATTTTCAGCGTATTGATGATGACACCGGGCAGATGGGCCGCTTATTATTCATCCACTGAACCCGCAACCGCAGCCATGATCACGGCAGGCATTGATTCCACCTTTGCCGGCGCCTGGTATGTCGTGGCCGGCAGTTCCGCCGCCATGTTTGCAAGCACGGTCGTCAATTCCTCGCTGAACCAGATGATCGGCTCAGTCGCCGACCATGGCAATTACAGAGGATTTGCGATCCGTTCCCTGCTTTCCACCTGTGCCGCCCAGTTCGTTGACAACTTTGTCTTCTCCGCGCTGGTATCCCATGTCTTCTTCGGCTGGAACTGGATGCAGGTATTGATCTGTTCATTCACATCGATGCTGATTGAGCTTGCTTTTGAGGCAGTATTCTCACCGCTCGGATACAGAATCTCCAAAACCTGGGAAGAAGACCATGTCGGCGATCTGTATCTGCAGACTCAGCATTGAGGAATTTAACGATGAAACTGGAATTGCTCAGTGCAGCTGAGCTTGGCCGTCTGGTCAACAAAGGTGAAATCTCACCCTCTGAAATTGTTTCCTATTTTGCAAAGCGGATTGATGAACGCAATCCTTCAATCAACGCCTTTGTTTATACAAAAATCGAAGATGCCATGCATGAGGCAGAAAAGCTGGAGGCACGTCTTGCCAAAGGCGAAAACTGCGGTCCTCTTGCCGGCGTACCGATCGCCCTCAAGGATTTTCTTCCTTCGAAAAAAGGATGGACCAATTCCCATGGCGGCGTTGCCGCTCTGATTCAGGAAGATCCCGAAGATTCCGTCTTTTATGATGCGGCTCACAGAGCCGGCGCGATTGCTTTAGGGAAAACAAATGCGCCTGCATTTGCTTTCCGCGGAACCACTGACAACAAACTGTACGGTCCGACATCCACGCCGTTTAAACCCGGATACAATTCCGGCGGATCCAGCGGCGGCAGCGCATCCGCGGTTGCGGACGGACTGATCATGATCGGCGAAGGTTCGGACGGCGGCGGTTCCATCCGCATTCCATCCTCATGGTGCGGCTGTTTCGGTTATAAAGCATCCGTGGGCACAATCCCGGCAGTCAACAGACCCGATGGATGGAGCGCATCCCACCCCTACTGTTTCAACGGTGCAATCACCCGGACAGTTGAGGACAGTGCGGTCATGCTGAACTATATGGCCGGATACAATCCCCGTGATCCGCACAGTGTTCCGCTTCCCAAACGTGATTTCACGGAATTGATGAAGAAGCCGATCAAAAACTGGAAGATCGGATATACCGATGACTTCGGCATCTTTACCGTCGATGAGGAAGTCAAACAGATTGTGCGCAGGGCCGCCATGCGTTTCAAAGATGCAGGCGCGCATGTGGAACCTGTGAAATTCCATTTCTCTCATTCCGCATATGAATATGCCGAATTATGGGACCGTTCAATCTGCTTTGACACAGCGACGGATCTCGAGCTCTGGAAACGGAAAGGCTTTGATCTGATCGGTGATTACCGTGATCAGCTGCCGGAAGAATTCATTTTCTGGAATGAGGAGATCATGAAATTCTCCTTCCTGGATTTCCGCACGCTCAATGAAATGAGAACGGAGATTCTCGATGTGCAGGAAGATATCTTTGCAACATATGATCTGATTCTTTCCCCGGTGACAATCTGTCCGCCGGTTCAGAACCGCACTGACCGCAACACAACCGGGCCCACGGAAGTCAATGGCGTGAAAGTCGAACCGCTGATCGGCTTCTGTGAAACCTTCTTCGAAAACTTCACAGGCAATCCTGCCGCATCCATTCCCGCAGGCCTGACAAAGCAGGGCCTTCCGGTGGGCATGCAGATCATCGGCAGAAAGTTCCGCGATGAGGATGTCTTCGCAGCCGCTTATACCTTTGAGCAGCTTGCGCCGTGGTCCTACGAAATTCCTTTCAACCGAATGTGACAACCCGTTGCCGCAGGCAGATTCAATTGAGTCTGCCTGCTTTTTTGATATCTTCCCTTTTCAGTGAATCATTCCTTTCAGAGTTGTGTGATTCGCATATACATCGCACGCGGAAGATGTGTAAGATTAAAGAAGAAAGACGTTCAGGTCTCAAGACATGAATGGTATGAAAAGAGGACAGATCATGAGTATATTGAAACTGAAACCTGCATACAAAGACTACCTCTGGGGCGGTCACAGACTTGTGGATGAATACAATATGGAATATGACGGGGAGATCCTTGCGGAAGCCTGGACATTATCCTGCCATCCGGACGGTCCTTCCGTCATCATGAACGGTGCAAATGAAGGAAAGACATTATATGAATACATACAGGAAAACGGACAGGAAGTACTGGGCACCCACTGCCGCAGATTCCGCGACTTCCCGATTCTGATCAAGTTCATCGATGCCCGCGATGATCTTTCCATCCAGGTTCATCCCAACAACGGCTTTGCCCTGTCCAAAGAAGGACAGTACGGCAAAACCGAGATGTGGTATGTCCTGGACGCGGCCCCCGGCGCTTTCATTTACTATGGATTCAAGCGGGAAGTTTCCAAAGAGGAATTCGCCCAGCGGATCAAAGACAATACCATTCAGGAAGTATTGAATGCGGTGGAAGTCCATAACGGCGATGCTTTCCTGATTGAGGCGGGCACTCTTCATGCCATCGGCAAGGGATGTCTGATCGCTGAAATCCAGCAGAACTCCAATGTCACCTACCGTGTTTATGACTATGGAAGAAAAGGAAAAGACGGCAAAAAGAGAGACCTTCACATTGAAAAAGCACTGGCGGTCACTTCCAGAATGCCGGTCATCCGCAAAGGCGAAGGCTATCCCCATATCGCCGACTGTGATTATTTCACCGTGGACAAGCTGAATCTTGACGGAAATCTGACCTACCGCATGCAGGGCAGAGTTTCCGAGGAATCCTTCTTAAGCATATTGATTCTGGATGGCGAAGGAACATTATCCAACCAGAATGAAAAAGTGCCCTATCGCAAAGGCGACAGCCTGTTTCTGCCGGCGGGCAGCGGTGACTGGCAGATTGAAGGAAAATGCGATGCGCTTGTCACAACCATCCGCGAAAAGGCAAGCCCGATCCGGGTCGGCGTGGACATCGGCAGCTCCGAAGTGCAGATCGGCATCGTCAATAATGAGCAGCACCTCATTGCCGTCAGCCAGTATCCCTTCGACCGTGCAAAATCAGCAGACGAAAATATCGATGATCTGGCGGAACGTGTGCTCTCATTGCTCAAGGAAAACGAAATCCCTCTGGATCAGTGCATCGGGGTCGGCGTCGGCATTCCGGGAACCATCGACCGTAAAAACGGAAAAGTCCTCTATTCCAATAATATCCAGTGGGAGGATGTATCAATCGTCCAAAGACTCGGAAGAGTCATCCCCTGCCCGGTCAGAATCGCCAACAACGCAGACTGCGCAGCGCTTGGTGAAGCCGTTGCGGGCGCGGGAAAAGATTACAGCGATGTCGCGATGTTCACCCTTGGCGGAGGCGTCGGCGGAGGAATCATCCTCAACGGCAAAGTCTTCGAAGGCGGCATCATGGGCGGCAGTGAAATCGGCCACATGGTCATCCGCTCCGGCGGCAGAATCTGCACATGCGGAAGAAAAGGCTGTCTTGAGGCATATGTCTCTGTCCCCGCGCTTTTGAAAAATGCCGAAACGGAATGCGGTGAAACGCTCACGCTGGATGAAATCTTTGACAGATACCACACTGGCGACGAAGTGATTCAGCAGGTCATTGATGAATATGTTGATGCATTGGGTGTGGGAATTGTGAATATCGTCAATATGTTCCGGCCGCAGCTGATTCTGCTTGGCGGAATGATGTCAAAATATACCGAGGATCTGATCTCTCCCCTGCAGCGGATTGCCCAGGAGGAAAGCTTTGGCGGATCCCATGGCATGATTCCCGAAATCAAAGCCGCAAAACTGGGGAAAAACGCCGGTATGATCGGCGCCGCAAATCTTTGATTTCCTTTGTGAAAAACTCATTAAAAACCATTTCAGTTTCTTAAACACCCGGCATTCAGATTGGATGCCGGGTTTCTTCATATACCATTGCGCCATGGTGAAACATACCGGAACAGGCAGTTTTGCCGGTTACGGCACAATATATGCCATTACACATGATGGAGGTCATCCTGTCCGCAGATTAAATTAAAGATGCAGACAAGGAGAAAACCATGAACTACTTTGCGGTGGACGTCGGCGGCTCATCCATCAAATATGCCGTCATGACTGAGGAAATGCATTTTCTGAAAAAAGGGAAAGCAGAAAGCAGACATCTGGAAACGCCGGAACAATTCATAGCTGAAATCAAAAGACTCTATGAGGAAAACGGCTGCTGCGAAGGAGGAATCGCAGTCAGCTTCTGCGGTGAAACAAACGAAAAGACAGGATATCTTTACAGCGGAGGCTCCTATCCGTATCTTGCAAAGCACAATCTGAAAGACATGATCGAAGAAGCGTGCAATACAAAGACTTCCATCGAAAACGACGGCTGCTGTGCCGGTCTTGCGGAAAGCAGATACGGAACCCTTCGCGGTTATCAGAACGCGGCGGTTGTCGTCATCGGCACCGGGCTTGGCGGAGCGATCATCCTTAACGGAGCGCTCTACCATGGCGCCCATGGCTATGCAGGCTCCGCATCATTGTTAGCCCGCAACATTGAAGTCCCTTATACAAAGCAGAGCTGGTCATTCCGGGTTACCGGAGCCGGCTATCCCGGAAACAGATATGCCCAAATCAAAGGGCTGGAACCCGGATCGGTTGACGGCATCATGTTCTTCAAAGCATGCGAAGAGAAAGATCCCGATGCCCTGAAGGTATTGGAAGAATATGCCAGCGCATTAGCCAACACATTATTCAACATTCATCTGATCCTGGATGTCGAGGCGATTGCCATCGGCGGCGGAATCAGCCAGCAGCCCCTGCTGAAAGAATATGTGCAGAAAGCATTTGATGCCATCTACGAAACGCCCGGCATGCCGAGGATCGGTGTTCCCAAACCGGTGATCCGCATCTGCGAATTCCATAACGACGCCAATCTGATCGGTGCATTGAGCCATCATCTGAATATGATCAATACAGAAGAAAGTGAGAAAGGTAACTGAATATGACAATGAAAAAAGACTTCTTATGGGGAACATCCATCAGCGCAGCCCAGGCTGAAGGCGGCTGGAATGAAGGCGGAAGAGGACCGGTACAGGTAGACTTCGCTGATTCAGGAAATGCGCAGACAAGCGGCAGAAGACTTTTCTACCGCAAAGCTGACGGAACAAGGGACTTCGTCCCGGGTGCGTACGCGATGTTCCCGCATCTCCCCGAAGGCGGTAAATATGAATCTTTCGATGATATTTACTATGCAAACAGAAACGCTTCCGATTTCTATCATCATTACAAAGAAGACATCGAGCTGATGGCTGAGATGGGATTCTCCACTTTCAATACCACCGTTTCCTGGGCAAGGATCTTCCCCCGCGGTGTTGAAGGCGGCGTCAACCAGGAAGGTGTCGAATTCTACCGGGACATGTTCACAAGACTGAGGGAACACGGTATTGATCCGATCATTACCCTCTATAAATATGATGAGCCGGTTTACTTCGAGGAGACATACGGCGGATGGACAAACCGTGCCATGATCGACCAGTTTGTGGAATTTGCCAGAGTCTGTTTTACGGAATACAAAGATCTTGTAAACAAATGGATGACATTCAACGAGATCAACGTCCTTATGCTGTTCAAGGACTTCCCGCATACAGAAGCGCAGGCAAAGGAAAATATGCAGTCCATGCACAACCAGATCGTAGCTGCAGCCAGAGCTGTCAAACTGGCGAAGCAGATCAATCCGGAAATGAAAGTCGGCACAATGATCTGCGGACTTTGCAACTATCCGCTTACACCGGATCCGCTGGATGTTATGGATACATACAAAAGTTTCCAGGATGTGTTCTGCTACGCTGCCGACGCAATGATCCGCGGCTCCTACCCTTCTTTCGCAAAGAGATTATGGAAAGAAGACAATGTTCAGCTCAATATTACCGAGCAGGATCTTAAGGACATGAAAGAAGGCACAGCAGACTTCCTCGGCTTCTCATATTACATGTCCCAGTGCCGCACTACACATGATGACGGCGTTGAAGGAAAAGGCAACGTGTTCCTCGGTCTGGAAAATCCATATCTGGAGAAGAGTGAATGGGGCTGGCAGATCGATCCGGTCGGATTCAGATACTTCATGCATCTGCTTTATGACCGTTACAACATCCCGCTCCTCGTGATCGAGAATGGACTCGGCGCCAAGGACAAAGTCGAAGCAGACGGCAGCATTCATGATGACTACAGAATCAACTACCTGCGTGCTCACATTGCACAGCTGAGACAGGCTGTTGAGGAAGGTGTTGACGTCATGGGCTATACGACATGGGGCGGCATCGATCTCGTTTCCGCGTCCACAGGACAGATCGAAAAGAGATATGGTCTGATCTATGTCGATATGAACGATAAAGGAGAAGGAACGTTTGAAAGAAAGAGGAAAGATTCCTTCTTCTGGTATAAAAAGTGCATTGAAAGCAATGGAGAGGACCTGGACTGATATGAAAATCGCAATCGGAAATGACCATGTCGCAGTTGACATGAAGAATGAAATCAAAGCTTATCTGGAATCAAAGGGACACGAAGTGATCAATGTCGGAACTGACTCTTCCGAAAGATTCAACTACCCCGTCTCCGGCTACAAAGTCGCTAAGATGGTTGTCAACGGTGAAGTCGACAGAGGCGTATTGATCTGCGGCACTGGCGTCGGCATCTCCCTTTCCGCCAATAAGGTCCATGGAATCAGAGCCTGCGTATGTTCCGAACCGTATACCGCAAGACTTTCCAAACAGCACAACAACACCAACATCATCGCCTTCGGTTCCAGAGTCATCGGTATTGAAACAGCCAAGATGATTGTCGATGAATGGCTGGCTGCCGAATATGAAGGCGGCAGACATCAGACAAGAGTCGACATGATCAAAGAGATCGAGGAAACACAGCACTTAAAGGCTGCGGAGGAATAAGCCATGGCAGAAAAACTGTTATGTCCGTCCATGATGTGTGCCAACTACGGCCATCTGGCAGATGAGGTAAGAGCGCTGGACAATGCCGGTGTGGACATCTTCCATTGCGATATCATGGACGGCCAGTTCGTACCGAACTTCACAATGGGCGTCATGGATGTGCAGACAGTCAGAAAGTATACAGACAAACTGGTGGACTGCCATCTGATGATTGAAAACCCGGCTGACAAGGTTGACTGGTTCATCAAGGCAGGAGCGGATATCATCTATATCCATCCGGAATCTGAAAGATATGTCGTCAAGACACTTGCGCATATCAAGGAAATGGGAGCGTATGCGGGAATCGCGGTCAATCCGGACACATCCGTGGCATCCATTTCGGAGATCCTGAACCTCTGTGACTATGTCATGGTCATGACTGTCAACCCGGGCTTTGCGGGACAGGGATTCATCGATTTCACAAAGAAGAAGATTGACCAGCTGGTAAAGCTGAAGGAAGAATACGGCTATAAGCTGATGATCGACGGCCACTGCACGCCAGAGGTAGTCAAAGAGATGAGTGATATGGGCGTGGATGGATTTATCCTTGGCTCCAGCGCATTGTTCCGCAAGGGAAGAACCTATGAAGAGCTGATCAGAGAGCTCAGGGGTGAACAGGCATGAAAACAATCGGAATGATCGTACCGACAATGGATAACAGCTTCTTCGCTTCACTTGCCCATGCGGTAAGCGCAGAGATGAAGAAGAGCGGATATACAGTGCTGACATGCGACAGCCGCAATGACGCGGAGACAGAGAAGGGATATTACACAGTTCTCAGGGAAACAGGCGTCAGCGGTGTGATCAGTGTGTCTGGACTCTCTCGTGTAACAGAAGAAACAATTCCTGAATCCATGCCGGTGGTATGGGTTGACAGAGTACCTGAGAGTGAGAAAGAGATTCCCTGGGTTGCCAACGATGATGAAGCGGCGATGAAGGAAGCAGCGAAGTATCTGATTGAAAAGGGATGCAAGCATATCCTTCTGATGCCGGGCTATATTGCCGAGCACCAGGAGAATCCCCGTTTATCAGGCTATAAAAAAGCACTGGAAGAAGCAGGCATTGAATTTGATCCGCTGTATGTGCTCAACAGAACAGGCAAAGGCTCTTCTGAACAGGAGACCGGAGAACTTGTGATGAACCTGTTAAGGAATGGCACGAAGGTGGACGGCATCATCACATCGAGCGACAGAGCGGCATTCGGGGCGATGAAGGCCCTTGGCAAAGTCGGCTACTATTCGCCAGAGGATGTACGACTGATCTCGTTTGACAACAGTCCGTATTCGACAATGGCATCTCCTTCGATCACATCCCTGGACAGAAATCCTTCTTCCCTGGCTGAAAGGGCATGTGCAATTCTCATGGACCTGATTGCCGGAAAAGAAGTTCAGAAAGAAAACATCATCAGTGTTTCCCTTGTGGAACGCGATTCAACACGCTAATCTGAAATCAGGATACAGAAGAGGAGTTAATTATCATGAGTTTTCCGAAGAATTTTCTTTGGGGCGGCGCCACCGCTGCCAACCAGTGCGAAGGTGCCTGGAATGAGGACGGCAGGGGCCCTGCCCTGACCGATGTCACCACCGGCGGCACGGTAAACAAACCCCGCTATATCACTTATATCGACAAGGATGGCAATCCCGGTTTCAAGAAGAAACATGACAAACTTCCTGAAGGCGCACATTACGCGGTTCTTGAGGATCAGTATTATCCCAACCACAAAGGCATCGACCAGTATCACAGATACAAGGAAGATATCGCCCTGTTTGCGGAAATGGGTTTCAAAACCTACCGCATGTCCATTTCCTGGAGCAGACTGTTCCCCAGGGGAATTGAGGAAGAGCCCAATCAGGTCGGCGTCGAGCATTACCGCGATGTCTTTAAGGAACTGAAGAAGTATAACATCGAACCGCTGGTTACCATCTGGCATTTCGATACACCGCTGTATCTGGAAGAAGAATACGGCGGCTGGAACAACCGCAAACTGATTGATTTCTATGTCCGCTTTGCGGAAACCTGCTTCAAAGAATACAAGGGCCTGGTCAGATACTGGCTGACTTTCAATGAGATCAACAACTCAATGCCTCAGCCGACCCGCGATGGCTCAATCCCTGAATGGCGCTATCAGGAAGGCATCCAGCAGCTTCATTACCAGTTTGTCGCAAGCGCGAAGGCTGTCCAGATCGGCCATGCCGTCGATCCGGAAAACATGATCGGCTGTATGATCTGCGGCATCTGCTATTATCCGGCGACATGCGATCCTGAAGACATCATGTGGAACCGTCACATGTGGGAGACAAAGATCTTCTATTGTTCCGATGTTCAGTGCCGCGGTAAATATCCGACCTACGCCAAGAGAATCTGGGACACCTATCATGTCAAAGATCTCGACATCACCGATGAGGATCTGGAAGAGCTGAAGAAGGGCACTGTCGACATGTATACATTCAGCTATTACATGTCGCAGAATGTCACAACCCATACCGGCGTCGAGGTTGTCGGCGGCAATATGTCCACCGGCACAAAGAACCCGTACCTGCAGTACAGCGACTGGGGCTGGTCCACCGATCCTTCCGGACTGCAGTATTATCTGGAAATGATCTATGACCGCTATGAGAAACCGGTCATGGTCGTCGAAAACGGACTTGGCGCCTACGACAAGGTTGAAGAAGACGGCTCCATCCATGATCCGTTCAGAATCGACTATTACCGTGAGCACATCAAAGCGATGGACAGAGCCATCGAAAACGGCGTCGACCTGATCGGCTATACCACCTGGGGCTGCATCGATGTTGTCTCGGCCGGCACCGGTGAAATCCGCAAACGCTACGGCTTCATCTATGTCGATGTTGATGATGAAGGCAACGGCACCCTGAACCGCATGCGCAAGGATTCATTCTTCTGGTATAAAAAGCTCATTGCGGCAAACGGCAATACCGAAAACCTCTGATCATCTACAGGCTGTTATGCACGTGCATAACAGCCTGTTATATTACATTTCACAATCACTGCTTCCCGAATAGCGGGTAAAGAAATGGTAGGTTAATTTATGGAATACAAAACATTGAACAACGGAATCCAGATGCCGGCCGTGGGTTTTGGCACATGGGATCTGCGCGCACAGGAATGCGTGAAATGTGTTGATCAGGCCATCCGCACCGGATACAGGCTGATCGATACCGCCATCATGTATGGCAATGAAGCGGAAGTCGGCGAAGGCATCCGCCGCAGCGGCATTGAACGTAAGGAACTGTTTGTCACAACCAAGATCAACAGTCCCTATGCCTCTTATGAAAAGACGCTGGCTGCCGTGGATCAGTCTTTGAAGCGGATGAATCTGGATTATATCGATCTCATTCTTGTGCATGAGCCGTATCCGCAATACATAGAGATGTACCGGGCGCTCGAAGAAGTCTGCAGACAGAAAAAAGCCAGAGCGATCGGTGTATCCAATCTGAACCGCAGTCTTTATGAAAAACTGCTGGAAAACTGTGAAATCATTCCAGCCGTCAATCAGGTTGAATGCCATGTATATTATCCGCAGCTCAACTACAAAACATTTCTTGCGCAGCATGGCACCGTGATGGAAAGCTGGGCGCCGTTCACCGAAGGCAGACGGAAAATCTTCGATAACTCTGTTTTGAAACAGATCGCACAGGAACATGGAAAAACAGCCGGTCAGATCGCTTTGAAATATCTTGTTCAAAACGGCATCATCGTCATTCCGAAAACTTCAAAAGAGATGCGGATGAAGGAAAATATTGACCTGTTCAGCTTTGAACTGAATCCGCAGGAAATGAATATGATTGCACAGCTGGATGAAAAGCGTTCACTCTTCGGCTGGTATTGAACTATTCCTGCCAGAGAAAATTTTCATCAGAATATCTCTGTCTGTACTCTTAATAACCACCAGGCCTGAAAAGGCCTTTTTTTGTTTCAAGATTAACGGACACAGTCTCCATACCGGTTTCACCACAATGGATCAGACATACATGGCAATATGTTTCTGATTGCATACGGTAAGAATTGTTTACTTTGAAAACCGTCGGAATATAATAGATATCGTTTTTGAAAAAGAAAAGAGAAAACGATATGAACAAAGATCTGACTGAAGGAAAAGCTGAGAAAGTACTGTGGCAGTTCTGCCTGCCGCTGTTTGGCAGCATCATTTTCCAGCAGCTTTACAATATCGCCGACAGTCTTGTGGCAGGCAAGTTTATCGGTGAAAACGCCCTTGCGGCGGTGGGCAACAGTTATGAGATCACATTGATCTTCATCGCCTTTGCCTTTGGCTGCAATATCGGCTGTTCCGTGATTGTGTCGACTTTCTTCGGTGCAAAGAAATACGAAAGAATGAAAGAAGCGGTCTCAACCGCGATGATCGCCAGCGGCGTGTTATGCGCACTGTTGATGGCAATCGGCATTCTGTCCTGCGGAACACTTCTGAAACTGATCAGAACCCCGCAGGAAATCATGGCTGACTCAAAGCTGTATCTTGATATTTATATGTGGGGACTGCCCTTCATGTTCTTCTACAACATCTCCAACGGCATCTTCTCAGCCATGGGAGATTCGAAAACACCGTTTTATTTCCTGGCCGCATCTTCTGTCAGTAACATCTTCATGGATATCTGGTTTGTGGCGGGACTGCACATGGGCGTTGCGGGCGTTGCATGGGCAACATTCATTTGCCAGGGAATCAGCTGTGTCCTCGCTCTCACTGTTGTGATGAAACGTCTCAAAGATATCAAAACAGCAGAACCGTATCCGCTGTTCTCCTGGAGCACATGCGGCAGTATCGCAAGAATCGCGGTGCCGAGCACCATCCAGCAAAGCTTCATCTCAATCGGCAATATTATCCTGCAAAGTGTCATCAACGGTTTCGGTCCGGGCGTGATTGCCGGCTATTCGGCAGCCATCAAGCTGAATAATCTGGTCATCACATCGTTTACAACCCTGGGCAACGGGGTATCCAATTATGCGGCCCAGAACATCGGCGCGAAAAAACTGAAACGGATTCCGGAAGGCTTCCGTGCCGGTCTGAAGCTGGTATGGATCTTATCCGCAATTCTCACTTCCTTATATCTGATCGCCGGTAAACAGCTGCTGATGCTGTTTATGAATGAGACAACCGGTGAAGCGATGAAAACCGGTCTGACATTTCTGCGCATCGTATCTCCCTTCTACGCAGTCGTTTCCGCAAAGCTTGTGGCTGACGGAATTCTGCGCGGAGTCGGAAAGATGAACGAATTCATGATTGCCACATTCACGGATCTGATCCTGCGTGTCACACTTGCCATCATCCTGTCAAAGACATCGCTTGGATCCACCGGTATCTGGTGTTCCTGGCCGATCGGCTGGATCACCGCCACCTTCCTGTCCGTCCTCTTTTACCGCAGAGGACCATGGTTTCAGAAAACAGAACTTCCGCAATAATTCATGATGTATGCCGGCTGCCATGCCGGCTTTCTTTGTGTTCAGAGTAAAAGAGCCCTCCGCTGTCCGGAGGGTTCTCTTGTCTGATCATTATTTTCTGTAATTGTGATGATCATCCGCTCACGCGAAGGTGATCACTGTTCCCGCTTCTCCCTTCAAAGCTTCCACAGCCTTGTCAAGGGAGGTGATGATCGCTCTCTTGTCGGGATATCTGCGCACAAAACGCATGGCCGCCTGTACTTTCGGCAGCATACTTCCCGGTGCGAAGTGTCCTTCCTCAATATAGCGTGACGCATCTTCAAGAGAGAGATGATCCAGATCAACCTGATCCGGCGTATTGAAATTGAGGGCGACTTTCTCCACTTCGGTCAGAATCATCAATATATCGGCATCAACACCTTCCGCCAGCAGTTCAGCACCTGCGTCCTTATCAATGACAGCAGCCACTCCCTGCAGTTCACCGTTGTTTTTCTGAATGACCGGGATTCCGCCTCCGCCTACTGATATCGTGATGGTTGTCGGCCACAAGGCGCGGATCGCATCGATCTCAACGATTCTGCGCGGTTTGGGTGAAGGCACCACTCTTCTGTATCCCCTGCCGGAATCCTCCTTCATGACATAGCCCTTCTCCTCGGCCAGCTTTTCCGCTTCTTCCTTTGTGTAGAATTTGCCGATCGGCTTGGTAGGTTCATTGAAGGCTGGATCCTTCTTTTCGACCACTGTCTGTGTCACAAGGGAAACCACCGGAATATTGCGGTTTCTTTTGTTGAGGGCATATTTCAGTCCTTCCTGGATATGATAGCCGATATATCCCTGGGACATCGCTCCGCACACATCAAAAGGCATCGGCGGGGTGACATCCTTTGACATTTCATAGGACAAAAGAATTCTTCCCACCTGAGGACCGTTTCCATGCACAATTCCGATTTCATAACCCATGCACGAGATATCCGCGAGATACTCGCACGTTTTTTTGACGACTTTAAGCTGCGATTCGGCTGTCGCATCGCTTTTACATGACTGAAGCGCATTGCCGCCCAGCGCTATTACAATTTTCTCTGCCATTGTTGACTCCTGATATTCATAGCATATCACAACTATCTGCACGTGATACCCGCCGCATCATGAAAAGAACAGCTTTTTACACTTCGTCAGGATGTCTGTTATGTGTCAGTATGTTCTTATTTTCATGTACCAGTAAAAAAGACTCCGCTTTTGTGACATTTTCCGTTCATATTGGTAAACTATGTTAGTGGAACCGGAATTCAGAATTCCGTCTGAAAAGAGGAAATCAAAATGGCACGCAGAAAGAAATTGAAGAAAACAGGCAAGATCATCATCGGCGTATTATTGGCGGCCGCATTGATTATCGCCGGTATCTTTATATGGAAAAAACCGGATGTGCAGATATTCAAACAGCCGAATACGGCCCAGAAACGCGAAACCGAATCGCCGGTCTATGAAAAGCCCAAGGTGGAGGAAACCTCCTTCTCCCTGTTCATGGTCGGTGACGGTCTGATCCATGGCGCGGTTTACTATTGGGCTGAGCAGCCTGACGGCACCTATGAATTCAAACCGATGCTGAACAGGATCGGAGAAATAGCCAGACAGTATGACGTGGCCTATTACAATCAGGAGACAATCCTCGGCGGCACGGAAATGGGATTGAGCTCTTATCCGGTATTCAACTCGCCGCAGGAATTCGGCATGAATATGATCGAGGAAGGATTTGACCTGGTATCCACCGCAACCAACCATTCCATGGATATGGGTGCGGCCGGTATTGAAAGCCAGTACAATTTCTGGAAATCCCATGAGGATCAGATTCTTATGGAAGGCACCAACATGTCATGGGATGAACGGAATGAGATTTCCGTCAGAGAATGCAACGGCATTTCCTACGCATTCCTTTCATGGACATTCGGCACCAACGGTATTCCCATGCCGGAAGGCCAGGAATATCTGGTCAACAGCTATGACGGTTATGAGGATGAAATGCTTGATCAGGTAAGAAGAGCGGATGAAATGGCCGATGTGGTCATCATGGCAATCCACTGGGGAACCGAATATGCCGATTACCCCAATGATCATCAGATCTGGCTGGCACAGGAGCTGTCCGATGCCGGATGCGATATCATCATCGGCAACCATCCTCATATGATCCAGCCGGTACAGTGGATCAACGATCATAAGACAATCTGTTTCTATGCACTGGGAAACCTGATCAGTGCCCAGTTCGATGATTCACTTGTCGGTATGATGGGAGCGGTAACCGTCAACAAGAGAACCGAAGGAGACAAGACGGAAATCACCCTTTCCGATGTCAAAGCGGATCTGCACTGGACATATGGCGAAGTCAACGAATGGAGGGGCATGGAAGTCATTCCCTTTACCCAGCTCAATGATTCCATCTGTCCTGGCTACCAGGAATTGTACAGCCGTATGTCACAGATCATCACAGCCATGGATGACAGTATTCAGGTAGGCGGATTCTGAATCTGATATTCCAAAACAATGAAATACAGCAGGCATTCCAGAGCGGGATGTCTGTTTTTGTTCAGACCGCAAAAACATAAAGGCAGTCCGCATATGGCAGACTGCCCTGATGTTGATTCTTCAATTTTTTAAGCTCACGCCTTCATGACTTCATCCAAGATCTGTGCCGCCTGAAGCGATCGCCTTCTGATACCAGTAGAAAGAATCTTTTCTGAATCTGTTCAGAGTACCCTTTCCCTCGTCATCCATATCGACATAAATCAAAACTCTCAATCCTGAAAACTCCCCCTTTTACCGCAGAAAGAGGCATTGCTTGAAAATGATAACCGGTTATATTAGCATTTTTCTGAAAGAACCCCATGACTGTATCAGGCAGTCATATACAGCAAGGAGATCATCATTCTTATGGCAAAATGGATCTGGAAATTCGGTGATTTTGAGAAATATCACAGCATGCTTGTGCACAGCAGACGCCAGGCTTACGGTCATATTGAACCGCCGGTCTGGAAACTGTACCGTCCTGAATGCGCGGTCCGCTTTGAAAAGACAGTGGAGACCGAAGGCGGCGTGTTTCATGTCACAGCAAACGGCGACTGCACGGTTTCATTGTTTACCGGCGATTATAATCCTGAGCACGGCGATTTTGAAACAAAGTGCGGAAACGGTCCCGATATTGAACTGCCTGCCGGAAAGCAGCGCATTGAAATCCGAGTCGTCAATACGATCAGCCTCCCCGCGGTTTATGTGAACGGCGTGATTGAAAGCGATGAAACCTGGAATGCGGATGATATCACAAATGACTGGAGACCGGTTGGATGTTCAGATCTTTTCACTGATCCAAAGAAGACACCCGATGTGTTCCCGTTTGCATATGAAAAAGCGGAACCGGTGAAGGTTTATCAGAAAGATGGTGTGCCGGGAAAGATCTTTGACTTCGGCAAAGAAATCTTTGCGGCAGTGACAATCACCAATCTCAAGGATGATCAGCCCACATTTGTCGCATGGGGAGAATCCGAAGAGGAAGCGCTGGATCGTGAGTGGAGCGTTGTTCATTTCAATGATTATGCAAAAGAAGGAAACCTGTCTTACCCTCCTTATGCATTGCGCTATCTCTATGTCAGCGATCCTAACGGGGATGTGAATGTGATGACGGAAAGCCTGCCGCTCAGATACCGCGGCTCATTCCATACCGGCGAAGAAGTGATTGACCGGGTATATGATACTGCCGCATATACCTTCCATCTGAATTGCAGAGAATTCATACTCGACGGCATCAAACGTGACCGCTGGGTCTGGTCTGCGGATGCCTATCAGAGCTTCTTTGTGAACCGTTACCTCTTCATGGATCAGGAGCTGGAAAAGCGCACTCTGACTTCTCTTGGCGGCGGACTTCCGGTTGTGCAATATATCAACACCATCATGGATTACAGCTATTTCTGGCTGATCAGTCTCTGGGATTACTATCTCACATGGGGCGATGCGGATTATCTCTCTCAGATCTTTCCGCAGGCACAGGCCGTCATGTCGTTCTGCCTCAGCCGGGTATCAGATGACGGATTCATCCGCGGACAAAAAGGCGACTGGGTGTTTATCGACTGGGCGCCGATGGACAAGACCGGCGCATTGCTGGGCGAACAAGTGCTTCTTGCCGAAGCAATGGAGTCTTTCGGAAAGATCCTTGAAACTGTTCAAAACGGTGATAACGATTCTTCGGAAACACCGGAATCTTATTTCATCCGCTCTCAGAAACTGCGTGAGCAGACAAAGAAATATTTTTACGATGAAGAAAAAGGTGTCTATATTGACAGCTATGAATCCGGAAAACGGAATGTGAGCAGACAGAACAACATCCTCGCGTTCCTGTATCTCGGCATCAGTGATGAACAGAAACGGAATATCTATGAGCGCGTGATTCTGAATGATGATGTCATTGCCATCACAACACCTTACTTCAAGTTCTATGAAAACCAGGTTCACTGCCTGATGGGTGACGGTACAAGACTGGAAGAGAGCCTGCGTGAATACTATGGGGGAATGCTGAAACTGGATGCGACCACACTGTATGAACAATATGATCCTTCCGAAACAGGTGTTGAGCGCTTTGCGATGTATGGCAGACCGTTTGAAAAATCGCTGTGTCACGCATGGAGCGCAAGCCCTGTGTATCTGCTCGGCCGCTTCCGCATGGGCGTGGTGAATACCGGTATTGCATACAATACATTTGAAGTGCGTCCGATGCTTGGCGATCTTGAACAGTTCGACGGTGTCGTTCCCCTGCCCGAAGGTGAGGTGCATGTTTCAATGAACCGGCAGAAGCTTTGTGTATGCAGCAGCGCACCCGGCGGCACATTGATTTACAACAATCAGGAATATCCGCTGATTCCGGGACAGGAAGTTCAGATTCAGACCGTCTGAAAGAAGGAAAGGACTCATCCATGCCTGACAAAGACAGATCCATGATTAAAACATCCAAATTCATTTCACTCATCCTGAGACACAAACCCGAAACGATCGGGATCACACTTGATGAACACGGATGGGCAGATGTGAATGAACTGATTGAAGGTGTGAACAAAACGCATCCGTTGGATCATAAACTTCTGGAGAGGATCGTTGCGGAAGATGAAAAGCAGAGATATTCATTCAATGAAGATCATACAAAGATCAGAGCCAATCAGGGACATTCCATCCAGGTGGATGTGGAACTTAAGGAAGTGATCCCACCTGAAGTTTTGTTTCATGGCACCGGATTCAAATATACTTCATCCATCGACACGCAGGGTCTGAAACCAAAAACAAGATTATATGTGCATTTAAGCAAAGACGCCGACACCGCATACAAAGTCGGTTCAAGACATGGCAGACCTGTCATCTATACCGTTTTGAGCAGACAGATGCATGAAGACGGATTCAGATTTTATCTTTCTCAGAATGGAGTTTATTTAACGAAGGAAGTACCGGTCAGATATCTTGTCAAAGAGTAACCTGGCCGTGAAATCATATATATTGTGTAAAAACAGGAGGTTCATTGATGAAGGAAGAATTGAACGAAATGATTGAAGATATGATTGATTCAGAAGAATACGAAGATACCCGTCAGACACTTGAAACCGTTGAGCTGACTATCATTGCCCCAAAAGCCGGAACACTCATCACATGCAATGACCCTTCCGGTTTTGATCAGACACCCGTACCTGAAGTTGTTTCAAAAAGCGATCATTATGATATCGATACGATCAATGTCAACGGAGCGGAAAGACAAGAGGCATATTGGAAAACATACAATACGCTTGAATACTATTCAGATGTCACATTTGAAAAAGGCAATTCCTATACAGTATTCGGCAAAGTCAAGGCAGCCCCGGGTTACAGCTTCAATGATCCGGTGGAATTGATCATCAACGGTGAGGAAATTCCGATGGAACAGGTGGAAGATTATTCTTTTGAGGGAGACAGCTTCACTTTCTATTTTAATCTCACAATTCAATAATTGAGATGATTGATAACGGAGCCGGGCAGTATCTCACCCGGCTCCTTTTTCATTGAACTTCTTTCTGATCTCACCGCATGTGCGGATCATTCATTGCGCATGTATTTTTCTGTATTCAGCCGGCGGCATCTTCATACGCTGATGAAACAGTCTGGAAAAATACGTTTCATTTTCAATTCCCGACAGTTCAGCCACTCTGTATACCGGAAGCGATGTGCCGGTCAGCAGAAATTTTGCCCGTTCCAGGCGCAGCCGGATCAGATACTCATTGGGCGGAAATCCGGTTATTTTTCTGAACTCTCTTGAAAGATGATATTTGGAGAAACCTGATATATCCGCAAGATCATCCATACTCAGCGCCTCACGGTAATGTTCATGCATATAGTAAACAAGTTTCTGCATTTTTCCGTTTCCGTCCTGGGAACTGTTTTCCCTTTCGGCCAGGATCAGATGAACAAGAAGTGTCTGCAGACAATGCTCAGTCCGCAATGTTCTGCGGGCATCAGGCGTCACATAGGCCTCCAGCATCATTCTCAGATCCGGCTCAAACGCGGCGATGTTTCCGGCATGCAGAACGGGATTATCGGTTTTTGCGAACTCCTGATAAAGTGGACCGATGCCGTCCCCGTTGATGTGGATATCGGTATGTTCCCAGAATTCCGAAGCGGTTCTGTAAACTGCCGGCAGTCTGCAGTCAATCCAGAACAGATCGCCTTTCTTCAATGTGTATGAACGTCCGCGGTATTCCAGAATGCCCGAGCCATCATGTGTATAGAGAAGCAGATACGATCTGGCATATTTTCTGCTCGTATAATAATCATGCAATGTATACATATGAGAAAACGACTGCAGATGCATCTGTTTTCTGAACACATCATCCGGCATCGGAAAAACAGTCAATACATCCGCATATCCCCTCAGACGGTAATCCGCCGCCCGAACCAGTTCATATGGATCTGCGCCGTTTTCTTTCATGATACTGTCATAAGGATTTTCATCCGGCAGCCCGTCTCCGGCTGTATTGAAATCATAATGAATCATCGGATAGTCTTCGTACATGCTGTACCTCCGCACGATTGTGCAAGATTTCCGCATTTTCATACATTAAAATGCGGATAATCAGCTTATATACTCAAATTATAATAAGACAGTTCAATAAGCAATATCAGGCAATGGAGGAATGTATGAAACTGTACGATCTGAAAACAAATCACCAAAAGGAACTCATCGGCATCGATACAAAACCGTATTTTTCCTGGAAGCTGCAGAGTGATGAGGAAAATGTGCAGCAGAAATCATACCGGATCATTCTCAGCGATCAGAACAATGTTGTTTGGGATACCGGCATCAGAGAAAGCAGTCAGTCTGTATTCGTGCCGTATCAGGGCATTCCGCTGAGATCGCGCACCCGCTATGAATGGACGGTATCCGTCTGTGATGAACATGACAATACAGCAGAGGCAAAAACATGGTTTGAAACAGCATTTCTTTATCCGGAAGACTGGAAGGCAGTCTGGATTGAAAGTGCGGAAAAACCGGTCAAAAGAAAAAAAGGATTCGGAAACCAGCCTGCTCCGCTGATGTTCCGCAGAACATTCCATCTTGATGATGAAGCAGCCAGCGCACGTCTTTATGCGACTTGTCATGGCGTCTATGAGGCAAGCATCAACGGCATCCGTGCAGATGACCGCCGCTTTGCGCCGGAATATACATCATATGACAGACTGCTCTGTTATCAGGTTTATGATGTGAGTGCCCTTTTGCATAAAGGCGATAATGCACTGGGCATGTATGTCGGCGACGGATGGTATTTCAATCTGCAGACAGCGATTGACAATAAAGACCTGAAGAAACCTTATGCGCTTCTGTATCAGCTGGAAGTCACATTGAAAAACGGTGAACAGATCACCGTATGTTCCGACGGCAGTGAAAAATATTCATCCGGACCAATTTGCTTTTCCGACCTCTTTGCCGGAGAACAGTATGACGCAAACAAAGAGCAGCCCGGATGGGATACAGTTGATTTCGATGACCGTGCATGGAAACCGGTCAGAAAAGGAAACAAAGATGTCAGAGGACTTGCCGTGCAGACAGGCAATCCGGTCAAAGCGGTAAAGGAAGTACCTGCACAAAAATACTATATTTCTCCCAAAGGCGAACATATCATCGATTTCGGACAGGTGCTCGCCGGTGATGTGCGTTTCAGAATCAGCGCTCCCGCAGGCACTGCCGTGACACTTGAGCATTTTGAAGTCACTGATACCGAAGGCAATTATTTCAATAATATTCTCGGCACAGTCGGCGTCGGCGAAGGAAGCGATCAGAAGGTCGTCTATGTTTCCAACGGAACCGAAGCAGTATACGAAGCCAGATTCTCCTATCATGGTTTCCGCTATATCCGTATCAGCGGTATTGATGAGATCCGTCCGGAAGACTATACGGCAGTCGCTGTGTCCACACAGAATGATGAAACCGGAACATTCACATGTTCCGATGCAAGGATCAACAGACTTTATGAAAACACCAGATGGTCCCAGCGTTCGAATATGCTTTCGATTCCGACGGACTGTCCGCAAAGAGAAAAAGCGGGATGGACAGGTGATATCGGCATTTACGCCGCCACATCTTTGCAGAATGAAGATACAACCGGATTATTGACCAGATGGCTCAGAAGCGTCAGTGCTGATCAGAAGAAAGACGGCGCAATCCCGATGGTCGTTCCGAATAATCAGACATACAAGAACATGAGCCTGCTTCTGACTCTGGCCGGCGGTTTGAAAGGATATCCGGCTCCGGCAGGCTGGAGTGATGCCTGCATCCTTGTTCCGCTTGCCATGTATGAGCAGACCGGGAATACGGAAATTCTCAAAGACCAGTATGACACGATGAAGAAATGGTGTGATTTCATCATCAGAACCGCCGCGAAATACAGAGGCGACAAAAAGCTTCCGAAAGAAACCGATCAGTATCTCTGGAATACCGGCTTCCATTATGGTGAATGGCTGATCCCCAGCATGACACAGAAAGGATTCAATGACAGCAGCGGAATGTCAATCAGTATGAAGGAAGGCAAACAGTATGTCAGTGAAACATACGCATACCTTTCAATGAAGAATTTTGCCCGGATTTCTGAATTGCTCGGTGAAAAGAAAAACGCCGCATATTATGCGGATATGGCGGAAAAAATGCGTCAGGCATTCATTGACGGCATCATCACAGAAGACGGAAAAATGCCGACAACTCTGATGGGAAGCTATATCATTCCTCTGCACTATGGCCTTGTCCCGGAAAAATTCAGAGAATCATTCATGCAGGAAATCCTGAAGAAGATCGAAGAGAACAACGGCTGTCTGGATACGGGATTCCTGGGCACTCCCGTTATTCTTGATACATTGTGCGAAAACGGCTATCAGAAAAATGCATATGACCTTCTGTTCCAGGACAAATGCCCTTCCTGGCTCTATGAGGTCGATCATGGCGCCACAACGATCTGGGAAAGCTGGATCACCGCTGAACCGGATGGAACACCGATGGCGCTCAGTCTGAACCACTACGCCTTCGGCTGTGTTGATGACTGGATGTTCCGCAATATCAACGGCATTGTCCCGACAGAACCGGGATACAGAACATTCCGCATTGAACCGAAGATGGATGAGCGTATCACTTCTGCCTCACGCACATTTGAGTCAGAATACGGAACCATCCGCAGCGACTGGAAGATTGAAAACGGATTGTTCACACTGTCTGTTTCCATCCCTGCCAATACCAGTGCAGAGATTGTTCTGCCCGATGGCACTGCTGAAAACAAAGGATCCGGCTCATATACATTTACATGCAGAGTTTAAAGCCAAACAGTCTTCACGCCCATTTTCGAAAAACAGAAATCAGGCAATGATTCATAACTTCAGCGGCTGTTCAGGACAAGGTCCTGAAACAGCTGCTTTTTCATCTGTGATGAAATCATTCTTCTGCCGTTTCATAAAGAAAGGATCCGTATTTCTGCGGATCCTGATCTGTCTTTGAGATGAGCCGGGAAGTATAGTCTTTCCATCCCGTATGAAAGCATTATTTTTCTTCTTTGTTGAAATCAGTGAGTCCGACCACGCTGGTTACCGGAACAGAGAAAGCAATGCCGTGGGCTTCACTTTCAAGGCCTGCCTTTGAATAGATCATCCGCAGAACTTCATCCTTCTTCTCGGCCGGAACCAGAATGATGACAACCTCTTTTTCCGGCTGGATCGTGATATTGAACATTTCTTCCGCTTCGGTTGTTGTGGTGCCTCTGCCTTTGAGAATCGTTCCGCCGGCAGCTCCTGCCTTACGGGCTGCGAACATGACATGGTCAGAGAATCCTGCGTTGACGGCACAGAAGACCGCTTCGTATTTTTTATCAGCCATTTTTACTTACCATCCTTTGATCATTGCTTAAGAATCCGTAACTCAGTTTGCCGATCACGCTGGACAGCGGTACGGCGAATGAGATGCCTGTATCGTTATTGACTGTATGGAAACGCTCTCCCAGTGCCTCCATGATTTCATTGACCCTCTCCTCGCGGACAATACTGAAGATGATACTGCGCCGTTTATCTTTCAGGCCGAGGAATTCAACCAGATTTGAATCTGCCGTTCCGCTGCCGACAACCGCGATCTGCAGATTGGCATCAAACGATTTGATGAAGTCCGCAAAGAAGGTTCCTTTGCCTTTCTGGACAACCGTTATCAGCATCACTAATTTATGAGGAGCCACATTGCCTTCCAGGTTCTGCTTTTTTTCATCCATTGAATCTCAACCTCCTTACTCGAAGTAGATAATCTGCGCATCGTCCGCTGAGAGGATCTTCTGCACAGTTCTCTTTTCTCTGACAAATGCGGATACGACACTGCTGAAGCCAAGACTCTGGATTGTGATCAACGGTGTCATTGCGACCATTGCCACAACACCAAATGCGAAATCCATGATCGCGTTGGAACCGCGCAATGTCACACAGGCGCCGATCATCATCGGCAGGATGAAGCTGCTGGTCAAAGGACCGCTGGCAACTCCGCCTGAGTCAAATGCGATGGCCGTATAGAGTTTCGGCACAAAGAATGAAAGTCCAAGCGAAACCAGATATCCGGGAATCAGATAGTAAAGCAGTGAGAATCCAAGTACAAGTCTCAATACGGACAGTCCGATGGAAGTTCCGACACCGACTGAGAGCGCGATCATCATCTGTTTCTGGGTAACAGCACCGTTGGTGACTTCTTCTACCTGCTGGTTGAGAACGTGTACAGCCGGTTCCGCCAGAACAACCACCATACCGATGATAAAGGCAAAGCCGATCAGGACAGCAGGATTTCCGGCAGCCATCTGAGAGCCGATCTTATAGCCGACCGGCATGAAGCCGATGGTGACGGCCATCAGGAACATCACAAGACCGACAAAGGCGAATATGATTCCGAAGAGAATCTGCACAATCTTCTGCTTGGGCAGATGGAGCACAAACTTCTGCAATATTGCGAAGAAACCGACCATCAACAGCAGTGACTTGGCCACATCAACGCATGTTTCCAGCAGCAGATGCCAGAAGGCTGATCCGAGTCCGGCCTCCATGGAATAATCCGGAAGCGGGAAATGAATCGAACCGGAAGCGGAAAGGCTCAGAATCAGCACAGCCAGAATCGGTCCGGCTGAACAAAGCGCGATCAGGCCGAATGAGTTCTGACCGGCATTGCGTCCGCCGATGGTCTGGGCGATACCGATGCCAAGCGCCATGATAAACGGAACGGTAATCGGTCCGGTTGTCACGCCGCCTGAGTCAAATGCCAGCGGCAGGAATGATTCACCTCCCCTTGCAATCATCAATGATGCAAAGGAGAACAGCAGCATATAGAAGAACAGCAGCATCGCCGTCAGATCCGTTCTTGTCACGATGCGCAATACAGCCAGCACCAAAAACAGACCGACACCAATACCGACCGTTGAGATCAGCGCCATCGGTTTGACGACTTCACTGATCTGACCGGCCAGAACTGAGAGATCGGGTTCAGCGACGGTAATCAATACGCCCATCAGGAAACAGGCTACAAACAGAAGCCTGATCCGCCCTGACTTGGTAAGACCTTCACCGACATGGCGGCCGATCGGGCTCATCGCAAGATCCGCGCCAAGGTTGAACAGGGCGATTCCCAGCATGAGGAATACTGCACAGACAGTGAATATAATCCGCTCCTGCCAGCTGAGCGGTGCAAGCGGTGTAAATGACAGCACCAGCACGATGGCAAATACCGGCAAAACCGATGTCAGCGCCTCTGTGAGTTTTGACAGCAATGCTTTTTTCACAGGATTGCCTCCCTTCCGACATATGAAAGAAACATCTCAGATGTTATGGAAACTATATAACTTTAATCATTATATCTGTTCCTTCGTTACATTTGTGGAAAATATGTATTATGTACTTTCTGAAGATGCCTGATTCCGGATTTCCCTTCTGTCAGGAAAGATGCGTATGGTCCACCGACACCAAAAAAAGGAACGGCATTAAGCTCTGCCGCTCCTCATAAAGAACCACGGTCTTCTGTGGTCTGCCATTGCGCCTGACCGCGTTGATTTTCAGTCCTCTCCCGAGTTACTTTATCTGCGTTGCCGATGATTTTATTTTTTTGTTATAGATTTCCACCGGACTGACAATGCCGAGAGGTTCAATCGGCACAAACATGGAGAACAGTTCTCTCTATTAAACTGATAACGGATCAAGGAATCTGAATCATCATATTGCAAAAAGAGAGAATGCAGTCACAGGATACAGCAGATCGCTGTAAACCTGAGGCACATTCTCTTTTCTGTATTCTCTGATATGATGTCTGCACGAGGTAATTTATGTCAGAACTTTGTCAGGCAATCATGAATCGGGATCTGGACAGCGGCAGGAAAATCCTGACGGAAACACCGGAAGCTGTCATTTCCTTTGAACCGGGAGAAAATCTTCCGCTGTTTGAAGCAGCGGAATCCGGATCCCTGGAAATACTGAAATATATCGTGGAATATTCCCGGGCAAGTCTTGATGAATATGATCAGGACCACCGGAGTGTTCTCCATTACGCATCCGAATCCGGAGATATCGACAAATGCAGATATCTGATCGAGAGATGCGGCATATCAGTGCTGGAAGCTGACCGCTCTTTGCTGACACCGTATGAGATTGCATACAGGAAATTCCCGGATACACTGGACCGGTATTATCTTTCTGTCATCAAAACCGTTTGAAGATATGTATGCCAATCCGATCCGCCGCGGTTTTTTCCCGGATCCTTCCATTATCAGGGTGAATGATGACTACTACATGGTCAATTCCTCATTCATCTTCTTTCCATGCATCCCCGTTTCCCATTCAAAAGACCTTGTGCACTGGCAGATCATCGCTCATGCCGTCATGAATCCCGATTGGTCTGAGCTTGGAGCACTGGACAGCGGCAGAGGATACTGGGCACCGGATATCAGCTATGACGGCTGAGCGATTCTGCGCAGGTAGATGATCGTCTCTTCCGACAAACCTGAAGGTCCCTACTCAAAGCCGGTCTTTATTGAGGAGGATGGCATTGATCCTTCCCTGTTCCATGAAAACGGCAGACATTATATGTTATTGAACAGAGGTGCGAGAATCTTTGAGCTTTCAGAAGACTGCACGGAAAAGATATCAGATGCCTCCCTTCTGTACTACGGATTCCAGAAACATGCCCCGGAAGGTCCTCATCTTCTGAAAAAGGATGGCTGGTATTATCTGTTCCTGGCTGAAGGCGGAACAGGGGACGGCCACCGGATCACCGTTTCACGCAGTAAAGAGCTCTTCGGCATCTATGAGCCATGTCCGTACAATCCGATCATGCATCAGAATGATCCGTCAGCTCCCATACAGAGATGCGGCCATGGCAAGCCTGTGCAGACGCAGGACAGCAGACGGATGGCCTGTCGTCAATGATCTGAAAGGTCCTTCATCTCTTGCCCCGTTGCCATTCAAAAGAAGGATCGCAGATACAAATGATACTATGTTCTGCAAAGGAATCTGGCCTTCGGCATGGATGACACCGAGAGAACCGCAGAAGAATGCGGTCACTGTCTACGACGGTTATGTGCAATTGCTTTCATCCCCGGTGCCTTTTTACAGCCTGGAAAGCAGAAATCTGTTTCTGC